>JBEKCW010000214.1:0-8821 GCA_050014675.1 Occallatibacter sp. | reverse complement strand
CCTCAACCTCAGCCATATTCCAGCCAATCTGCTTTCGCTGGGAGCGCTTGATTTCGGCATGCTGGTAGATGGATCGGTGGTGATGATCGAGAACATCATCCGCCACCTGGGGCGCAAAGAGGACCGGCGCAACCCGGCCATCAAGATTCAGAACGCGGCACACGAAGTGCAGCGGCCGGTATTCTTCGCACGCGCGATCGTGATCACTTCGTATCTGCCGATTTTCACGCTGCAGGCGGTTGAAGGCCGGCTGTTCAAGCCCATGGCGTGGACAGTCTCGTTCGCTCTTTTTGGCGCGCTGCTTTTCTCCATTGTGGTCGCGCCGGTGATGGCGAGCTTTCTGTTCCGCAAGGGCGCCAAGGAGTGGAGCAATCCGCTGATGGAGTGGCTCACGGCGCACTATCGGGTGGCGGTGCGATCGGCGATCGAACACCGCAACTGGACCCTGGGTATTGCGGCTGGATTGTTCGCGTTCGGGGTTTATCTTGCGATGGGCGGACCGATCGGCTCGGAGTTTCTGCCGCACCTTGATGAAGGTTCGATCTGGGTGCGTGGAACGCTTGCGCCCAGCGAGGGGCCGACTACATCGGTTGACTTTACCAACCGGGCACGCATTGTGATGGCGTCGTTTCCCGAGGTGACCGACGTAGTGAGCCAGACGGGAAGACCCGACGACGGCACTGACACGACGGGGTTTTTCGACACCGAGTACTTCGTGGACTTGAAACCGAAAAAAGAGTGGCGGCCGGCCTTCCACCAGAACAAGGAAGAACTGATCGCGGCCATGGACACGGAGCTTTCGAAGTTTCCCGGCGTGATTTGGAATTACTCGCAGCCGATCTCAGACAACATGGAAGAAGCTGTGAGCGGCGTAAAGGGCGAGTTGGCCGTGAAGCTGTATGGCGACGACCTGCGCACTCTGGAGCAATATGCCGATGAGGTACAGTCGCAGATGGCCGGAGTGCCTGGAGTGGCGGACCTGGGCATTTTTCGCGTGATTGGCCAGCCGAACCTGAATTTGCAGGTTGACCGCAAGGCAGCGGCGCGATGGGGCATCAGCGCCAACGACATTCAGGACGCAATCCAGACCGCGGTGGGCTCGAGCGCTCTGACGCAGGTGCAGCAGGGCGAGGCGCGCTTCGACGTGACCCTGCGCTACCAGCGGCAGTTCCGCGACACGCAGGAGGCGATCGAGAACGTCCGCCTGCTTGCACCCTCGGGCGAGCGGGTTTCTCTGGCGCAGCTCACGAGCGTCTCAACCGACGACGGCGCCGAAGAGATCTATCGTGAAGGCGGCCAGCGTTACATCGCAATCAAGTATTCAGTGCGCGGGCGCGATCTGGGTTCGACTGTCGAAGAAGCCATTGCAAAAGTTCACCGCAACGTGCATTTACCCGCCGGCTATCATCTTGAGTGGGCCGGCGAATATGCGAGCCAGAAACGCGCCAACCAGCGGATGATGATTATTGTGCCGATCACGCTGCTCGTGATCTTCATCATTCTTTACACCATGTTCCGGTCATTCAAATGGGCCATGGTGATCCTGGTGAGTGTGGGCATGGCTTCGGTGGGCGGCCCGCTGGCGCTGTTTATTACCCGCACCAACTTCTCAGTCTCTTCAGCGGTGGGTTTTCTGGCGCTGTTTGGTGTGTCGGTACAGGTTGGCGTCATCATGATCGAGTTCATCAATCAGCTGAGGTCGCGCGGCAACACCATCAAGGAAGCGGCGGTTGAAGGGTCGGTACTACGCCTGCGGCCGATTATTATGACCATGCTGGTGGCGACACTGGGCCTGTTACCCGCAGCGCTGTCTCATGCTATCGGCTCCGACTCGCAGCGCCCCTTTGCCATTGTGATTGTAGGCGGCTTACTGGCGAACCTCGTCATCAGCATCTTCCTGTTGCCCACGCTTTACGTGTGGGCGGCGCGTAGAGACGATCTTCTGCCTCCGGTGGACGAAGAACAAGAGGTCTGATGGGGCTGCTCGCGAGTGCTCTAGACAAATCAGGATTGAAGCCCGGGATTGGAACGATAGGCACAGTGAGAGCGGCGAGATTCGATGTTCTGATTCTGGGAGCGGGCGCGGCGGGATTGATGGCCGCGATCGAGGCCGGCCGGCGCGGGCTGCGCGTTGCGGTGCTCGAACGCGCGGAGCGGCCGGGCAAGAAAATCCTGATCTCCGGCGGCGGAAGGTGCAACTTCACAAATTTGCACACGCGACCTGACAACTTTCTCTGCGCCAATCCCCACTTTGCTAAGAGCGCGCTGGCACGTTACACGCCGGCTGATTTTATCGCACTGGTGGAGCGGCACGGCATCGCGTATCACGAGAAGACGCTGGGCCAGCTTTTTTGCGATGGCAGCGCGCAGCAGATTGTGGACCTGCTGATGGCCGAGTGCTCCCAGGCAGGCGTGCGCGTAATTATCGGGACAGTGGTGAGCGAAGTGCGCCGCAACGATTCATCGGGCGAGTTCACGGTGGTGGCCGGCGGCGCCGTGTTTACTGCGCCTGCGTTGATTGTGGCTACGGGCGGGTTGTCGATCGAAAAGATGGGCGCGACGGGCTTCGGCTACGAGATTGCGCGGCAGTTTGGCGTTCCGATCGAGCCCTGCCGTCCGGCGCTGGTTCCGCTCACTCTGGCCGGCGAGGAGCGCGAACAGTTTGTCGAGCTGGCCGGAGTCTCCGCGCCGGTAATTGTGAGCGTAGGCAAGCGCAGCTTTAGTGAGAAGATGCTGTTTACCCATCGCGGACTGAGTGGGCCGGCGATTCTGCAGATCTCGTCGTATTGGAAATCTCCTGAAGCGATCCGCATCGACTTTGCGCCGGGCGAGGACCTGCTTGCGCCGCTGTGGCCGGCGCATGCGCGGCGTGATGCAGCTGCGATGAGGGTGGCACTGCGCGCCTCGCTGCCTGCGCGGCTCGCAGACCGACTGCTCGACGTGGCTGCGCCGGTGAGCTGGACCAATCACGCGCTCGATGAGTTGGAGAGGCGGCTGCATGCGTGGAAGTTTACCGTGAGCGGAACCGAGGGCTACGAGAAGGCCGAAGTGACGGCCGGCGGCGTGAGCACCAGCGCGCTTTCAGCGCAGACCATGGAGTGCCGCAGCGTGCCCGGGCTCTACTTTATCGGAGAGGTAGTGGACCTAACCGGCCACCTGGGCGGATTCAATTTTCAGTGGGCATGGGCGTCGGGCGCGGCAGCGGGGCGCGCCCTGAAGGGGCGCGAGGGAGTAGCCAGTAGCCAATAGCCGGTAGGACATTGTGCCGATCTGCGTAGTGAGGGTTGCGCGGATGGGCGGCTTGCCGGCATGTCGACTCGCCCCGTGCCCCACCCATTTCGCATCATTTGCGAAATGGGTGGGAGACTTCCAAAGTCGGGAGGGTGGGTTCTTGGGTTTCCCGCCCATGCGACTGAAAGATGTCGCATTGACGGGGCACGGATTGTTGTGCCTGAGATGAACCGTTGACGACCGCTGCCTTGCTGACTCGCTGACTTGCTCAATCGCTCCGCGCCGCGCGTTCCATATTCACCGGAATCTGCTCGAGATCTCTGAACTCCGGCGCATTGTGGAGCGGGGCAAGGCGTGGATCGGCGAGCGCCTGGAAGAACCATGGACACCGAGCTTCGTTCGCGGCACGCAGTTCAGCCAGCGCGTGGTTGTGTTCGCCCAGCGCCACGTACGCTGCCTGCGAGAGCGAATTCAGCACGTAGCGTTCGTGGCCCATCCATTCCATTCGTTCCAGAATTGAATAAGCTTCATCACGGCGTCCGGCAATTGCCAGCGCATAGGCATGAACGGCCGACGCGGGATCGAAGTAAGGCCGCCGATGCGCCAGGGCGCGGGCGAGTTCCACGGCGCGCTCCGCCTCGCCGTTGAAGGCGAGAATGATCCCCGCGTAAAGCTCAACCCCTTCATGCAAGGGAAACTTCTCGAGCGCGGCATTGGTCGCGCGCATGCTCGCTGCTGCATCGCCAACCAGGTGGAGAGTCCATGCCCGCCGCGCGTGCAGCCATGCCGAGAAGGGATCGGCGATGAGGTTATCGTGGATGAGATGCGCGGCCTCATCGAAGCGCCGGCGGCTCAGCGCCAGCATGACGCGCGCGCGAGACACCCACGAATCGTGAGGCAAATGGCTGGAGCGCTCAAACGCGCGCAGGGCCGCACGCAGATCGCGATCGTAGTGGAAGCTTACCCAGCCTACTGCGGGCAGAATGGCTTCTCCGCCGGGGACGTCTTCCAATCCCGGCCGGGCCGCGCGCCGCACCAGGTCAACGGAGGCCGCCGGGGACAGATAGCCGTGGAACGCCTCTGTTATGGCGAGGTGGGCAAGGTCAATGCGCGCGGCCGTCAGCGACGGGTCGAGTTCGCTGGCGCGCGTCAAATGCTGCACGGCGTCCTGCATCCGGTGCCGTTCCAGCGACTGCCACTCGAATCGGGCCCGCTGGTAGAGTTCGTAGGCCTCGCTATTATGCGGCTCGCGCTCTTCGTCGCCATCCTGCTCGGCCGTCGCCGATATTGAAACCGCTCCGCCTTCGAGCCGCGACGCAAGCAGCCGCGCCAGCTCCTCCTCCAGCCCGGTAAAGTGGACCCGCTCCACCAGCACGTCTTCAGTCCACAACGGGCGTCCATTTTCAACCTGGATCATTTCGGCGCGCATGCGGTGGTGCGCAGGCAGGGCGCGCAGCGTGCCGGTCAGAACCATGTCGACGCGCATGGCGCGGCCGATTTCAAGGGCGGTGAGTCCGCGCCGCGCCAACGTGCCTACCGACTCCTTCGCGGCCAGGGTACAAACGGCAGGCCGCCTGCGCGCGAGTCGGTCTACAACCCCGTCGATCACTGCCGTGCCCAGATATTCCGCGACTCCGAACTCGGCAACAAAGGGAAGTATGGCTACATGCGGCAACGCCGTTGTCGATCCCCATGCGTCGCTTGTAAATCGGAATCCCCGCTTCAGGACCGGCTGGATGTGGTCTTCAGGCTCGAGATGGCGCCGCAGAGTTGCGATCGCTTGACTAACGTTTTCAGCATCGACGCGCGTGCCGTGCCCCATGGCCCGGCTCAGCTCAGCGTAAGTCACCACTTTGCCCCTCCGTTCAAGGAGCAACCGCAGGCAGGCAAGCTCGCCTGCGGTCAGCCGCACGTGCTCTTCGCCGCGCAGCAGCGTGCCGTCGGACTCCAGCCGGAATTTGCCGAATGTATAAGCCTGGTGGCTTTCGCTTGCCGGCCCCGATTCAGGGTTCTCCATCCAAAACCAACGCTTTTCCGCGTTTCTCCACGCTTGCCTCGCCCGGGTTCCGGCGAGAAAAAAGGCAGGGCTCACCCGATCAGGGCAAGCGTGGGCAACGCTTCATTTGAGCGTTCAGGGAAAGACCAACAGGGGAGATCCCGAAACAGCTGATTCAGCGCAGCTGACCGGTACGGGCCCCAACGCACAGGTGCCGCAAAACCGGTCCAGCACACGATGATTCACCGCGGTGGGCTAAGCCCGAATTATGGCAAAACCAGCTCCGAAAACGCTCGCAATCTACTGGGGGAAAACAAGTACAAAAAAATCACAGCCCCCGGCGCCTCTTTGAGCGCCGTTTTTACTTTGAATTGAATTCATTATGCATAATTCGGGGTGGGCACAGCATATGCAATTTGGATATTTTCATGAGAAAAGTAACCAGTTGCAATTACTTATTAGTTAACTGTAATCTGCCGTGGCCATAGCGTGGTAACTCTATGCTACATATGTCACTTGTTTTCCACAGAGAGGTTTCTCGAACGTGTTTTAGGGGCGTGAGAGCCTTGACTGTGCGGGGCGGCGAAAAGGCGAATTGTGTGAATTTATTGAGTTTAGGGAACCTGTTGCAGCAGAGCCGCAAAGTGGCGCGGTTACTGAAAGCCGCGGCGCTTTGCGGGCCTGCAAACCGGTTGAAATGTGCCTCAGTATTTTGACTTGATTACGTAAGTAAGGCCCATGGTCAACTGGAACGAGTTCGGCTTGGTGGGCGGGGTCGATGACGTCGCGCCGAACGGCGCATCGTTCAGATACGTATCGAGCGTCCCCACCGAAAAGCTGAAGCCTTTGAAGGTTAGAAAGGCAACGGTGTCGGTCTCGTTGGCGGAGTAGGCGTTCATCTGGTTGTATGCGGGAATGTAGGATACGGCCTGTGAAAAGCTGACTTTTTTCACTTGCAGCTGATAGGTTGCCGCGAATGTGGAGCCAACCAGATCCTGATTCGTGTTGCCGGTGTTGGGAATGAACTGCTGCTTCTCGTACTGAATGGTGCCCTTGAGGTCTGCTTCCTGATTGGGCTTTTTCATCAGGGTCCATCCAAAGCCGCCGCCGTAAATCTGCTGCAGCTGCAAATCCTGCGCGTAGTTGTGATCGAACGCTACCTGGACCAGCGCATAAACCCGGGGAGAGAAGTACTCGTCGCGCTCAGCTCCGAGGTGCGAAATGGATGACTTGGTGACTGTTGCGGGTACCGGCACGTTACCTGGGGCCGGTGGAACTGCGGGATACGAATAGGCCGGCTGGGTGATTTTGCCGTAGGACTCGTTGAAGGCGAACAGGGTTTTGTTGCGCGGGTTGAGCCACGGAGCCACCGGAACCGTGCGCACCAGGTTGAGCGCGCCTGAAAATGTGTACTGATCGGTGGTTGACGAGACGATTGTTGCGCCTGCCGTTGCAGCGCCGTTCCATCCGGCAAAAAAGCCAGGTTCAGAAAGCACCTGCTTGCGCAACACGGCTTCATCCATCACAAACTCCGCCTTGGCGACCGGAATCGTGGCGGGCGCGCCCTCGGCATTTACCGTAAGCTTTCCGTCGCTCACATCGACCGTACCGGTCGGTGTATTGGCAGTTGCATGCTTACCCTTGAGGGTGGCGCTCTGCTCAAGTACTCCGAATTTCTCGGTGGTGTGCAGTTCCTTGATCTTGTCCCATGCCAGCGTCACGTCTCCAAGTGAATCGGTATGGAACGTTACTTTGCCGCCAATCTCGTTTACAAACTTGCCGTGCAATATGTCGCCGTCGCTCAGCACCAGCACATCGGGCGGTGGGGCCGGCTTCTTCTCCGGCGCAGCGCTGGCGGGGCAGGCGAGGCTTGCGCCCAGCACTATTACGAAAAGCGCGCATGCGGCGCGGACAGATTGATGGCGAATGCGAAGGGCGTGTCTATTTATGAAAATGCGAAAAGCATAACTGGTCATGAAGTTTCGGCCTCTTGATGGGGGATTTACGCAATGAAGCCAGAGTCTCATTGCGGATAGATACATTTTTCCGGCGCTCAGTTGTCCTGATGCGCAGGCTGCCCGTGAGCGTTCGCGCGCAGGGCATTCAATCGCCGGCCCTGGAGCCTTGGGTAAGCAGCAGCCGGCTGCAACTGGCGTTGTAACACGCGCTCTTTAAGAATGTAAACTGTCGCGCCCGAGCTGCCCAAACGGCGTATTTGCATTGAACGGGGTCCGGTGCGAGTCGTCACTTTCGTCATGCATTTTGCTGCACTATTGTTTACCGGTTGCATTACGGATTGCATGTGCGATGTTGCCGTACACTAAAAAGAAACAAGAACGGGATTTGTCGTTGGTTGGCCTATGTGGTCTCCCATCCATCGAGCAAAAGACGCTCGATGGATGGGGCACGGTTTCATCCATGGCGGGTCGGCAATGCCGGTGAAAGACTTGTTAGCAATGTTCTAACACTTAAAGGGAGCGATCAATGCCGAAGACTGTTTCGTACGCCCAATGGTCTCTGGAACCTTATTGCATCGGACTGAAATTGCGGTCTCTGCGAACTCAAAAGCGGCTCACGCTCTCGCGGCTTGCGGCTGAAACCGGGCTATCGACGGCGCTGTTGTCAAAGCTCGAAACCGACCGGATGATTCCAACGCTGCCCACGCTGGCCACCATCTGCCGGGTTTACGGTGTGGGCCTCAGCTACTTTTTCGCCGAGCCCGCGCATCACACGCTTGCCATCACCCGTAAGGCGCACCTGCAGGGGACCACTCGCGGGCCTGAATCGGTGAAGGTGACGCCGCTGAACGCTACCGGTTCGGGCTGCCGCATCAGCGCGCAGATGATCGAATTTCCGCCCGGAGGATCGTCGGTTGCAATCGATGCCACCCACCAGAGCAACGGCCTGGTGTATGTGCTGGAAGGCAAGCTGCGGCTTGAGGCCGGAGGAATGCACGAGATTCTGGAAGCCGGCGACTGCGCCTGCATGGAAAGCGAGATGCCGCTGGCATGGAGCGCGGCCGACAAGCATCGCTGCCGGGTGCTGGCGGTGCTGCCGGTGGCGAAATAGCCAGTAGCCAATTGCCAATAGCCAGTAGCCAGTAGGGAAGAACCACCGACAAGCATATGGAAGCGACTGGCTGCGAGTTATTGGCTATTGGCTACTGGCTGAGAACTTGCACCTTACGCCGCCAGCACTTCCTTTTCCAGAGCGAGCGCGCGGGGAAAGAGAATGTAGCCCTCTAGCTGAACATGGCTGCTGCGCTTGTTTGCTAGTTCCTTCAACCCATCATAGAGGCCGACCATATCGGGGCAGGCATCTTCGGGCGGTGTGAATCCGTTGGTATCGGCTTCGATCTGCTTCAGAGTATCTCCGGCGGGGGTATGGCCGACCATGACCTCTTCAATCAGATTTTCGGCCTGTGTCGCCGATAACGGTCCCAGCGGCGATCCGTCGTTTCTGCTGCGTTCGAGCGCCTCAATGTAGGGAAACACCTTGCTCTCGGTGTGACTCATGTGAAAGGTCAAATCACCCGACAGGCGGCGCAGATTCCGGGCGAGGTCGATCAGCTCCGGGTTCCTCCACTTACGGCTG
>JBEKCW010000213.1:0-10663 GCA_050014675.1 Occallatibacter sp. | reverse complement strand
ACTTTTTTGTTATCCCTGGTCACGCGGATGACGTCGTGATGCAGGCTCGGGCTGACCACAAACTCCGCGCCCGCATCGATGGTGGCCTGGCACTGGTCGGCCGTGGTCACCGTGCCCGAACCCAGCAGGAGCTCTTCGCCGAATTCTTTCTTCAGTTGTTTGATGAGCTCGACCGCATTGGGCACGGTCATGGTGACTTCGACAACAGTCACGCCACCGGCCATCATGGCTTCAACAACGGCGCGGCCCTGGGCAACGCTTTTCGCGCGCAGCACCGGAATAAGCCCGACGCGTTCGAGAATTTCCTGAGTAGTTTCCGGCATTGTTTCTCCACAAGCTATTAGCTGTTAGCTTTTAGCTCTTAGATTTCCCGGGGGCCAGTTGAAGGAGCAGAATCACCCGAGATGAAGCTAATAGCTAATAGCTAAAAGCTGGCCTCACCGCGCAATTCTCGCCGACCCGCCCTTGATGATGCGTTCCACCTCGGCAAGCGTTGCCATGCTGGTATCGCCTGGCGTGGTCATCGCCAATGCTCCATGCGCCACTCCGCACTTAACCGCCCACTCAATACCTTTTCCGGCGAGGATCCCGTAAATCAGCCCCGAGGCAAAGCTGTCGCCGCCGCCCACGCGGTCGAGAATGTCGATTTCGCGCTGCGGCACATGCACAATCTTGTCTTCATAAATCGCAATCGCGCCCCACGCGTTGCGGCTGGCCGTCTGCGCGGTTCGCAGCGTGCTCGCTATCAATTTCAGGTTGGGATACGCCGCGGCCACTTCGCGCAACATCTCTGCATAGCCTGCAATCGGCAACTCATCAAAGTCGTCGCCCACGCCCTTGATGGCAATGCCCAGCATCGCGCTGAAATCCTCTTCATTGCCCAGCAGCACGTCGACCTTGCGCACAAGCTCGCGGTTCACCTCCTGCGCCTTGGCCTTGCCGCCAATCGATTTCCACAGCGAGTCGCGATAGTTCAGGTCGTAGCAGATCGGCGTATCGTATTTTCGCGCTGCGTCCATCGCCTCCACGGCCACATCGGCAGTGGATGCCGAGAGCGCGGCGAAAATTCCCCCGGTATGCATCCACCGCGAGCCATTCTCCGCGCCGAAGATCGACTCCCAATCAAAATCGCCGCGCTTCACCTGGCTGATTGCCGTATGTCCGCGATCGTTGCAGCCCACCGCCGCCCGCACGCCAAAGCCGCGCTCGGTAAAGTTGAGCCCGTTGCGGACCGTGCGGCCCACGCCGTCATACGGAACCCAGCGCAGCAGCGATGTATCCACGCCGCCCTGCAAAATGAAGTCCTCAACCAGCCGGCCGATGGGGTTGTCGGCCAGCGCCGTTGCAATGGTGGTGCGCAGGCCAAAGCAGCGCCGCAGCCCGCGAGCTACGTTGTATTCGCCGCCGCCCTCCCACACCTGGAATTGGCGCGTAGTGGCGATGCGGCCCTCGCCGGGGTCGAGCCGCAGCATCACCTCGCCGAGCGAGAGGCAATCCCAGCGGCGCGGCGAATCGGGGATGACGAGGGGATTCATAAACGAAGATCATTCTAGCGGATTGAGGCACCTTCAGATCGTGATGCGGGATTCCGCGCGGGGGCCCGTACTGCGATCGCACCGCGCCGCAACGCCGGTAGTGTAGACTGGCTCGCGGAGAACAGTGCGCGCGAATCGCATGTGCGCGCCGCGGGAGGAGCATCAGATGGCATTGGGTCGCAAGCTGCGCATGGGAATGGTGGGCGGAGGCAATGGCGCGTTCATCGGCCCGGTGCACCGCATTGCCGCTGAGCTCGACGGCAAAATCGAGCTGGTAGCCGGAGCGTTTTCGCAGTCGCCCGAACGCTCGCGCGAGGCGGGCGAGGCGTATCACATCGACCCGGCGCGGGCGTACTCCAGCTACCAGGCGATGATTGACGCCGAGCGCAATCGCGAAGACGGCATCGACATGGTGGTCATCACCACGCCTAATCATCTGCACCTGCCCATTGCGCGCGCCGCCATTGAAGCCGGAATTCCGGTAATGAGCGACAAACCCGCCACGGCCACCTACGACGAGGTACTTGAGCTCGAGGCCCTGGTGAAAAAATTCGGCTTGCCCTACGGCCTGACCCACACTTATGCCGGCTACCAGATGGTGCGCGAGGCGCGGGCAATCATTGCGGCGGGCGCCATCGGCGAGGTCCGCAAGGTTGCCGTCGAATACATGCAGGGATGGCTCAGCACTGCACTCGAAACAACCGGCCAGAAGCAGGCCGAGTGGCGGGCAGATCCCGCTCGCAACGGTCCTGGTGGCTGCATCGGTGATATTGGCACCCACGCCTTCCACCTGCTGGAGTATGTAAGCGGTCACAGGGTAACAGCCATCAATGCGACGCTGCGTCGCGTGGTGGCAGGCCGCGCGCTCGATGACGACTGCAACGCGTTTGTACAAATGAGCAATGGCGCCGCCGGAACGCTGGCCTGCTCGCAGGTAGCCGCCGGCGAAATCAACGACCCGCGTCTGCGCATCTACGGCGAAAAGGGTTCCATCGAATGGCGCCAGATGGACCCGAACCGCCTGATCGTGAAATGGCTCGACAAGCCCGAGGAGATTTATCACGCGTCGAGCGGCTATTTAACCGCCGGCGTGCGCGCGATTTCGCGGACCCCGGCGGGCCATCCCGAAGGTTATCTTGAGGCATTCGCGGTGCTCTATAAAGAATTTGCCGATGCGCTCGTCGCGTGGAAAGAGGGCGCGCCGAATCCAATACCGCCAACGCTGCCGGGCATTGAAGCTGGAGTACGCGGCATGAGGTTTATCGAGCGCACAATCGAGAGTGACAAGCAAAAGGCATGGGTAGATTTTTAGCAATGAGCGCGCATCAGATGTCGATAAAGCCTTCGATCATTTTTCGTATCATCTTGGGCGTAGTTGCAACGCTTTTGCTGTGTTACTGCGGCGTCGTAATTTTCGGTGAATGGTTCTTAGTGCCTCGTTGGCCCGGTTATTCGCTGGCGAAAGATTTGGCACTTCGAGCCGGGATGACTCTCGGTTGCATCGCCGTCGGAACTGGTTGTGTATATCTTGCTGAATGGTGCTTTTTCAGACGCGACTCTAAGAATCAACCGCAATGAAGCTAACAGCTAATAGCTAACAGCTAAGAGCTGCTCCGAAGGAGTGAAATGAAAACAATTAAAGGACCGGCAATTTTTCTAGCGCAATTTGCAGGCGATGAAGCGCCCTACAACACGCTCGACGGCTTGGCGGGATGGGCCGCGGGCCACGGCTATGAAGGCATCCAGATTCCCAGCTGGGACGCGCGACTCTTCGATTTAAAGCTCGCGGCCGATAGCAAGTCGTACTGCGAAGAGGTGCTGGGCACGGCGTCAAAGCACGGCCTCGCCGTCACCGAGCTTTCAACGCATCTCCAAGGCCAACTCGTCGCCAGTCATCCGGCGTTTGACGCGCTGCTTGACGCCTTCGCTCCCGCTGAGCTTGCAGGCAATGCAAAGGCGAAACAGGCGTGGGCTGTGCAGCAGCTCAACTACGCGGCTGAAGCCAGCATGAACCTCGGCCTCAAGGCGCACGCCACGTTCTCGGGCGCGCTGGCCTGGCCGTTCTTCTATCCCTGGCCGCAGCGCCCCGCGGGGTTAATCGACGAAGCATTCAAAGAACTCGCGCGCCTGTGGACGCCCATTCTGAATGTCTTCGACGAAGCCGGCGTTGACGTCTGCTACGAACTGCATCCCGGCGAGGATCTTCACGACGGCGCGACCTTCGAGCGATTCCTTGCGGCCGTCAACAACCACCCGCGCGCCAACATTCTCTATGACCCGAGCCACATGGTTCTGCAGCAGCTCGACTACCTTGCCTTTCTCGATATCTACCACGAGCGCGTGCGCGCGTTCCATGTCAAGGACGGAGAGTTCAATCCCAGCGGTCGCGCCGGCGTCTACGGCGGCTACCTCGACTGGATCAACCGTCCCGGCCGCTTCCGCTCACTGGGCGACGGCGAGATCGACTTCGGGCAGATCTTCAGCAAGATGGCGCAGTACGACTATCCCGGCTGGGCGGTTGTCGAGTGGGAGTGCTGCATCAAGAATCCTGAAGACGGCGCGAGTGAAGGGTCTGACTTTGTGCGCAGCCATATCATCCGCGTTACTGATCGCGCGTTCGACGACTTTGCGGGCGCTGCGCCAGATGAGGCGAAAAACCGCAGGGTTTTGGGGTTATGAAGGCAATTCCGCTGCAATCAGTTTCGAACCCCGGCGGGAAATGGTTCGAGTATAGGTGGGGACGTAGCGAGCTATTCTTGTTTGTGTTGGCTTGCCTGTTCGGTGCCTTGGTCGGCTCAATCTATGCGTTTGTGATCCCGGCATTTCTCCCAGGATTCAAAACTGGCTGGATACTGGGTCTGGGAGCACTGATCTCAGCTCTGCTCTGCGGCTTGACTGGCTTTCGTTCGAGAGGGGCAAAACCATCACTCGTTGGAATTGTGGTCGGGCTCCTTTACGCGGCCGTGGGAGTGATTGTTTTTGGCTATGTCTCGCTTTTCATCATCCTGAACTATCTCGGTTCCTGACAGAAGAACCGAATCGACTGCGCAGGTCGCAGTTTAACGTGCCCGCTCATTGCTCGATTGCGAATCCTTCAACCAGCGAGGCTTCGCATCCCGGCGCAACAATCCCGTACTTCACATCGAGAAACTCGCGAAGCGCTTCAGGCAAAAATGCCGCCAGCTCTTGCCACGTCATTACCTTCAGCCGCACGCGCAACTCCGCGCTCTTCACCGCGGCCATCACCTCAAACCATGCCTCGCGCAGGTCGAGCCGGCGCGCATCATGCAGAACGCAAAAGCTCGACCCCGTTGCGTACGCCGCCAGCACATTGCGTATCAGTTGATAGCTCTCATAGCCCGGCTCTACGCGCACATCCACAATCGGATCATCCGCGAGCGGGTTCAGGGAAGGGAACAGATCGGGATCGGCGACCAGGCTCTCAAACTCCTGCGAATTGTCTTCAGGGAACTCGCTCGCCCGCCGCGGCCGTGCTGTTGGAATCGCCGCGCGCGGCAGCAAGTCCCGGTCAAACACCTCATCGAAGTTTCGATACGCTTCAACAATCGCCGCCGACCGGCGCTGGAAATCCGATTCCGTCAGCTTGGCCTCAACCAGCAGCGACTCCAGCCGCATATCCACTTCAGTCCGGTCGAATCGGCCATTCGCGAGCGGCACCTTTGCCTTCCACCCAAACTCCGGCTCCGCCCCCGCCTCCACACCCAGCACACGCTGCAACGCCGAAGACTCCACAACTCCCGGCGTGCAGAAAATGTTCATAAGCAATGCATCGGAACTCATCGACGAATCAAGTTCGCGCCAGCGTCGCGAGGGCTCGAGTGCGGGACGCGGGAGCGAACGCGCACCCTGGGTATGAATCTTGTCGAACCGGCGCATCCACGCTGGCCGGCCCAGCATTGCCGCGTAAGCCGCATCGTAGAAATTGCCGTGCCGTCCGTCTGCCGGCTCGTAGACGATCACCGGCGCGCTTCCATAGCTCTCAGCGTGGGCATGTCCGCGCGCGTAGCGCCGATTGCGCGCCGCGAGCTCGGCCCTGAGCGAGCCTGCATAGATACCCGCGCGCGCTTCGAAGTTCATTTCGCATGAACCTTAGGTCAGCACCGGCACATCGGCCAGTCCCGCTACGCCAAATACGCGCCGGTAGCGCTCGGTCTCTTTGGCGTCGCCCAGCGCCTTGGAGTAATTGTCACTGAGCTTCACCGCCGGCCGGCCCTCCACCTCGGTCAGCTTGCACACCAGGCCTACCGGGTTAAAATTCTCGCCGCCCTGCGGATTGCAATTCCTGAAATCGTTGGTCAGCAGCGTACCCCAGCCTGCGCTGAAGCGGACGCGCCGCTCCGGAACCCAGCGCTCGCAGTCGTTGAAGTCCGCAGCCGAGTGAAAGTCGTCTGGCGTGGCGCCGTTACGCAATCGCCCGGAAAAGTAGGCGTGCAGGCCCAGGATCTGCTCCACGTCGAGCGCGTCAGAGGCGATGAGGCGCTTCTTGCGTGGATCGCGGTGCCGCCGCTCCAGCCACGCAATGTACTCGTCGCCGGCCACATAGGCATCTTTGCTGTCGATGCGCTGGCCGGTCCAGTTCGCCACCCAGTCTGGCGCATCGCGCAAAAACTGCGTCGACCCGAAGGTGTCAGGCAGCAGAATCAGCAATTCGCCCTGGTAGCTTTGCTGCCACAATTCCAGCAACCGGTATTGCGCTGTTCGCAGCTCTTCATCGCTGTCGGCCATGGCAGCCATTGCCATTGGCAGTTCGTGGCCGTTGGTGCCGATCGACTCAAGACCGTGCTTGTAGGCAAGATACGCATTCGACGTTCCTGCAAAGCCCGAGCCGATGGTGTCGCGCATCGCGTTTACCACGTACTCATGCCACAAAAAACTGTGCCGCCTCCGCGTGCCAAAGTCGCTCACGCTCAGCAAGGGAACGCCGCGCAGCCGCTCCATCTTCTCCCACAGCCGCGTCTTGGCCCGCGCATACAAAATGTCGAGTTCCAGCTCGCTCAGCGGCTTCAGGCTGGCGCGCGTCTTCAACTCGCCCATGATCGAGAGCGCGTAAATCTCCCACATCGAGGTCGCCGACCACGGCCCGTGAAAGCGCAGGTTTATCTGCCCGCCGTCTATTGTGAGCTCATAATCCGAGAGCCGGAAATCCCTCTCCAGCCAATCAAGAAATGCCGGCTCGAAGATGCCGCGGCGGCCATAAAAACTATTGCCTGCCAGCCAGATCAGCTCTGACCGCGTAAAGCGCAGCTGGCGAGTATTTTCCAATTGCTCGCGCAGTTGCTCCACGTCAATTACTTCGCCCAGTCGCGCATGGCTGGTGCGGTTGATAAGCGAAAACGTGGCGTGAACCCTGGGGAAGTTCTTCCAGATGAACTGCAGCATCAGCAGTTTGTAAAAGTCGGTATCGAGCAGGGAGCGCGTGATGGGATCAAGCTCCCAGTTATGATCGTGCGCGCGCCTGGCAAAGTTCGTAATCACGTTCCCTCACTTTACTTGAAGCGATGGCCGTGCACAAAACATTGGACGCTTCAGAAGCCCCCTGGGTACGGGCAATTTTACGGCGCCGCAGAAAGAAGATGAGCGGATCCGGCGCTACTATGGCGGATGTGATGTTACTCAAAGTGGTCTTCTTTGTCGTTGCCATCCTTGGCGCGGTACGCATCATGCACTTCTTTCGGGCCCGCGCGATGCGTCGATTCGCTTCAAAGTGGGGTTTGCGGTACGTAGGACCCACTGCGCCTCCACAATGGTGGTTCAATACCTCCCGTCCCATAATCCCTTCACCTCTGCCCGGCTGGATTTCCCGCCTCGGCGTCTCACAAGCCTGGAACATAATCGAGGGAAAGAATAATGGCACGTCAATATTCGTTTTCGACGGCCTCAGTGTAGGTTTCAGAAGCCAACCTCGTACCTATATCGCCTGCCAAACCGAAGTAAGCCCAATCCCAATGACTACATCGGTCGAACCCGTGATACAAGTTCGCGGATGGACGGTTCTACACGGAGTGTGGTTCCTTTGGTTCTCTTGGCTTATGAGCATAGGACGGCTTGATGGGCATATCAGCTACCTCCGGTCGGAATAGCAAACCAACTTCTGTAGGTAGTGTGGGAAAGCACGAACCGCAATGCCATTCCTTCCTACCCCACGCCCTCAATCTCCGCCTCAATCCCTTCGCGAACCGGCTCCGGCAACTCCGGCATAGCGCCGACCTGCGACGCTACCCATCCGCCCCAGCGATTTCCGGCCTCGTTGAGCGTGGCCAGGCTGGCGCCGCGCAGCAGGTAGTGGGTTATCGCGGCAGTAAACGCGTCTCCCGCGCCAATTGAGTCGCCCACCGTTACCGGGAACCCGGGATGCTCGTTCCACTCGTCGCGGGTTACCAGCAGGCTGCCGTGGCTGCCCCGCGTGATCGCCACCAGTTGCAGCGCAGGGAACTCCTCAAGCAGCCTTTCAGCAGCAAAGCGCAAGGCGAGCGCGCCGTCAACTTCAAGCCCGGCAGCAGCCAGTCCCAGCAGGTCCAGAATCAGCGGCGCCTCAGCCTCGTTCATCTTGGCCACGGTAGCCAGTTCCAGCGACTCTTCCACAATCTCTTCGGAGTAGAACGGCGGGCGCAGGTTCACGTCGAAGACGCGGATGCAGGCCGACCTGGTTTGCGCGGCCAGCGCCTGGATGGTTTGCCGTGACTGGTCGCTGCGCTGCGCCAGCGAGCCAAAACAGATGGCATCGGCACGCTCGGCCAGCCGCACCCACTCATCGCTGAGCTCGAGGTAATCCCATGCCACCGGTCCATGAATGGTGTACCGGGGTTCAGAATGCGAAAGGTCGACCGTCACGCTTCCAGTGGCGTGCGCCGCATCAATTTGCAGGGCGCCGGTATCGACGGGAAGGGGATTGAGTCGTTCAACCGCCTCGCGGCCCAGCTCGTCGCGGCCGATGCGGCTCAGGATGGCTGCGTGGTTGCCAAGCCGGCCAGCCATCACCGTGAAATTTGCAGGCGCGCCACCCAGCGTAGCCTTCCGGCCCGCGGCATCGATAGCCCCTGGCGCGGCGCCCGGTGGCATGTGAGAACAGAGAACAGAGAACAGAGAACAGAGAACAGAGAACAGAGAACAGAGAACAGAGAACAGAGAACAGAGAACAGAGAACAGAGAACAGAGAACAGAGAACAGAGAACAGAGAACAGAAGCCCCCGCGGTCTTGTCCGAGCCCAGGTCCTAATTTAGCTTTATCAATACCGTGTCATCCCGAGCGGAGGGGTGGGATATACAGTCGTTCTTGTCCACAGTCCAAAGTTCACTGACCACTCACCACTGTTCACGGTTCACCCACCCACCTATAGATCGAGCAATCCTCCCAATCCATGGCCGCGTACTCGCCGCCGGGCTGGCTGGTCAGAATCCTGCGGTCGGCTACTGCATCGGCATGCGACCGGCGCACTTGCCCGCGGAAAAGCCGTTTGAAGCCGGGTTGGCGCTCGATCACGTCCTCCTGCTCGTTGTTCACGTAAAGCAGTTCAAACGGTCGCGGCTCTTTTTCGAGCTGGCCGCTCCACGCGCGCAGCACCGCTCGCATCACCGGCCCATCAAAAGGATTGAAAAGGAACGCCACGCAGGGACCCGGCGGCAGCTTGAACGTCGTCGCGTCCCGGCAGTTGATCCGCATCCCGGTCAAAGCCCGCCCCTGCGCCCGCCACAGCGCCAGGTTTCTGCGCGCGATGCGGGCCAGCGTGGGATGCAGTTCCACCCCCACCACCGCAGAAAAGGGATGCTCGGCCGCCAGCAGCATGGCGCGCCCCATGCCTGCTCCCACATCGATAAAGGTGAACTCGTCGAGCGGCGGCAGGGGTGTGGAACGGCGCCAGCGCGCAATCATCGACTGGAAGACCGACGGCGCGACGGCGTAGTAGGCAGTCGCATGGCGGTCGCTGCGGCGGCCCAGGACCAGGTGGCGTCCGGCAACCAGCCCGCTCGTCCTCACGCCAAACTCAAGGTCAAAGGGGTGGCGCACCAGCCCGTCTTTCACGGCTAGTCCCTTCAACATGCGCCGTTTCTTGGTTGACGATGAGAGAGCTTTGTTCGCGCCCGCCGACTCCACGCGTAAACCTTAGCACATGCCCGGGATACTACGAACCCAGCACGAACCCGGCCGCCGGTCGCCCGTTTCCCCAGACCCGACCAAGTAACAAACCTGGAACCCGCCAACCCCCTCCCGAAACATTGGTGACACACCACTCCGATTCGCGATACCCTAACGGTGTGTGCGTACCGCGCATGCGAAGGAGTTTTTCGACCTACAATGCCCATCCAATCTACCGAGAAAATCTGGCACAATGGCACCCTCATCCCCTGGGACCAGGCCAAACTTCACGTCATGAGCCACGTGATCCACTACGGCTCCAGCGTCTTTGAGGGGATTCGCTGCTACGGGCAACCATCGGGCTCGGCTGTCTTCCGCCTCCCCGAGCACATGCAGCGGCTCATCGACTCAGCCAAGATCTACCGCATGGAGATCCCCTTTTCGCTTGAAGAGCTTTGTGCCGCGGTTGTCGACACCATTGAAGCCAACGGCGTTGCGCCCTGCTACATCCGCCCCATCGTGCTGCGCGGCTACGGCGAAATCGGCGTCAACCCCCTGCGCTCGCCCATTGAGGTCTATATCGCCAACTACCCGTGGGGCAAATACATTGCCGGCCACGGCGGCGCAGACGTGTGCATCGCAAGCTGGAACCGCCTGGCGCCCAACACCATGCCGGCGCTGGCCAAGGCGGGCGCCAACTACATGAACTCGCAGCTCATCAAGATGGAAGCCGAAGTGAACGGCTACCACGAGGGCATCGGGCTCGACGTCAACGGCCTTGTCAGCGAAGGCTCAGGCGAGAACATCTTCGTCGTCCGCAACGGAGTGCTGTTTACGCCCACCTTAGGCAACTCGGCGCTTTCCGGCATCACTCGCGACAGCGTGCTCACCATTGCCCGCCACCTGGGCCTCACCGTCACCGAGCAGTCCATTCCTCGCGAACTGCTCTACATCGCCGACGAAGTCTTCTTCACCGGCACCGCGGCCGAGGTTTCGCCCATCCGCTCGATTGACCGAATCGAAATCGGCGATG
>JBEKCW010000212.1:0-8833 GCA_050014675.1 Occallatibacter sp. | reverse complement strand
GTATTTGAAGGAGGCGTGTTGCCGCTGCCTCCGGAAAGGCCAAAGCTCAACACGGTCCCATCGCTATTCATGGTCTCCCACAAACCTGTGCCCCTGGGCCACATCACCTTGACGACCCCTGCCGTAACCAGCACCCCGCCCACAAAATAGCCCACCGCCGACACAATCACAACCACCAATCCTGCCAGGATTCCGACGGTCCAGCGGCCGGCGATGCGCGCCTTTTGCGTGCCTGAACGATGCGCCTCGGCACGCTGCATCATCTCCTCGGTGCAGTAGCGCGCGGCCAGGTCGCCTGGAGCGCCCAGCGCGGCCAGCGTTTGGTCAACCGGCGCGGGGTCGGCGCTGCCGGTTGTCTTGTCGAGAATGTGCGCGCGAATCTCTTCGACAATATCGTTCATGTCCTCTTCCATCAGGTCGCGCAGCTGCCGGCGAAGCGCTGCGAGGTAGTCATCGATTGCTTTCTGAGAAGTGTCAGAGAGGGTCACGGCTTCTCCTTTTTCACTGCGCCGTACACCGGATCAGGAATTGGCGCAGGTTGAGTTGATGGTTTCAAGTGCTGTTTTCTTTAAGAAAACAGCACCTTGTACACGGCCGAGTGCGCTAAGTGAATTCCTGATCCGGTCTAAGAGGCGCCACAAGATTGTTGAGGCTGGCGGCAAAGCGCGCCCAGGTGCGGCCCATTTCGAGCGCGCGCTCGCGGCCGGCCGCGGTCAAACTGTAGTACTTACGTGGATGTCCCGAGTCGGACTCGACCCACTCCGACTCGACCAGCCCGAGCGTGCGCAAACGGGTGAGCAGCGGGTACACGGTTCCCTCGGCCACCACCAGGTCGGAGCCGGTTTCAAGATGGCGCAGAATCTCAAGCCCGTAGAGCCGCCCGCCCCACAGGGCTGCCAGGATGGCCAGTTCCAGCGATCCCTTGCGGAGCTGGACTTCCCATTTGTCAGCGGATTCAGGGTTTAGCGATCGGTTTTCTTCCACAACACGATACTATGCAATACAAGGTATCGTGTGTCAAGCAATTCATTTGGATTTTTTCAAATCCGGGCTGTCCATCACTGTGCGGAGACCCTGGCGGTTTGTTTTCCGGGATAGCGAGCGCGGCTACTTTGAAATTGTGCCGACGAGATTAAGGTCGATCGCGACCTCATGATCCACTTTCCAGATCAGAAAGCTTGGATCTTTCAGGCCCCACTGGACGTAAGGCACCATGAAGTGGGCCTTCGCCGATGCGGCTGCGCCATCAACGTGGACAAGGATGGGAACCGTGATTTGATGGGACGCGCCCAGCAGTGTGAAGGTTCCGGTTACCTGGATGCTGGAGTCGCCTGAAGCGGCGATGGCGCCGGTATAGGTTTTCGGTTCAAATGAAACAGTGGCGAACCGCTCGACCTCCAGGATGTCCTTGTTCATCTTTTTGTCGCGGCTATCATTGCCGGTCTTGCCGCTGCCTGCGAGGACGGCGATCGAGCCCAACATCCCGGTGGCGCCACGGTCAAACTCAATCGATCCGGATTGAATGTGAAACGTGCCGTTGACGACCTCGTGGGTGGAGTTGAGCGTCATCTTGACCGTACTGGCATCTGGATTGACGACAAAGGTCTGATGCTGGGCGAGCGCGGAGGGAGCGAGTAGCACAGCGAAGACTAACGGTGCCAGGGATTTCATTCCATCTCTCCTTGCAGGCCATCTCTTCCTGCATGTTTGACCACCGGAAAGCGCGCGGCCTTTCAGAATGGCCGGATTGCTAGCCGGCGGCTGCCTGGGTAGCAACCGTGGCGTGCTGGGCGACTCGTGTGAGCCTTGCCGTTACGCGCATGACGCCGGGCCACACCCTGAGGCAAAACGGCAAGACAGCGCGCGCAAGCGCGTTGTTCAATCCATCGGCCGCGAATTCGGCAAGGCGCATCTGCGCCAGCAGCGCGGACCGCAGTTTGGCCTGGAAGAGCGGCGCAGGTTCGCCGGCAAGACAGGCTGCGGCCGCGCAACGCGCAGTATGCAGTGCGATTGAAATGCCATCGCCCGTAAACGAGGGGATAACGGCTGCCTGATCGCCGATGCAGTAGAGCCCGCTTTCCGTTGTGCGGCGGATGTATCCATACGGGATATGAGTGATGGCAATTGGCTTGTCCAGCAGCGGCTCAGCGCCGGCAAGCCTCATGGCAAGGTGAGGACAATCCTGCTGCATCTTTGCGAGCAGGCTCTGCCAGCGATTGCCCGCGCGTGCGAGATATCGCTGTTCGACCACCCAGCACAGGTTCGCAATTCCCCCTTCAACCGGCTGAATGCCGCCGTAGCCTCCGGGATAGAGCATGAGCTCAGAGGCGCGCGCCAGTTCCGCGGCCTGCGCTGGAGCGAGGCGAAAATACATTTTGAAGGCGACCCATTTCTGGGGGTCGTCCGGACGCCTGTAGCCGCGGAGATCGTGCTTGCCTGTGGCAAGAAAGACCGTTGGAGCTTCTCGGGTAGCGCCGTCGTCGAGCGTAGCTTGCCACGTGTTGTTGGCCGTACGAATAAGCCCCTCTACGCTGCGGCCGCTCTCCACACTGACTCCCGCGGCGATGGCCTGGGCAATGAGCGCTGTATCGAGAGCCTTGCGGGTGAGAGAGGCTGCGGGAAAAGGCAAAGGCGCTTCCGCGGCGCGCCGGGCAGCGGCAAGGCGAACTTTGTGGATGGGCACAGCGCCAAGCGAGGCCGCGTCGATGCCAAGAGCATTTAGATCTTCAAGGGCCTCACCGCTCAGGAACTCTCCGCAAACCTTATGGCGCGGTGTGGGCTCGCGCTCGATGAGAGTAACGCTTTGGCCGTTGCGGGCGAGCGCGATTGAAGCGGCGCAGCCGGCCACTCCGCCACCGATAATGAGAACTTTGTTGTGCAAATAAATTTGACTCAGATTGGACGTTATAACGGGAATCTCCTTGTACGGAGCCGATACGCTGGAATTGTATCGCCCTGACGGGTTGAATAATTAATGCGACAATCGCGTGTTCCAATGCTTAGACGCGATAAGTGAGCCACCCGGTATCATCCGCGGCGAGTGGTGAGTTCGTTCCAGTTGAGGCCTAGATCGACGATTAAAAGCGAAGCCAGGGTGAACGCGATGACGCCGACGGCGGACAGGCTGTCGCCAAGATGGCTCCAATAGCGGGGCCAGAGGTTGAGCACGCGGCTGGAGACGAACGTAAACGTGACGGCGTAGGAGCGGGCCATCCACTGGCGGTGCTGGATGATTTGCCGGTTGCGCGCGGTGATGAAGGCAGCGGTAGTGCAGACGATCCAGGCGGCGGCCTGCATTGAAGTTCCCGGCAAACCGGGGCGCCCCCAGGCAAGTGCGATCCCGGTAAATGCGCCGATGAAAACTGCGAAGACATAGATGCGGCCGAGGACGCGATGGAGTTGGAGATGACTCTGGCGAATCCGCGAGGAGAAATTGATGGGGCCGATCAAGAGGGCGAAGATTCCGGCGAGTGTGTGCGGAATGAGGAGATGACGGTCGGCGACGACCTGCAGACGGTAGGCGTGGTACATCGGGTAATCGGTAACCAGAAGAACTTCTGAAGTGATGAAAACAAAGAGCGCAGTGAGACCAAGTGAAACCCATACGACGATTTTGAATCTGGAACGACGTGTGCTCGGCGCGAGCAGGGTAGTTGATGCCATTATTCGCCTCTTATTGAAATAGACGTGACGAGGGGGTTTGAAGTTGGCGAGAGGCGCGGGAAACATCCCGATTAATAGCGTTTCATAGCCTGCGAAAATCAGGCGCCACGGAGCCGGGCCGGCGGCGCATCCCGTTTGCTTACTGGATTCGCCGGACCGCGCGCCCCGCTCAAAACACTTTGCTCAGGGCCGTCTGCCGTGGCAAACTGTTCCCCATGGGAAGCAAAGACAAAGGCCGCAAAGAAGTTAAGAAAGCACCCAAACCGAAACCGAAGCCGCTACCCGGCCAAAAGCGTGAAGTGTTTACGCCAACGCCTCCGCCGAAGTAGATTCCGCTTCGACCACAGGCTCCCTCCATCGCGCTCCCAAAGCGCGCAAAGGCCCTTCTGCCCAGGAGGGCCTTTGCATGTTCATCGAGCGAACTGGGGAAGCCAAAAGGCGCGCCAGCCGATTCGCCCGAGATGGTAGGTCGGCTTAGCCCGCCAGCTGCTGGTGCAGCAGCTCGACGATCTCGTCAGGGCACTCTTCCATCAGCCAGTGGGATTTTCCGTATAATCTCTCAAAGCTGTATGGTCCGCTGCAATATTTTTGAGTGGTGAGAGCTGCTGTTTCTCCCAGAGCCTGATCCTGGTCGCCCCATATATACATGGCCGGCACCGAGACCGGACCGAGCGGTTTAGCGAGATTCATTGCCCTGTACCAGTTGAGCGCGGCGGTGAGAGTTCCGTTCTGCTCGAAGCGGCGCACGTTGGAGTTTACTTCTGCCTCAGGAACTTTGCCGCCGTAGGCGCCGCGCAGCAACTTTGCATCATCCGCCAGGAGAGCTTTTTCCGCGGCGTGGTCAGGGGCCCGGAAGAGCTGAAAATACGCTGACCGTTTCTGCTGATCGGGGTCACTCTGCAGGGCTGCGGAGAGAGCGTCCATATGCGGAGTTGAGAGCACGGTGAGAGTCAGCAGCCGATCTGGCGCGTGCGCGGCCGTCGCCCATGCCACTGCGCCTCCCCAGTCGTGACCCACGAGGTGGAACCGCTTTGCGCCGAGAGAATCGGCGAATCCCAAAATGTCAGAGGACAGATGCTCCACAGCATAATCGTCGATAGCGGCTGGCCGCGCTTTCGGCGAGTATCCGCGTTGATCCACCGCAACAGCGTGAAAGCCCAATGAGGCGACCGGCCCGAGGATGCTGGCCCAGGCGTCGGCAAATTGTGGAAACCCATGCAGGAAAAGAACCAGGTCGCCGTTTTTGGGGCCGGCAGAAAGGGCATTGAATTTGAAGCCGTTGGCATCGAGCGAAGTTTGCTCGATCCTGTCAGTGGCCATGGCCAGCTTTCTCGACGCAAGAAGAGCTCCTGATGCGAGCGCGCCTCGCTCCAGGAATTGTCTTCGGTTCTGCATCGTCTGCTCCTTAAGCTGCGTTCATCTGATCGATGGGTGAAGGTTACTTGAGTTGCTTCGAGTGCTCGCAATCATCGGCGCGTGGTCAGGCTGGCAAGATTTCCGCTTCACCCGTGATCTGCCCATGATACCGAATACGCTTTAGGATCACCCACCAGGCAAGCGTGAGGCCCCGCAAACAACTTAATGACTCTCTGCCCACCGCACAAAATAATGTGTGCATGCACAAAGGCCCTTCCCATGCGGGGAGGGCCTTTGCTGACTTGCTGACTTGCTGCTACGCGACGACGTCAATGCCCATCGAGCGCGCGGTGCCTTTGATGCTCTTGATCGCGGTCTCAACCGAGGCCGCGTTCAGATCGGGCATCTTCTGCGTGGCGATCTCGCGCACCTGCTTCTCGGTCACCTTGCCAACTTTCTCCTTATTGGGCGTGCCCGAGCCCTTGGCAACGCCGGCTGCCTTCAGCAGCAGAATCGCCGCCGGAGGAGTCTTGGTGACAAAGCTGAAGGTGCGGTCTGCGTAAACGGTAATGACGACCGGAATAATGAGACCGGCCATCTCCTTGTTCTGCGTGCGGGCGTTGAACTGCTTGCAGAACTCCATGATGTTGACCTGGGCCTGACCCAGCGCGGGTCCCACCGGGGGCGCAGGCGTGGCCTTGCCGGCCTCGATCTGCAGTTTGACTTGTCCTGTTACTTTCTTTGGAGGCGCCATGTTGAGTTCCTTCAGAACTAGCTACTAGCTTCTAGCTGCCAGCTACCAGCTTGTTGTTCCTTCTCTAAAATTTTGAGCTTGCCACTGCCTTTTGCGCCTAACTGACGCGCGCTAGAATGACGCGCCAGCTAGAAGCTAGGAGCTAGAAGCTAGTAGCTGCTTTACTCAATCTTTTCAACCTTGCCGAACTCCAGTTCCACGGGTGTCGAGCGGCCGAAGATGGTCACCATGACCTTGAGCGTCGAGCGATCTTCGTTAATCTCATCCACCACGCCATTGAAGTTGGCAAACGGCCCGTCGGTAATGCGGACCTGCTCGTTCTTTTCAAACTTAATTTTGAGCCGGGGCTTGTCTTTCGACGTTTCGGTGCGGAAGAGGATCGAGCTCACCTCGTCGTTGCTCAGCGCCACCGGCTTGTCGCCCGTGCCGAGGAACCCGGTCACTTTGGGCGTGTCTTTCAACACGTGCCACAGGTCGTTATCGAGCTCCATCTCAACCAGCACGTAGCCGGGCAGGAACACGCGTTCGACGGTGCGCTTTTTGCCGTTCACAATCTCGGTGACCGGCTCGGTGGGAATCATCACCCGGCCGACGCGATCCTTGAGGCCGAAAGCCTGCACACGGCTCTCGATTGACTCCTTGACCTTGCGCTCAAAGCCGGAGTAGGCATGCAGGATGTACCAGCGGAAATTCTCGTTGATCGCCGGCTGCGGCTCCTGCTGACCTTCGGGTTGTTGCGTCTCTTCTGCCATTCTTATCTCGTTTCCGAACTGCCAAGATTACTGCGATCCGCCCAGCTTATTGAGCAGGTTGTTGACGCCCACCCTGAAAATCCAGTCAACCAAAAAGAAGAACACCCCAAACAGGACGACGGTGATAATCACCACAAAGGTGGTGGTGCGCACTTCAATCCAGCTGGGCGACACCACTTTGCGCATCTCTGCGCGCACATCGCTCAAAAAGCTGGCGAAGTTCGTCCATGAGCCGACTATGCCGTCTAAAAACTTCGGCCTTTTGAACGGCCCGTCATCGTTATTCGCAATTGCTGTCTTCGTCGCCATACTTCAACATCCTTTGCGGCAGGCGTACTCTCGCTGCCTTCCCTGGCTTTCAGCTTTCAGCTCTCAGCTTTCAGTTCCTTCCGTGACGCAGCAGCCTTCTGAATTCCAGGCCCGCTGCTCGTCCGGCCCCTTTTGTTGATTCTGCCTCGATGAAGCTGAAGGCTGAAAGCTGACAGCTAAAAGCTGTCTTTCAATTCTGGCAGGGGCGGAGGGATTCGAACCCCCAAGTTCGGTTTTGGAGACCGACAGTTTAGCCGTTGAGCTTACGCCCCTGTGAAGCAAGTGATCAGTTGTCAGTGATCAGTGGTCAGTTTGTTCGTGCAAATGGAAGCCTCGTCGCCTTCCCGGCCCATGCTTCAACTGACCACTGACCACTGTTCACTGAACACTGGCTTCTTACTTCGATTCCTTGTGCGGCGTGTGCTTGCGGCAGCGGTTACAGAACTTCTTGAACTCGAGACGGCCGGTGGTCGTCTTCTTGTTCTTCGTCGTCGAGTAGTTCCGCTCCTTGCACTCGGTGCACTGCAATGTAACAATTTCCCGCATTTCAGTTCCTCTTTGAGGAACAGAGATAAGAGATAAGAGATCAGTTCTTTTTCTTGATGCTTTCCGCCGCTGCTATTCCGCTTCGGACCCGCTTCTGATCTCTGTTCTCTTTTCTCTGCTCTCTTCTCTCTCACTCTTACTTAATAATCTCCGAGATCGCGCCCGCGCCCACGGTCCTGCCGCCCTCGCGAATCGCGAAGCGCAGGCCCTTTTCCATGGCCACCGGCGTAATCAACTCAATCGTCAGCTCCACGTTGTCGCCCGGCATCACCATCTCGACTCCCGCCGGCAACTCCGCCACGCCCGTCACATCGGTCGTGCGGAAATAAAACTGCGGACGATAGCCCTTGAAGAACGGTGTGTGACGGCCGCCCTCTTCCTTGCTCAATACGTACACCGAGCTCTTGAACGTGGTGTGCGGCGTAATCGACGCTGGCTTGGCCAGCACCATCCCGCGCTCCACGTCTTCCTTCGGCGTGCCGCGCAGCAGAATGCCCGCGTTGTCTCCGGCGAGCCCCTCGTCGAGCTGCTTCTTGAACATCTCAACGCCCGTGCAGACCGTCGTGCGCGTCTCGCGGAAGCCCACGATCTCAACGTTCTCGCCAACCTTCACCTTGCCGCGCTCGATTCTTCCCGTGACAACAGTTCCACGTCCAGAGATAGAAAAGATATCTTCGATCGGCATCAGGAAGGGCAGGTCGACCGCGCGATCAGGCCGCGGAACGTACTTGTCCACCGCGTCCATCAGCTCGTCGATCTTGGCTTCCCACTTGGCTTCGCCGTTCAACGCGCCCAGCGCCGAGCCGCGAATTACCGGCACGTCGTCGCCCGGGAACTGGTACTTCGACAAGAGCTCGCGAACCTCCATCTCCACCAGATCCGTCAGCTCTTCGTCCTCGACCGCGTCGCACTTGTTCAGGAACACCACGATGCAGGGCACGCCCACCTGGCGGGCCAGCAGCACGTGTTCCTTGGTCTGCGGCATGGGTCCGTCGGTCGCGGCGACCACCAGGATTGCGCCGTCCATCTGCGCCGCTCCGGTGATCATGTTCTTGATGTAGTCGGCGTGGCCGGGGCAGTCAACGTGCGCGTAATGCCGGTTGGCCGTCTCGTACTCCACGTGCGCGGTCGCGATCGTAATGCCGCGCTCCCGCTCTTCCGGCGCGTTGTCAATCGAGTCGAACGAGCGAAACTGATTCTTCGGGTTGTGCTTCTGCAACACCTTGGTGATTGCCGCCGTCAGCGTCGTCTTGCCGTGATCGATGTGACCAATCGTTCCCACGTTCACGTGCGGCTTCGAACGATCAAATTTTTCCTTCGCCATCTTTGCTTCCCTCTCGTTGCCGGTAATGCCCGTTGCATCTCGGGGCGCCGGCGTTCCGGCTCCAGCCCCAAAAAACCAGTGTTCAGTGATCAGTGGTCGGTGATCAGTTTTTCTTGCCCCTGTCAGCCT
>JBEKCW010000211.1:0-8863 GCA_050014675.1 Occallatibacter sp. | reverse complement strand
TCTTCTTCACCGCCAGCTTTCGCAACCGGATGAGCCGCAACCACACCCGGCATAACGGCGGAAAACGTAGTGGGCGCAAACGTGCTGACCGCGGGCACAGCTGCAGTAGAAGTCGCCGCATTTTGCTGGCCACTCGCAGAACCCACTCCGCAAAGCGCCATCGCCAGGCAGCACAAACCTGCCATCCAGTACCCAATATTTCTCTGTCCCATCGAGTGCTTCATCGTCGTATCCTCCGTGCCGGAATTTGTGTTCGTTAGCTAAATCTTGCTTAGGCCCCTACGAGAAGCTGATCGTCACGCTGACCTGGACGATCTGACCTGCGGAAACACTGATAGGGGCGGGGAATGTATTGGTAAAGCCCACCGGCCCCAGGGCGCCAGGTGCAGTAGGAGACAACGCTGTGCAAGCGGAGGGGGTGATCGTGGTGTCTGGCGAAAGCACACTGACGTCGCCGCAGACTCCCAGTTCTGTTCCGACTGCACCGATGGTGCCTGTCTGAGGAGCAGCGAATTGTCCGGAAAGCACCAAAGAATAGGGAGGAGCAGTTACGTTGACCGTTTTCGTCAGCCCAACGAAGCAGTTAAAGAGAGCAGAGTTGCAGGCATAGCTTCCCATAAACGTTGTTGCCGATTGCACAATTGCGCAGCCGTTAGCGGGACAGATGCCGGGGCCCGTGGGTGGAAATAAGAGGATGGCAATGTCGCCGGCAACCCAATAGCCGCCGAGCATTCCCACCAGGACTGAGCCGCCGCCGCTCTCTAACGAATTCTCAAAAACTCGATGCTGCACCAGCGTCCCGTCCGGGTTCTTTACATCGATCACCCAGTGCCCATGAACCTTGATCCCCTCGTTGCCCGGCTTGGCCGGATTCGGCGATTCCTGCGGCTCTTTTTCCGCAACGGCCTGGTACGCAGGCGTCACCGCGGCAACTGCGACCGGGGCCGCACTTACAGGCGCCTGTTGTGCGATACCCGCCGCAGTGAGGCCGAGTAACATGACCAGGCCGCAAACTGCATCGGCCAGGCGGATCGGACTTACGTTGTGTTGCTTCATCACTCGTTTCATCTCGGACCTCGCTGGAACTGATTTCGTGCATCGATTTGCTGGTTAGGTTGCACAGGGCAACCGTGCGGGAGACCTAAATAGCGTCACTCAGGCTTTGGCGGTGGCAGGCCCGTCGGCAACGTCAACTCCGGTTGGAACTGTCCGCTCTCGGGCTTCTGCGCAATGCCGTCGGCCGTCGTTCCGGCCGTGACCGAAATCCACTCGCGCTCGACGCTTATTTCGATCTCGCGATGGACGATCCTCTGTGCATCCCCTGTTGGGGCCGGCTCCTGGGGTCGAATCTTGCGCTTTAGAAATTTCATGCGACAGGCTCCTCGAAATTGGCTTGCAGCTTTTTGCTTCGAATCCGACTACACTGGAAACACCGATGAAATGTCTTGAAATTGTTCTGGAATCTTCTGGATATTTCTAGAGACCAGGTAAGCTCGTGTCCTTAAATGGTTTGTATCGCTTCGAAGAATTCGAGCTGAACCCCTTCCAGCGCTCCCTGACGCGAAACGGCACTGTCATTCCGCTTTCCTCAAAGGGATTTCAGGTACTCAGCTACCTCGTTGCCAACCCAGGACGGGTTGTGACCAAGGAGGAACTGCTGAAGGCGGTTTGGCCGGAATCCTTCGTGGAGGAAAGCAATCTGCCCGTATACATCTCGGGCCTGCGCAAGGTGTTAACAGATCGCGCCAGCTATATTGCGACAGTCCCGGGCGAGGGCTACCAGTTCACCGCGAGAGTCCAGGTTGAGACGCCCGCCGATCTACCACCCCAACTCCGGCCCGAAGATCTCAAACTCCACAACGTACAGATCATGCGAGAGCGATCGCGCGTCGTCATCCGCGAGACATCATCTCCGGTCGCCGCGCAAATTACACCGCTGCTGCACCGTTGGACTGTCTGGGCCGGAATTGCCGCTGTAATCGTCGCCGGCGCGGCAACCTGGTATGGCTTTTACATTCACCGGCAGCCCCACGAACTCAGCAAAGTGATGGTGGGCGACTTTCTTAACCTCACCGGCGACCCCTCCTTCGACCACACGTTGAAGAGTTCCCTGGAACTCAGCCTGGCGCAGTCTCCCTATATCCAGTTGATGGGTTCAGCGGAAGAGCAATCCGTTCTGACCACCATGCAGAAGGCGCCTGACTCTCCACTGCTCGGCGAGATCGCTCTCGAGGTCTGCAGGCGCAGCAACTACCAGGCTCTGCTCAGGGGAAAGATTGCTTCTGGCGACAAGTGGGGAAGCGACGCCATGTCGCTCGATGTGGTCGATTGCCTCACCGGCAAGACTTTGACCCAGCTTCGCGCAGATGCTTCCAGCAAAGACACTGTGCTGAGCACACTGGATGGTCTCGCCGCCGGCGCTCGCAGAACGGTCGGGGAATCCAACCAGTCGGTGGAGCAATTCGACGTACCAATCATGAACGAGAGCACTTTTTCTTTCGACGCTCTCCAGGCCTTCAACACCGGTTCCAACCTGGGCAGCAACGGAAAGATTCTGGAGTGTATTCCGTATTTTCAAAAAGCTGTCGACCTCGATCCGAAATTCGCCATGGCGCAGGCCAGCCTCGGCACGGCCTATCTCACCCTGGGCGACACAAAAAGGGCCGGCGGCTACTCTAAAGTGGCATTTGACTTGAGTGGGGGCGTCAGTCAGTGGGAAAAGTTCTACATCCGCTACAACTACCACCTGATGACCCTCCACGATCTCGTCAGTGCAGAGAGCGACGTTGAAGATTGGACGCAGCTCTACCCACGGGACCCGTCCTCGTGGCAGGCTCTTTCATATGTTGAGATTCAGATTGGCCACTATCCGGCCGCCGGCCGGGCAGCCGAGATTGCGTTGCGCTTGAGTGCCATCAAGTTTGAGGGCATTTATGAGAATGTTGCAGATGCCGCGATGCGTCAGGGACATTTTGCCGACGCCAAACGAACGATTGCCGAGGCCCAGGCCCAGGATAAGGACGGCCCGGCGCTGCATCAATTGCTGCTGCAGATCGCCTTCCTGGAGCACGATCCCCAAGCCACGCAACGCGAGATTGCATGGACTGCAGGCCATCCTGAGTTATGGTCGTCGCTTGAAATCCAAGCCATTCTCGCCGCTGACCTTGGGAAGACGCAGGAGTCGGAGTCACTCTTCCACCGCGCCATGCTCGACGCCATCAACGAGGGCCAGCCAGCGCTGACCGATTCCATGATGCTCGACGAGGCTGGGGTCGAAGTTGAGCTGGGGCGATTGAACGAGGCGACGCAGCTTCTCGCACAAGTAAAGGACCACGGAAGCATCGCCTGGGCTCTCCTTGCAACCAAGGCAGGATCGACAACTGCGGCGGAGTCATACCTCAAGAAGCCCAACTTGTATCCGCGCGGCACCATCGAAAACTACCTGCTGATTCCGGAACTCAAAGCATTGCTGGCACTGCGTCGCCACGATCCGCAAGCCGCCATCTCCCTGCTGGAACCGTCGATTCCTTTTGAGTTGGCTCTACCGGAGGTCATTGAGGTGCGGGCTCAAGCGTACCTCGCTTCACAGCAAGGCGCGAAGGCCCAGGAAGAATTCCAGAAACTCATCGATCATCCTTCCCTGGAAGAACCTACAATGCCCAGGACCATCCTGGCGCATCTCGGCGTGGCTCGCGCCGATGAAATGCAAGGCCAAAAGGACGAAAGCCGGAAGGAATATCAAACTTTCTTTAGCTTATGGAAAGATGGTGACGCCGATGGTGCAGTCCTCAAGCAAGCTCATCTTGAGTACGCCGCTCTCCAGAAGTAGCAATACCTGACTGCGCCACGTCAAACGTCTATCCGCCTCCGATCTCATGCATCCGAAATAGATAGTCATGGCTTCATCAAGTGGACGACCTACCGGCTTTCCCGGTACATCTTTTTTTCCGGCCACGGATTGGTTCCTGCCAGTCGGCCGGTATTCAGTGAAGCGTCACGCGGCATGATCTTTCAATCAGTAGTGGATGCTGGGAGGGTCAGGCTGTTTCCTGAACTACAGGTTTTGGAACGCGGAGCGAGTCAGAGACCGCTTGAGCGGAACTTTTAGTAGAGGGATTTCAATCCCCGACCCTCTGCTCCCAACCGGATCGGACCGACTCTTGAGCGCTGCCGGGCCGGATTGAATACAAGTTGTCTCGATTGGCTTGCTTATGAAAAAAGCCAATCCAGGTTGATTTGTGCCGCTCTCAGGAAACTGGCCGGGTGTGTATTACCTGCAGGAACAAGAAAAACGGCGCGCGTGTCGCTGACCGGCCAGCAATGATCGCCGCAGCCTTCCTCCGATTTTTTCTCAATGCGTAGTCGAGCGCCTGCTTTAGCGGTCAGGTACCGAACAGCAACAGGCAGATGGGCTCCGGCGGTAGATACAAGTCGAAGATCGCATCGCTCAACAGCTGGAGTATTTCTTGCACAGCGCCTGGATATCGCCAACCAGTTTCGGCACGCCGGTCGAGGGTGGCAGGCTGCCAGGGTAGTTGGGCTCATACTCCGCTGACACAAATCCCTGGTGCCCGGCATTCGCAAAGATCTGCCATACGCGGTCCATATCCACCGGGCTGTGATCGTAAAAGTGGTCGCGAATATGAATATTGGTGGCATACGGGATGCACGCGGCAATCTGCGCGTAGGCGTCTTGCGTTGGTGTGGGGATGAAGTTGGTAATATCGAGGTTGATTCCGGCATACGGCGAGTTAACCCGTTGCATGATCTCGACACACATGTCGGCGTTTTGCGTAACGCCTTCGTGGTCTTCAACCCCAAGCGTAATGCCCTTTTGGCCGGAATAGTCGGCTGCGGCCTTCATCGCCTCAACCACCCAATCAACGGCATCCTTCAGCCTCGCGCCGTCCGGCAGCACACCCGCAAAGATCCTCAGATGCGATGCTCCGAGTTCGTCCGTCACATCGACCCACTTTTCGATTTGCTTCACGCTATCCGCGCGCTTTTGAGCGTCGGCCTGCACCATGCTCACGCCGCATGCGCACCCTGAGAAAGCCACGGCATGCTTGTAGGCCAAATGACGCAGGCTGTGAAGATACTCCGGGTCAGTGGACTTAAGGTAATACGCGGTCATATCGACGCCGGCCAGTCGCAACTCTACTGCCTTGAGGATGAAATCTTCCATCGTCATGGCACCGGACCTGAGGGCCTCATTGTATGAGTAGGCACAGCATCCGGGAAGCAGTCTCGCCCATTTGGACTTGATCGCGTTCGCATCCGATTGGGCCCCGGCGGCAGCCTGCGCGCCCAGTGCATCCATACCGACTCCTGCAACGGCGGCTAGTCCAACAGTCTTCACAAACTGACGGCGATTTACCATGGGACGCACCTTCTCTCCTGAGTTACACTCTGTTTTGAAACACGCAGTTCACAGCATTCTCGGCGACTGCCTTACAAACAGACCAACCTATCAGCCATCCCTGCCGCCGTCAACAAAAAGCCTTCCGCGCCGCTGGCCCCCTCACTCGTGGAGTGTTCCCTCACTTCGCCCGGATAGCGGCTCCGGACGGCATCAAGAACGCAATGGGCCACTGCTCCTGGCCCTGAGCTACCAACGTGGACCAGTTAAGAACCGGCGCAGATTCTTGTTTCAGAATTGAGACTTCCGGATCTACTTCCTGAAATCGAAGGGCCAGACTGTACGCTTCACCGGTTGCGGCCAGTGTCAGCGGCTCTCGCGGGAGCCGTGAATTGAGATTGCGAATAAAGAGCTGGGCGATCTTGAGATCGTCGAGCAGTTGAAGAAAATAGGGCCGCCCGGTCAGCAAGGAGTTATAGACATAATCAGCCAGTACGCTGCCGAGGGGATTGACATACGATTCGTCAAAGCTATCGGGCGTTGAAATACCTGACGAGTCGACGCGAAACTTCATGCTGGTTTCTCCCAATCCGCGAAAATCGAATGAGAATACTTCGTAGCCGTCGTTCAAAAGCTTCGCTATCTGCGGCCAATCCTCTCGGGACGCTTTGCCGTGAAGGCTAAACCAAAGGATGCCTCCCTTGGGGTGGCTGCTGTCGCTGTAAATGTGAAGAAAAGGCATCTCAAGGTGTCTGCTGTGATGAAGCACATAGTGGTCGATATGCACTGTTCCAATCGTGGTGCTTCCAACTGCTTCCCAACACACTTCCATTGACGATGTTGAGCCGGCATACCGACTGACGGTCCAGGATGCAATGCTTGGATCCTGTTCGCTCCGGTATAGCCCGGCCAACGTTGTCTCGTTGTTATGCGAAGCGTGAAAGGCGTAAGCGGCGATGAATTGAGGTAGTGTGCGCCCCTCCGGATAATCGACCGACACCTGCCCGCTCTTGGTCACGCGAAGGTCGGCGTCGCTAAACGCAGTTACAGGCGGAAGGCCGTGGCGAACCGGCATCTGATTGAAACGATCGAGAAAGTTCAACGCCGCTTCCTGGTTTTCGAGCGAATACTCGTGCCGGTTGTAACTCTCGACTAACTCGATTCGGTCGCCGTGTCCAAAACGCTTGTAGAAGCTGCTGACTTCTTCGTAGGACTTATGGGCGCCCTGCACCGGGAAGAAATCAAGGCTGGCTGTTGCCACCATTACCGCGCGCGGATACATCGCCAGTAACATGCCCGCATGATCGACTCCCTTCGAGATGAGCCCGAAGAGATCCTGTTCCGGATCGCTGTCTGAATCGGCAAAGATCCGGTTTTCAACCCGCATGGGAAGCGCCGTAATGTAGCAGGAGGGAATGATGACCTTGATCCTCTCATCGAGCGCGCCAATCAGCGCCGCCTGGAAACCGCCGCCGCTCGTGCCCGTGATATTGATCCTTGCGCCGTCAACGTCTGGGCGAGTGAGCAGATAATCCACGGCGCGCACGCCATCCCACACTTCCCACCGGGCAAGATTTGCGCCGGCGAGATAGGCCAGGTTTCCCATTACGGCGTGCTCGCCACAGATCAGGTTGTAGCGGCTCTTCTTTGCCTTTGCATCCCAGAACTGGCTTCTCTCACCCTGCCCCACCGGGTCCCAGCTGATTGCAAGGTACCCGCGCTGGGCCAGCCTCTCGCAAAGGGCCTGGTAGTGATTCTTCCCGTCTTCCGAGTGTCCAGCTGGAACCAGGATGGCTGGATGTAACTTGTCGCCATTCTCAGGCACATACACAAGTGCAGTTACATAGAGCCCCGGAAGACTCTGATAGATCAGCCTTTCGATATGAAATCCGGCGCCTGAAACTAGGCCAGTAATCTCAGCGTGCAGGTCTGTCTTTTCCGTTGGAAGCCCGCCGATCATCTCGAGCAGCGATCGTTTGAGCTCCGCGCGCAGCTCCAGTAGTTCGTTCTCGCTCTTGACATGCGACCAGCGTTGCAGGCGAAGTTCATCCTCATCCCATGCAAGGTTGGTTTGATAGAGCAAGTAGGGCGTAATCTGCGGGCCTTCCGCTTCTGCGACAGGCAGCACGCGAAAAGCCTCAGCGGGAGGCGCATTCTGTCCAGTACCTGGCTTGGCACTAACAATCGCGATCGCAAGAATGAAAACCAGCCGTACTTCGGTCGAACCGTTCACCAGCGCCTCCGCCAGCAGTTGCCACAACACCGCTAACCACTTCACCACCGCTTGTTCCTCGATAAAAAAGACAGGCGTCCGCTTGAAGGACGCCTGCAACATCTGCCACTTTCACAGATGCGGCGCCCAACCCTTCTCGTACTCGCGCGACCACATCTTCATCGCTTGAGCGTCGTTCTGAATCTTCCCGTCGCGCGGGTCAAGCTGTAACTCCCGGTTCATCTCCCAGGCGATATTTGAGAGTTGAAGCATGGTAACAACAATGTTGCCTTGCGAGATAGGAGCGTGAAGCTTCTCTCCCTTGCGGATCGCAGCGATAAAGTTGGCGAAGTGGGCAACGGTTGGGACGTCGCCATCGAACTTATCATAGAATGGCGTCGTATCGTCGTCCTTGAACACGCCCGTCCTGGTTCCGTTCAGATCGTAGACATCGTACCCGCTCCCGCCATCGCCATAAATAAATACCGTGCCCTCGGTCCCCACGACGGTCAACCCCGAAGCGTGGTCGTAGTACTTCATCCCGTTGCATGATTTTCCTTCCCAGGAAATCAACTTATCGCCGTAATCGAAGCTAGTCACCAGCGTGTCGTAAAACTGCCAGTCATCCTTGAACTGGTATCTTCCACCTGACGCCGTAACGCTCTTCGGATAATCCACTTCAAGCGCCCAGCGGCACAAATCGATGCTATGCGTGCCGTTGTTGAGTGTCTCGCCGGTTCCCCAGTGTTTAAACCAGTGCCAGTTATAGGGATGAATATTATCCATGTATGGCCTCCGTGGCGCAGGTCCCTGCCACAGATCCCAATCGAGCTCGGCCGGCACGGGCGCTTCCTTGCCGATGCCGATTGACTTTCTCGTGTTGCCGTACCAGCCTTTGGCGAAATAGGCCCTGCCGATGAGTCCGTTGTGTATCTTATCGATGGCTTCCATTGTGCGCAGGCACGATCGCTGCTGTGTGCCCTGCTGCACGTGCTTTTGGTACTTCTGCTGAGCCTGCACCAACATCGCGCCCTCGGCAGGGTTATGGCTGCATGGCTTTTCAACGTAAACGTGCTTGGCCGCCTCGAGGGCAGCGATCGCAAGCGGCGTGTGCCAGTGATCCGGAGTGGCGATCGTGACGGCATCCACGTCCTTTTGCTGAAGGACGGAGCGAAAGTCCTTGTCGCTCGCGGGAGCATATCCCAGTTCATGTTCGGCGATACCGGCAAACTTGGCCAGAATCGTGCTGTCCACATCGCACACATGCGAAACACGGGCGGCATCCTTATTCG
>JBEKCW010000210.1:0-8953 GCA_050014675.1 Occallatibacter sp. | reverse complement strand
CTGGCAAGCCGCTTCGCTGACTGCCGGGAAGACGCCGAGGATATCGTGCAGGAAGCCCTTTTGAAGGCGTTTAGGCACCTTCCGCAGTTTCGCGGCCAATCTAAAATGAGCACCTGGCTTGGGGCAATTGTGCTGAACGCCGCACGCGAGTGGCTGCGCCAGCAAAAAGGGCGGCTGTTGTTGCCGTTAGAGGGTGTCCGCAATGAGGATGACGACCCCATCGAGTTCGATCTACCCGGTCCTGGTCGAGATCCCGAGCAGAGCTACCAATACAAGGAGTTGGGGAATATCCTGCTCTCCGAAATTGATCAACTGAATTCTGTTTATAAGGACGCTCTACGGATGTGCGCCATTGATGAGTTCTCACACTTTGAAGCTGCGAAGGAGCTTGGCGTAAATGTCCTCACCATCAAGTCGCGGATCTTTCACGGGAAACAAGTGCTGAAGCGAAGGTTCTGCCTGCGCGCGGGCATGTGCAGCCGGACCGCGCCACCGAGTGCACGCGGCATCATTGGCAACCGCATTGTCAAGCCCCCATTCCAGGACGTTGATGCATGCCCCAAATCCGGCTCCAAGGCCACGCAAACGCGGCTGTGGCCGTCGGGCACTGAAAGGAAGCGCATTGAGGATGCAGTGCAATTCGACTGCAACGCAGGCCTGAAAGTTCAAACGATTGCCGGCGCCAAGACTTCTCGCGGCCATGTAGGGGGTAGATCAGATGAAAACCAACTTGATTAACACAACTCCCGAAAGACAGAAGTCACCATGGTTCCGAGTTGCACAAATCCTGCTCTTGCTCTGCTTTGTCGTTGCCGTTTATCTGCTCGGGCTGAACATGGTACATCACAGATTCTTTGAAGGTAGCCGTCTTGACCAAAGCGGCCACGTCAGGCAATAGCGGTCGCTCTTAGGGGCTCTTAGGGTAAGGCAAATGCAATTACGTTATTGCCCGCGGAGACGGCGAAGTATTGATTGACGATCACGGCAAGGACTATCTGAGGTGCATAGACCAATTCAAATAGTGAAGCAAGCAACCTATTTGGCAATTATGCCGTCGAACAACTCAGTGGTGTTTCGTTTGATCGGCGCGGTACGGATTGCGCGCCTGTTGAATCAGTTAGAATTCGGTGTGTTCCCCTCATGAAAGTGCAAAGCTTGAATGCAATTCGGCTATTCCATCGCTTAGGAATCCTCGCGTTCCTGGGATTGTCTATCTGCGTGTTCGCATGGGGCCTGCAGTATAAGCTTTCCCTTTACGATCCAGCTCAAGCGCCTTCTCATCAGATTCCACAAGCTAAACTCCTCTCCAGGAATGAGCAAGTTTCAACGGCTCCGGGCCAACAGGTAATTCGAACAAAGACATCCACTACGGTTAGTTATACCGTTCCTGTCGCTGTCTTCTTTGTTCTGCTTCTCGTTTTCTGCGCAATGAGCCCGCAAAGGGCAGGCGAAAGGGAAGAGCGCGCCAGCGATTCGTGGCACCTTTGCCGCGGCCAATTGAGTTTTCTCTTCGTACGCCCCCCTCCTTTCCTCGTCTAGTTTCTCCTATCCAATTCCTATTGTTGCATCCGGTTCAGGCCGATTGGCCGGGCGCGGCATTGCAAACTCTTTGCCCCGACAATGTCGCGCCATTTCAATTCTGGGAAGTCACAAAATCTGATTTAAGGGGTCTCGTCGAATCATGCGAAAGCAAGCCTCCCTTGTTCTTGCCGCCGGCTTGGTGCTCTCAGTCACTGCCAGCCTCGTCGCCTGTCACACGGCTGATAGCAAATCGGGAACGAAAGCCGAAACTGTTCCATCCGCAAAAGTTGCCGCGGTGCAGCGGGGCGATATCACCCATGTGCTGACTCTGGCCGGCCAGTTCCAGCCTTACCAGGTTGTGGACGTGCACCCCAAAGTGAGCGGCTACATGTCGCGCATCAACGTAGACATAGGCGACATTGTTCATGAGGGCCAGACACTGGCTGTCCTTGAGGTGCCGGAGTTGAAGGCGCAGTTGCAGCAAACGGTATTCGAGCTGCAGCAGACCAAGGAAGAGATCACGCGTGCGCAGCACGATGTGAGCCGAGCCGAGGCAGAGCACGCAGCCCTTCATGCAGAATCAGATCGCTTGAAGCAGGCGGCTGCTGGCAGGCCGGGCTTGATTGCGCAACAGGAGCTCGACGATGCCCAGGCCAAGGACCTTTCGTCGGAGGCGCAGGTAGACGCAGCCAAATCAGAGTTGGCGGCGGCGCAAGAGCACGCGGGAGCGGCGCAAGCAAACAATCAGCGAGTTGAAGCGCTGCACAACTACACCAATGTAACGGCTCCTCTGGATGGGGTCGTGATCTGGCGTTACGCTGACACCGGCGCATTGATCCAGGGCGGTACCAATTCCAACGACCAGGCGCTTCCCATCGTGCGGCTATCGCAGAGTAATCTTCTTCGGTTGCGTATCCCGGTGCCCGAGAACGATGTGAAGTTCGTACACATTGGCGACCAGTTGCAGGTACGCGTGGACGCAATCGGCCGGTCCTTTACCGGCAAGATCGTGCGCTTTACGCGCGATGTGAACTTCGAAACCAGGACCATGGAGACGGAAGTAGACGTCGAGAACAACAACCTCTCTATCTCTCCCGGGATGTATGCCAATACGATGCTGCAATTGGGACAAGTGACAAATGTGTTGACGATTCCAGTGGAAGCGCTGGTGCTGAACGGGCAGCAGGAGACAGTCGACGTGCTCGATGACAGCAATCACATCGATGTTCGCAACGTCACTGTGGGGCTGCAGGGATCGAAGCTCGCCGAGATCACAAATGGCCTCAACCCAGGTGATCGCGTGGTAATAGGCGGCCAGGACAAGTACCAGGAGGGCGAAGAAGTGAGCCCGCTGCTTACAGCTTCGCCTACATCGGAGACAGTGCAGGAATCGGGTGGAATGATCGATATGAAGGCCGAGGCAAGCGGTGGAGGCACGCATTAATGCCAAAGTTTGCACTCAAGTTTCCCTTCTTCATCATCATGCTGTGCCTGGTGGTGGGGTTGGTTGGAACCTTCAAAGTGATTCGCATGCCGGTGGACCTGTTTCCCAGGATCGACATGCCGGTAGTTGTAGTGGCAACTTTCTACAACGGCATGCCCCCGCAGCAAATCGAAGCCGACATTACGAATACGTTTGAACGCTTCTTTACCCTTGGCGCCAACATCGACCACAGCGAATCGCGCTCGCTGACAGGCGTGAGCCTGATCAAGATCTACTTCAAGCCGGGAACTAATCCCAATGCGGCGTTGAGCAATATTGCCAACCTCGCCATGGCCGACCTGCGCCGCCTGCCGCCTGGAACACTCCCACCTGTGGTGCTTGGCATGGATGCTTCGACCCAGCCTGTCTGTCTTGTGACGTTAAAGGGCCAAGGGCTGAACGAAACCAATCTGAAAGATCTGGCACAGTTCCAGGTGCGCAACCAGATTTCGAATGTGCAAGGCGCCTCGGTCCCACAGCCATTCGGAGGCACTTACCGGCAAATTCAGATCTACGTGGATCCTTTGAAGCTTGAGGCACGCAACCTCAGTCCAAACGACGTAGTAACGTCAGTGGACAGTTCCAACCTGATTCTGCCGGCAGGCGATGTGCGCATTGGCGACAAAGACTTCAACATCTATGCCAACAGCCAGTTTCCCGATGCGAATTCGATGAATGAGATGCCGCTCAAGTCGGTTGGCAACTCTTCTGTTCTGGTGGGCGACGTCGGCAGGGCCGTCGACTCCGGAGCCTTGCAGTACAACATAGTGCGGATCGACGGTCAGCGTTCGGTCTATGTGCCGATCTTCAAGCAGGGCGGTGACAGCAACACCATCACCATTGTGAATGGAATCAAGGCGGCGATAGGAAAGCTGGTCGATGTTCCTGCATCGTTGCAAGCAGCTGTGGTATTCGATCAGTCAGTTTTTGTGAAGCTGGCGCTTTGGAACCTGGTCAAGGAGGCCAGCATCGGACTGTTTCTGACCGGCATAATGATCCTGGTATTTCTGGGCAGCCCGCGTGCAACCTTTGCAGTTCTTCTCTCAATTCCGCTGTCTGCGCTGGTGTGCCTGTTGCTTACGAATGCAATGGGCGGCTCCATCAACACCATGATCCTGGGCGGTCTGGCGCTGGCCTTTTCGCGTCTCATCGACGACTCGGTGGTGGTGCTCGAAAACATCTTTCGCTACATGGAGATGGGGCATCCTCCACGGGAAGCAGCAGAAAAGGGCGGCATGGAAGTGTCGCTCGCCGTACTGGCTGCGACGTCGACAACATCGATTGTCTTCTTCCCCGTCAGCTTTCTATCCGGTATCAGCAAATACATCTTCACGCCGCTGGCGCTGGGTGTGGTGCTTTCGATTTTCGCCTCGTATTTCTTTGCAATGACGGTAGTACCGCTTTACTGCGCCAACTTTATCCGGTTGCGAGACGAGGAGCAACGTCCCGAGGGGCGCCGAGAGCACTTCCTTGTCCGCTTCGACAAGAAGTTCAACGAGAAGTTCCAGCACATGTTGACGTGGTATGAAGGCCTTGCGAAGCGCGCCATGCTGCGTCCGGGGTTTACTGCGGCAGCCATTTTAGGTGGCGTAGTGCTCATTCTGCTCGTGCTGTTTCCATTTCTCGGACGGGCTTATTTTCCTCGCACCGATCCCGGCCAGTTCGTCGTTGATGTACGAATGCCTAGCGGTAGCAGGCTGGAGACGAGTAACGATTACATTGCCAAAGTTGAGTCGATCATTCGAAGTGTTGTAAAGCCGTCAGACCTGGGCATGATCGTCTCTAATATTGGTGTTTACCCCGACCTTTCCGCCATCTATACAACCAACGCCTCCATGAACACGGCATTCATTGAGACCAGCCTTAATGAGGAACACAGCGTTGGAAGCTACGAATATATGAGCCGCGTGCGGGAGAGGCTTTCCCGCGAAATGCCCGAGCTTACCACCTACTTCCAGGCGGGCGGCCTCGTGGACGGCGTGGTGAATCAGGGCCTGCCGGCACCGATCGATATCCAGGTGAGTTCGATGGATATGGATGGCGCCAATGCGCTTGCTAGGAATCTTTCTCAAAAGATTAAAGCCATCCCGAATGTGAGCGGCGTCTACATTCCGCAGGATGTGCATTACCCGGGTCTAGAACTGAACATTGACCGCCAGAAGGCCAGCCTGATTGGCCTTAGCGCGAAGGAAATTGTGGACAACGTGATCACCGCCATGACTTCGGACGGAATGGTTGCTCCCAGTTACTGGATCGACCCCAAGAGCGGAAACAACTACATGGTGACTGTGCAATACGAAAACAGCAAGATCGACAACATGACGATGGAAGATCTCGAAAACATTCCTCTGCATGGTGTACATCCGGCTGGATACAGTCCTTCGCAGGACGCTCGCGAGGCAGGGAGTCTGGGCCACGCGGACTCGCGAGGCGATCACACGGCTGGTTACACCCCGCTCAATTCGGTAGCGGATGTCAAGCAGATCAACACTCCAACTGAAGTCGACCATTATCAGATTCGGCGTGTGATCGACATCTATGTAGCCACAAAAACTGAAGCGCTGCAGAACGTGGACGCCAGTATCAAGAGGCTGCTCAACAATACTCAGACTGACAAAAACACAGTGATTACGGTTCGTGGTGCGGTCATAAGTATGAACCGGTCGTTCAAGGAATTTGGGCTGGGCCTCATCGTCGCCGTGCTGATGGTCTACCTGATCCTGATGGCCCAATTCACATCGTTCATCGATCCCTTCATCATTCTCATGGCTATTCCACCAGGGCTGGCTGGAGTTGTGATGACCCTCCTGATAACTCGGAGTTCATTGAACATCATGTCGCTGATGGGAGTGATAATGATGACCGGCATTGTGGTTTCAAACAGCATCCTGATTGTCGAGTTCGCTGGCACTTTGCAAAAGCAGGGATTGTCGGTGGTCGATGCGGTCGTGCAGTCCTGCAAGATCCGGCTGCGGCCAATCCTCATGACTTCACTCGCAACGCTGCTGGGCATGATTCCGATGGCGATCGGTCTGGAAACGGGCAGTGAACAATATGCGCCGCTGGCACGCGCGGTGATCGGCGGCCTGGCAGTTTCGGTTGTGGCAACGGTGTTTCTTGTTCCTGCCGTTTACTTGCTTATTCATGGCAGGCACAGCAAGCAGACAGCAGTCGAGGGGGAGGCATAAAGAATGACGAATCGTAAAAAAGGCTGGCTCTTTCATTCCAGGATGGCTCTCCCGTTTGAGAAGCTCAGGGGTGCAGAATAATGCCGAAGTTTGCTCTCAACTTTCCCTTCTTCATCATCATGATCTGCCTGCTGGTGACACTGGTGGGAGTGGTAAACATCATCAGCATGCCTGTTGACCTCTTTCCCCAGATCGACATGCCGGTGGTGGTGGTGGCTACGTTCTATAACGGCATGCCTCCGGAGCAGATCGAAGCCGACATTACGAATACGTTTGAACGATTTTTCACCCTGGGCGCAAATATCGATCACAGCGAATCGCGGTCACTAACAGGCGTGAGCCTCATCAAGATTTACTTCAAGCCAGGCACTGATCCCAACGCCGCTTTGAGCAACATCGCCAATCTGGCTATGGCCGATCTGCGCCGATTACCGCCGGGAACGCTGCCGCCAGTGGTGCTGGGCATGGATGCATCGACCCAACCGGTATGCCTTGTCACGCTCAAAGGCCAGGGGTTGAACGAGACCAACTTGAAAGATCTTGCTCAATTTCAAGTTCGCAACCAGATTTCGAACGTCCAGGGTGCGTCGGTTCCGCAACCCTACGGCGGAACCTACCGTCAGATTCAGATTTACGTTGACCCGTTGAAAATGGAAGCGCGTAACTTGAGCCTGAACGACGTGGTCGCTTCCGTAAATAGCTCGAACCTGATTCTACCCGCCGGCGATGTCCGCATCGGCTCAAAGGACTTCAACATCTACGCCAACAGCCAGTTTCCTGACGCCAATTCAATGAACTCGATGCCGCTGAAGTCGGTGGGCAACTCGTCGGTGCTTGTGGCGGACATCGGCCATGCGGAAGACTCGGGCGCGCTGCAATACAACATTGTTCGCATCGATGGGCAGCGCTCAGTGTATGTGCCCGTATTCAAGCAGGGTGGAGACAGCAACACGATCACGATCGTCAACGGCATGAAAGCCGCCATCAAGCACCTGGTCGACATTCCTGAATCGCTGAAGACCGAGGTGGTATTTGACCAGTCGATCTTCGTCAAGCTGGCAATCAAGAATGTTTCCAAGGAAGCGCTCATCGGACTTGTACTTACCGGCGTAATGATCCTTGTCTTCCTGGGCAGCCCACGCGCCATGATCGCAGTGGTGCTTTCTGTCCCGCTCTCCATGGTGGTCTGCCTGCTCATTACCAATTACATGGGCGGCTCCATCAACACCATGATTCTCGGCGGCTTGGCACTGGTATTCTCTCGCCTGATCGATAATGGCGTAATTGTTCTCGAAAACATCTTCCGACATATGGAGATGGGTCAATCGCCCCAAGTTGCGTCAGCAGAAGGCGGAACAGAGGTTTCGATGGCGGTGCTGGCGGCCACTTTCACAACCTCCATCGTGTTTTTCCCGATTACGTTTTTTAACGGCGTAAGCAAATACATCTTTACTCCGATGGCGATGGGCGTGGTGCTCTCGATCTTCGCCTCTTACTTCTTTGCCATGACCGTCGTGCCGCTTTACTGTTCCAAATTCATCCGCTTGCACGAGAAGGGCGATCACGTGCAGACAGAACAGCAGAACTTCTTCAAGCGCTTTGAGTCCGGTTTCAATGACAGATTCCAGGCCATGCTCAACTGGTACGAAGGTCTTGCTATGCGAGCAATGGAACGGCCTGGCTTCACGGCCGCTGCCATCCTCGGCGGCGTTATTGTGCTGCTGCTGGTTACGGTTCCCTTTATCGGTCGGGCATATTTTCCCCGTACCGACCCCGGCCAATTCATCATCGACGTGCGCATGCCAAGTGGCACGCGTCTCGAAGTCAGTAACGACTACATCGCAAAAGTTGAAGACATTATCCGCAGCGTGGTGCCGGCAACGGATCTGGATATGATCGTCTCCAACATTGGCGTCTATCCCGATCTTTCGGCCATCTACACCACCAACGCATCCATGGACACTGCATTTGTCCAGACCAGCCTCAAGGAAGGCCATAGTGTCGGCAGCTATGAGTACATGCGCCGCGTCCAGGAAAAACTTTCGCAACAGATGCCGGAACTCTCGACTTACTTTCAGGCGGGCGGTCTTGTCGATTCGGTCATCAACCAGGGGCTTCCCGCCCCCATCGATATTCAAATCAAGTCTCAGGACATGGATAGTTCCTATGCTCTGGCTACGCAATTGGCCGCGAAGATCAAGGCAATGCCGAACGTGAGCAATGTGTATATTCCACAGAATATCGACTATCCCGGTCTGGCCTTGAACATCGATCGAGAGCGGGCGAGCCTGATCGGGCTTTCTGCCAGGGACGTTGTAGACAACGTGATTACAGCGCTCACTTCCGACGGCATGGTCGCTCCCAGTTATTGGATCGATCCGAAGAGCGGCAACAACTACATGGTCACGGTGCAATATGCGAATAGCTGGATCAACAACATGTCGATGGAGGATATGAAGAGCATACCGCTGCGCGGCGTACGCCCTGCCGGCTTTGGCCCGATGCAGGAGGGCGGTCAGTCGGATCCAGCCTCATCGCAGACGAACGGCAGCGACAAATCGGCCGGCTACGTACCGTTAGGCGCGGTAGCTGATATTCAGCAGATCAACACCCCTACCGAGGTGGACCACAACCAGATTCGCCGCGTGATCGACATTTATGTGGCCACCAAGAGCGAGGCACTGCAGGGTGTGGGCGGGCAAATCGAGCGTCTGCTGGCGGACACGAAGCACGACAAGAACACGGTGATCGATGTGAGGGG
>JBEKCW010000209.1:0-8961 GCA_050014675.1 Occallatibacter sp. | reverse complement strand
ACTTCGTTTGGAACTGCGGCGATCGATTCCAGTGGAGCGGCAACTATCAGCACTCCGCCGCTGGCGGTGGGTCAAACTGCGTTGCTGGCCACTTATGCCGGACAGGGCGACTTCGCTCCGGCTACATCTGTCGAGGTGCTTGTCCTCGTCCAGCCTGATAACGCGACCATGACTCTCACCTCGTCGCCGAATCCCTCTGGGTTTCAGACACCCGTCACTTTTACTGCCACCGTGGTTTCTACAAGCAACGGAACGCCAACGGGAGACGTGCAGTTCACCGATAACGGAAATCCGCTGGGCTCGGCGACGCTCGACGCCAACGGTGTGGCGACGTTTGTCACCAGTACGTTGACGGTTGGCAGTCACCTCATTGTCGCCACTTATCCCGGCGGAGTCAGTTGGGGCGGTGCTTCGGCCAGCGTAACGCAGGTAGTTTTGTACACGGTGAATGAAACCCTGACTTCGTCGCTCAACCCAAGTCACCGCGATCAAGCTGTTACATTTAAGGCGACTGTTTCCTCGCCGTACGGCACGCCTACCGGAACTATCACTTTCAGTTACGGGAGCACTCCGTTTGGCACTGTGCCCCTTGCCAATGGCGTGGCAAGCATCACCACCAGCGCGATTCCCCAGGGCACCCAGATTATTACCGCTGCTTATTCGGGCGATACTAACTTCTTCAGTAACTCGGCCACGCTCACGCAGATCGTAATTGGCTTCTTCACCAGCACAGTGGTGACATCTGTAACTCCAGCGAAACTCTATGCCCTAGAGCCGGCTACCATTACGGCCGTGGTTACTGGCGTTGGAGCCACCCCGACCGGCACTGTTACTTTCACCGACGGCGGCACAACCATCGGCACGGCCACGCTCGACGCCACGGGAACAGCGAAGCTGAGTTATGCCTTTCCTGCTTCAGGCAACCAGTCAGTTATCGCCAATTACAACGGCGACGTGAACTTTTCGCCCAGCAATTCCGCGCCCTACCCGGTCGAGGTGCTCATTAACGACAGCGAAACCTCGCTCACCGTTTTGCCCATGCCGGTTTACGCCGAACACACCACTACCCTCACGGCTACCGTCTCATCCATCAGCGCTTCGGCATTCGGAGTGGAGCCTTACGGTACGGTCAACTTTCTTGATGGAGCCACGCTGCTTGGCTCTGCGACTTTGAACGCAAGCGGTGTCGCAACTCTTACCTACACCTTTACTCAGTTAGGTAACCAGAACCTCATTGCGGTTTACCCCGGCAATGTGGCGTTTCAGCCCAGTCAATCTACCGCGCAATCGATCTCAGTTCAGCCCACCCCGACGGCGACTGCCCTGACATCGAACATCGATCCGCAGGAAATTGGCTCGCCCGTCACTTTCACCGCAGTGGTCACGTCTCCAGGCGCGACAGGCATTCCGGCAGGAACCGTAACCTTTCTTAATGGCGCCGCTTCCCTGGGCACGGTGACTCTCGACGCTACTGGCACAGCTACCATTACTACCTCCTCGCTTCCGCTTGGCCAGAATCTCATCACTGCTTCGTTTGCCGGCGCCTCGCCCGATTACCAGCCCAGTGTCTCGCCCGTTTTTACAGAAACAATCGTGATTGCTTTGGGCGACTTTAGCATTACCGTCTCGCCCACATCGCAGACTGTTTATACGGGGCAGTCAACGCAGGTAATTACAGTTACTCTCGCTTCGAGCGGCGGCTGGGACCGGGATGTTGCTTTAACCTGCGGCCAGTTACCGGCGAACGCCACCTGCACGTTTAACCTTGTAACCGTCCCCAAGGCAAATGGAGAATCTCAGCTTGTTATTCAAACGACGGCGCCGAGCCAGACCGCCGCAAGTCCTTCGGCAAGTAACATGCGCTGGCCGCTCGGTGCAGGGAGGGCACTCGCAGCCCTGGCGCTGATCTTGATCCCCTTCGGGTTTCCTTTCAGCCGGCGCTCATCCCGGCTGCGGCGGATGTTGATTGTTGTTATGCTGGGGGTCGTTTTCACAGTGATAAGTAGTTGCAGCGCTCCAAAAGACAGCGGAGGAACCACGCCCGGTGTCTACAACGTCTCTGTCAGTGCAACATATTCCGGATACGGCGCAACGTTTACGCATAGCGCCCAATTCACTTTGACCGTTCAATCCCTTTTCTAGCAAATAGAGGAGCTCATTGCGGCCCTTGATTGCGGTTCGTTCGGTGCAGAGCCAGGCTGACTTGGTCCGGACCGGCAGTTCGGTGTGGATTGTATCGTGACGGGAAACACTGCGATTCGAAGAGTATTGTGCTATTGCGACTTACTCCTTAATACTGCATAACTCGCTAGCATCTATGTTACTTATGGCCATTGCGTCGGCAGCTTATTTGGTAGCTTGACAAAGCGCTCGGACCGGCCCACGTTATTGCCAGGATTCACCGGTTCACCCTGAGCCGGATGTTGATTCACGAATCCAGGTGCGCGCACTTCCGCACCGGAATGCGCACGCCTCGACAGCCCTCCCCAACCAGAATTCTCAAAAGGAGACTCAAATGATGCGTACTTCGTCAGCATTTCTGCGCAGGCTTCCGAGTCTGGTCGCCCTCACATTGCTTGCCTCCGGCATCGCCGTTGGGCACGCGCAAATCCAATACAAAGTGGCCATTGCGGCCTCAGGCAGCCTGCCACGCGGGACGTTATATTGGATCAACGAAATCGACGGCACTCAAAACTGCAGCGGCGGAACGTTCGACGTGAATACCCAGGGCCCCCTTTGGTTTGTCGCAAGCACCGGGCCGTACGCAGGTATTATGTACTATCTTGACGAGAGTTCGGAGTTCTTCTTTAATTCCCCAGGGGAACCCGGCTGCCCGGCTAACGGCCCCAGTCCTGCCGGTGGGATTCAAGCCCAGTTTTCCACTACTAGCCCCTTTTACCCCAACTACATCGCCTTTGAGCCAGCAACCGACGGAACAAGTGCTGCCTTTGCTGGATGGAACTGATAAGCGGATGCTTCGGCATCTGCCCGAACCGGAAAGGCGCGGCCTGCCTCTTGGCCAGGAGGCGGGTTGCGCCAGCCGCCGGGCGGAGCCGACAGTGCAGGGCAATCGCATTTCAGATTGCGGGATGATCCTGTTGTAAAAAGACACGGCTTCAGCCGTGCCGTAGGCACATTCTGAAGAATGTCTCTGGCCTTTTGGCCCCGAGGAAAGGGTTTCATCCCAAACGCATCCCCCAGCGGCTAAAGCCGGTCCGATTTTCGCGCCATGTTTCGGCACGGCTGAAGCCGTGCCCTTTCAAGGCTGGTCCTGCAGGCAATTCGAAATCCAAGTGCGATTGCCCTGGCCGACAGTGAGTATGCACTATCTCGCGGGATAGACTTGTGATACGCTTATCCGCTCTCAAGCAAGTGGGCGCAGGCATGCGTCAAGACCGTTATGCTCAAGGCGAGCTTATCCGGAACGCGGGCGTGGATATGCTGAAAGCAAGGCAATCCGCCCCGCCTTCCGGTTCCATTACCCTCTTCAAACGTCCTATCCGATTCCGCCGCCTGGCGTTTCTGGCCCTGCTGCTGCCTCTGTCCCGGGGTGCGCTGCGGGCGCAGGTAACCATCCACGTACCCGCCAATCAGCCCACCATCCAGGCCGGCATCAACGCCGCCAGCAACGGCGACACGGTACTTGTCGCTCCGGGTACTTACTACGAAGAGATAGACTTCAAGGGCAACGCCATCACGGTCGAAAGTTCCGCCGGCCCGGCGACGACCATCATCGACGGGACCAACCCTGCAAACCTCAGTTGCGCTTCCTGCCCAGTGGTCATGTTTCAGACCAACGAAACCCGCAAGAGTGTCCTCAGCGGCTTCACCATCCAGAACGGCGGCATGCCCCTGCCATCTTACCTTTCTACGCCGAGTGATACTACGATCCCTCTGAGCGGAGGGATACAGATCTGGAACGGCGCTGCCCCCTCGATTGTCGGCAACATCATCACCAACAATTTGTGCGTAGCAATCCTCTCCGTCGCCGCCTCGCCGCTGATCCAGGACAACGAGATCAACAACACCGACGGCCCGGTGCCAAGCGGATACGGAGTCGAATGTTTGTTTCAGAACCCGGAGGCCGGCTCCTCGCCCAACCTGAGCCAATTGTCCGTTAGCTCCCCACTCGAACTGATATGGGGCCAGAGCGGCACGGCTCCGCCCATCCCCGCAGTCGTCTCTGAAAACACCATTGAAGGCAATGGCGCCTTCGATTTTGGTCCTGGGGGGGTGTTAATAGATCTCTCTGCGATCTCAGACACAGCCTACGCGACGCAGGGGCTTTACTACGTCTTTGAGAGCAACATCATTCGCAACAACCCGGCAATTTTTTTGGGGCCCTACCCGGGCGGCGTTGGCATCAGCGAGTGGCCGGGATTCACGGGAATCTTCGCGCAAAACCTGATCTATGGCAACAGCGCGATTTGCGCGGCTGGCGGAATTCTGATAGCGAGTGGCTTCGACTACAGCCAGGGTCCAAACCCTTACGGGATGCCGGCCACGTTGTTTGTGAATAATCTGGTTGCGAACAACGCCTACGAGGCCCCCTGCGCAAACCCAATTTTTGACAGCCTCAACGGCTCGCAGATCGAAATATCGGACCCCACGCAACTGGAGTTTGCCAACAACATAGTCGTCGGGAACGACTCCTACGCGGCTGTATATATCAATAACCCGATCAACCTTGGTGAGATTAACCCGCCTGTTCCACCCTCCAACCCGTACGCGGTCTTCGATCACAACGACATCTTCAATCCCGATGGCCCGGCCTACAACGGAAATGGAGTTATTCCCGATCCGACGGGAACTTACGGCAACATCTCAGCCGATCCGCTCTTTGTGGACGCCGCGAATGGCGACTACCACCTGCAATCCGGCTCGCGGGCCATCGACGCGGGCAACACCAGCGCCCTGCAGCAACTGGCCAACCTGGGTTATCCGCTGACCACCGATCTCGACGGCAATCCCCGCGTACAGGACGCGACCGGCACGGGTTATCCCATTGTGGACATGGGACCGTATGAGCACACCGGAGCGCAGGACGCGGGGGCGACGACTATCGTGCTCACGCCCGCCTGGTATAACCCCTATTTCGGAACGGAACTGCCGCTCACCGCGCAACTGATCTCGCCCAACGGCACGCCTACGGGAACGGTGACCTTCACCTTGAACGGCGCGTCGATCGGAACGGCTCCCATCGACTCCAGCGGAGCTGCAACCATCAGCACTCCGCCGCTGGCGCTGGGCCAGGCCGCATTGCTGGCCACATACGCGGGCCAGGGCGACTTTGCTCCCGCCGTCTCCGTCGAAGTGCTGATCTTCGTCCAGGTATTTAACGGAACCATGACGCTGACGCTGGCTTCCTCGCCCAATCCCAGCGGCCTCGATTTGCCTGTCACTTTCGCCGCGACCATCGCCTCTACGATCAATGGAACGCCGGCCGGGGAGATTCAGTTCACAGCCGACGGCAACCCGCTGGGCACGGCGACGATCGACGCAGCGGGCGTGGCGACCCTTACGACCAGCACGCTGACCTTGGGCAGCCATAACATCGTGGGATATTATCCCGGCGGCGAGAACTGGGCTCCGGCGCAGGGCAGCCTCACGCAGGTGGTAAAGAACCCTCCGGTCACGGAGATCCTGGTCTCCTCGTCCAACCCCAGCATCCGCAAGCAGGCCGTTACTTTTACCGCGACCGTTTCTTCGACTTATGGAACGCCCACCGGAACCATCGCCTTCAGCGACGGAACCACTGCGCTGGGCACGGTGACGCTGGTGAACGGAGTGGCGAAATTGACCACCAGTACGCTGGCTATCGGCAGCCATACTATTACCGCCGCTTACTCGGGCGATAACTCGTTCCTGAGTAACTCGGCCAGTATCACGCAGGTGGTCAGCGGGATTCCTACTGTCACCACTGTAGTTTCGGTAACTCCAGCCAAGCTTTACACGCTTGAGCCGGCTACCATTACCGCAACGGTTACCGGCGCGGGCGGCACTCCCACAGGAACTGTTACGTTCATGGATAGCGGCGCGGCTATTGGCTCGGCCACGCTCAACGCCTCGGGGACTGCTACGCTGAGTTATACCTTCCCGGCATCGGGCAGCCAGCCAGTTACAGCCACTTACAACCCCAATTCCGATCCTAACTATGCCGCCAGCACATCAGCGCCCTACACCGAAAACGTGATCATTAACGACAGCGAGACTTCGCTCGTGGTTACTCCGAGCCCGGTGCTCGTATACCACACGGTAACTCTCACCCCCACGGTAGCATCGGTCAGCGCAGCGTCCTTCGGTGTAGAGCCCTATGGCACGGTCAATTTCCTCAATGGCGCTACCTTGTTGGGCTCGGCGGCCTTGAATGCGAGCGGCGTTGCGACCCTCACTTACACCTTTACGCAGGAAGGCAACCAGAACCTGGTCGCCATTTATCCGGGCAACGTAGCTTTTTCGCCCAGCCAGTCGACATCGCAACTGATCGTGGTGAAGCCTTCGCCAACTTCCACCGTAGTGACGGCGAGCAGCAACCCGCAGGGACTTGGCCTGCCTGTTACCTTCACTGCCACGGTCACAGCGCCCGGAGCGAACACCGTGCCGGTGGGCACGGTCGCTTTCTTCGACGGCACAACCGCTCTCGCCACAGTAACCCTGAACGCAGCCGGCGTGGCTACGCTCACAACCTCCACGCTGGCGGTCGGTCAACATTCCATCACCGCGTCGTTTACCAACACGAACATCTACTTTCTGCCCAGTATTTCGCCTGTCTACGTTGAAACCATCCTTGTGTTTCCCACGGCAACCGTAGTGACATCGAACATCAACCCGCAGGAGATTGGCTCGCCGGTTACCTTTACCGCAACGGTCGCAGTATCTCCAGTGCCGGCGGGTTCAACGCCCGCGCCCCCGATGGGTGCGGTTACTTTTCTTGACGGCGCTAACCCACTGGGCACGGTAACTCTCGACGCCACGGGCACGGCCATGCTGACTACATCGTCGCTCCCGCTCGGCGCAAATTCCATTACGGCGTCTTATACCAGCACTGCGCCCGACTACCTGCCCAGTGTGTCGCCCATCTTTACAGAGACAATCGTTGTGGCATTGGGCAGCTTTACCATGACCATCTCGCCTCCATCGCAAACCGTTTATACCGGGCAAGCCACGCAGGACGTTAGGGTGACGCTCGCGTCCAGCGGTGGATGGGATCGGGATGTTAGTTTGTCCTGCGGTCAGTTACCTGCCGGCACCACCTGCACGTTTGTGCCGTCGACCATACCCAAGGCCAGCGGAAGCTCTCAGCTTGTTATTCAAACGACGGCGCCGAGCCAACCTGGGGCGAGTAAATCGGCAAGTAACTCGCGAACGCTGAGCGGGGCAGGGAAGGCGCTTGCTGCACTGGCGCTCGTCTTGATCCCCTTTGGAATATCATTCAGCCGGCGCTCATTGCGGCTGCGGCGCATGTTGTCCGTCGTTATCCTGGGTGCGGCCCTGGCAGCCATGAGCAGCTGCAGCGCTCCGAAAGACACGGGCGGCACTCCGCCAGGGGTCTACAATATCTCCATCAGCGCAACTTATTCAGGATATGGCGCGACGTTGACGCAAAGCGCCCAATTCACGCTGACTGTTCGATCCCTTTTTTAGCAAACAGACTGCCGGGAAACGGGGACCGGCGCAATTCGGAGCAACCATGCAAGATCGAAGAGCGGGCTACCATGCAATTTTGAAAATACTGGTCCCTCCAGCTAACTGCCTGGCGGTGTCCGTTCTGCTTGCCTGGTGTTTGATACTGTCGCCCAGCCGGCTTTCTTCGCAGGTGGTGCCGGCCGGGCGCGGTGCCGGCGACATTTTGTGGGTGGGAGCGGAGTACTCGAATTTTCTGCCGGATTTCGGTCCTGCTCAACGGATCAGCGGTTTCGGCGCTTACGCTGATTGGAACTTGAGCCCGCGGCTGGGCGTCGAAGGAGAAATGCGTTTTCTGCCTTTCGGCGGTTTCAGCGGCGAGTCGCAGGACACCTATATGGCTGGCCCGAGAATTGCGCTTCTCCAGCGCGGTAAGTTTGTTCCCTACGCCAAATGTCTTGCCGGCCTTGCGCAGAACGATTTTCCCTTCAAGATTGGAACCGGCAGATACTTTGCCATTGCGCCCGGAGGCGGCGTCGATTATCGACTCTTCGGTCGCATTGCACTTCGCGCTGATTATGAATATCAGCTATGGCCGACCGCTCCTGGTATTTCAGGCGAACCCAGCAACGGCATGAAACCGAACGGCTTCAGCGCGGGATTCGCCTACCGGATTTTTGGAAGGTGATAGCGAGCATCCGGAGCTGCGACTGGCGACTGAGTAGTGTTTCCGAACGAGTTAGCGTTGCGACACTTCGATGGGAAGACCGTTGCCGATCCCGCTCGTTTGTGAGATAACCTGGAGCGATCCGAGGACCGAAATCTTGACAGTAATCGGCTGATGCGGGTCGATGGAGTGACCGGGTTCCGGCGTTATATACAAGTCGTAATAACCGCGAGCGTCCCGGCGCATATCCGTGAAGGCATCGTGATCCGCAGGCTCGTGTTTAATCCCTTCTTTGAACCAGGAGTGCTCGGGCGAATAGGAATATCCTCCCCTGTGGGAATAACCGCCAAACGCGGGATCACCGCCGTCTACGACATAGAGCACAGCGATGCTCCTCGCCGCACCCTGAACCAGCGAAGTTGGCACTGATGCCCGCGCCGGTTGATTTCCCACGGGAACGAAGGAATTTCCGGTCCCGGTCACAATTTTTGCCTTGTCACTTTTCAGGGTGACAGTTTTGGCTCTCTTCAATGGTCCCGGTAAGTAGAGCACGAGTTTCCTTCCCGGGAATTCGCCCAGTTGAGTGACGGCTTCATCATAAGCCTGCTCATATGAGCCAGCCGCAGGCACGGCCGGCGCAATGGAAGTTGGACTTGCGGCATAGGCAGTAG
>JBEKCW010000208.1:0-8967 GCA_050014675.1 Occallatibacter sp. | reverse complement strand
TAAAATCGTTCAACAGCGTAAACTGTTGAATTGATTGGCGTCCCCGACGGGATTTGAACCCGTGTTATCGCCGTGAAAGGGCGGTGTCCTAGGCCGGGCTAGACGACGGGGACGTATTTTGGAGGGCCGGAAACAGCCCGTACACGCCGGACGCGCCCTTATGAAGGCTATCAACTTAGAGGGTGAGTGTCAAAACGCGCGGCTTGGTCTGTGGGCTGGCCATACCCTTACGAATCGGCCAATTTGGTGTTCGATTCACTATTCACTCCGCTCTCCCGATCCAGCCAGCCGCTTTCAATGAGGTTGATAACGCTCGAACCCAGCTCCACGGTTGATCGGCGAAGCGCGGAACCGTGTCCCCTCAATGAGGAAGCGACCCGTGCGTTATCCTCTTGAGAGAATCAGAATGCGACCGCAGAGTGCGGCAGAACGCGGCGCCGGTTTGTGCCGGCCGTCACGCACTGCCGGTTATGGCCATAATTTTTGAGTCGGATGCGCCGGTCGCCGCGTCAGATTGCCAAGAGCCTTTCAAGCAAATTGAGGCATTGGTGTGCGACGGCCCGGCACTGGGCTTCAGCGCAATCCAGGCAAGCGCAACAGAAACCTGACCGCCATCCTGAAGCAAACGGCGCAGAACCACCGGGCAGAAGAAATCTCTCAACAGTCTCAAGAACCGGCAGAGGAAAACTGAGTGGAAATGAGAACGAGTATCCCTAAGGCAGGCTGGTTAATCATTTTGTCTCTGGCGGCAGTCGGATGCCAGAAGAAGGCGCCCGCGCCGGCGGCGGGAGCGGGCATGCAGGCGCTGCCGGTGCAAACCTACGCGGTGGCATTGCAGCCGGTGCCCGAAAGCAGCGAATACGTGGCCACCATCAAGTCGCGGCGCTCGGCCACCATTATGCCGCAGGTAAGCGGGGTTATAACGGCCATCGACGTGACCTCAGGCCAGAACGTGGATGCGGGCCAGGTGATGATGACCATCGACCCGCGCCAGCAACAGGCCATGGTCGATTCGCAGCGCGCCACCGAGCGGCAGAAAAAAGCGGTCTTCGATTACAACGTGACCGAGCTCGATCGCCAGCAGAAACTCTTTGACGCCGGAGTCACCAGCCGCGAAGTCCTTGACCAGGAGAAGCAAGCCTACGCAAACTCCAAGGCCGATTACGCTTCAGCTGTTGAATCGCGCAAAGCGCAGGAGCAGCTGCTCGACTACTACACCATCCGCGCGCCCTTTGCCGGCATCGTGGGCGATATCCCAGTACACCTGGGCGACTACATGAGCCCTTCAAGTTCGCCGCCCAACGTACTCACTACGGTGGACGAATTCAAGAACCTCGAAGCCTATGTCTACATTCCCACCGAGCGTGCCGGCCAAATCCGCAGCGGCCTTGAGGTCGATGTGGAGGATACCAACGGCAAACTGCTGCAGAAGTCGAACGTCGACTTCATCTCGCCGCAGGTGGATTCAACGTTGCAGAGCATCCTGGTAAAGGTGCCCGTGAAGCCCACTCCCGACATTCTGCGTACCATGCAGATGGTCAAGGCCAAGGTCATCTGGAAGACCTCGCCGATGGCGGTTGTTCCGGTGCTCGCCGTCAGCCGCGAGGGCGTGCAGAGCTTTGTCTACGTGGCAAAGCAGAATGCCGGACATTTCTTGGCCGTGCAGGTTCCGGTTACGCTGGGCGACACCGTGGGAAACTCCTATTCCATCACCTCAGGCCTGAGCGCGGGCGACAAAGTGATCGTGTCGGGCACGCAGTTCCTCGTGAATGGAATGCCGGTAATGCCGATGGGCGGCTAAGCCCGGAAAACCGGCTTTCAGCCGTCAGCCATCAGCTTTCAGCATACGAGCGCTGAAGCGATAAACCACGATTGAGGGAACAAGAAAACTGATAGCTGACAGCTGGCTGGAAAGAGAGCACACCTTGTTTGTAGATTTCTTTATTCACAGGCCGGTTTTCGCAACGGTTTGCGCGCTGCTCATCATATTGGCAGGCGCAATCTGCATCCCTACGCTTCCAATCGCCATGTACCCCACGCTGGCGCCGCCCTCCGTCACTGTCACTTCAACCTATATTGGCGCCGACGCCGAGACCGTCGAAAAAGCTGTCACCATTCCGCTTGAAGAGTCCATCAACGGCGTAGAGGGCATGCACTACATCAGCTCCTCCAGCACCAACAGCGGCCTTAGCACCATCACAGTTACCTTCGATACCGGATACAACATCGACATCGGCGCGGTGGATGTTCAGAACCGCGTGGCTGGCGCCCAGGGCCGCCTGCCGGGCGAAGTCATCGCCACTGGCATCACCATCACCAAGGTCAACACCAACTTTGTCTTTGGCGCAGGATTCTTCACGCGCGACGGCCGCTACTCCAATGACTTCATCTCCAATTACGTTGATGTCTACGTAAAAGACGCGCTCAAGCGGGTTCCCGGCGTGGGCGATGTGATGATCTTTAACGAGCGCAAGTATGCCATGCGTGTCTGGCTCGATCCATCGAAACTGGCTGCGCGCAGCCTCACTGCCACCGATGTGGTAAATGCGCTCAGCGAGCAGAATGTCGAGATTCCGGCAGGCCAGCTTGGCCAGTCGCCCGCGGGCCCAGGGCAGCAGTTCCAGATTCCAGTGCGCGTCATCGGGCGGCTCACCAGCCCCGAAGAATTCGACAACCTCATCGTCAAGAACTCCCCCAACGGCCTGGTGCTGCTCAAGGACGTGGGGCACTCCGAGGTGGGAGCTGAAGACTACAGCGTAGCGCTCAAATACTCGGGCCACGAAGCCGTGGGATTCGGCGTAATCCAGCTTTCAAACGCCAATGCGCTGCAAGTGGACAAAGCTGCCAAAGCAGCTCTTCAGCAACTGTCAAAATCTTTCCCTCCCGGCCTTGAGTACGCTATCGCCTTCGATTCAACCACCGCCGTCGGCGAGTCCATCCGCGAAGTGCTGTACACCCTCGGCGAAGCGGTCATCATCGTAATCGCCGTCATCTTCTTATTTCTTCTCGACTGGCGCGCCACCATCATCCCCGCCGTCACCATTCCGGTGTCGCTCATCGGCACCTTTGCCTTTATCAAGGCCTTCGGCTTCAGCATCAATTCACTTACGCTCTTCGGAATCACGCTTGCCACCGGCCTGGTGGTCGACGACGCCATCGTGGTGATTGAGAACGTCCAGCGCCACATTCACCTTGAGCACTCCGAACCTCACCTGGCCACCTCGCGAGCCATGCGCGAGGTCACTAGCGCGGTCATCGCCACGTCGCTGGTGCTCATCGCCGTATTTGTGCCGGTTTCGTTCTTCCCCGGCACCACCGGAATTCTCTATCGCCAGTTCTCGCTCACTATCGCCTTCTCCATCGCCATCTCGGCCTTCAATGCGCTCACACTCTCGCCGGCGCTCTCGGCGATCCTGCTGCGCGGCGAAGAAGCGCGAACCCATCAGCTCGACTTTCTCCATATCGGTTTTGTATCGCGAGCCTTCGCGGCCTTCATTCACGGCGCTGACAACTTCATCTTCTGGCTATCAGGCACCTACGCCCGCGTCGTTCACGTCGCTCTCCGGCTGCGCTATCTGTTGCTGCTGCTCTTCTTCGCTGGTCTCGGCGCGACAGTCTGGATTTATCGCACCGTTCCCACCGGCTTCATTCCGCAGGAAGATCAGGGTTATTTAATGGTCATAGTTCAGGCGCCCCCTGGGTCTTCGCTCGAATACACAACCGCGCTCGCCGATAAGGGCGCGGCAATTATTGCCCAAAACCCCGACGTGGGCGGCCTCTTTGAAATCATCGGATTTGGCTTCTCGGGGGGAGCTTCAAACTCAGGCTTGATGTTTATGAACACGGTGCCCAATGGGCCGTCGCACGGCAAAGGCCACGGCACGGCCGACATTTTGCGCGACATTGCGCCCAAGCTGCAACAGCTTATGTTCATTCCCAATGGCGGACTGGTTGCTGCCTTCGAACCTCCCGCCGTGCAGGGAGTGGGCAGTTACGGCGGCTTCCAGTTCATGCTGCAGGATCAGGGCGGCAATACCCTCACCGATCTTGACCGCGTGGCTCACCAGATGGTGGGCGCAAGCCGCACATCGCCGGCGCTAACCAGCCTCATCACCACGTTTTCGGCCAACGATCCTCAAGTGCTTGTCGAAATCGATCGCGACAAGGCCAAGGCCATGGGCATTCCCATCTCGCAAATCTCGACGACGCTGAACGTGTTCATGGGCTCTGAATACATCAACGACTTTGACTACAACAGCCGCACCTACCGCGTCTTTGTGCAGGCCGACCAGCCCTTCCGCATGAAGAGCAGCGACCTGCACAGCTACTACGTGCGCTCCGACACTGGCCAGATGGTGCCACTCGACAACCTGGTGACCGTGGTCAATACCTCAGGGCCGCCAGTCATCAACCGTTACAACCTCTTCCGCGCAGTCGAGATCGATGGATCGCCCGCGCCCGGTTACAGCTCCGGCCAGGCGCTCGTGGCCATGGATCAGCTGGCCGCAAAGAACGTGATGCCGGGCATGACCTACCAGTGGACCGGCCTTACGCTCGATGAAATCGAGTCGGGCGGCAAAGCGCTCCTCATCTTTGCGCTGGGCATCCTGGTTGTCTATCTCACACTCTCTGCCCAGTACGAAAGCTTTGCCCTGCCCTTCATCATCCTGCTCGCCGTACCCATGGCCGTGCTGGGCGCGCTGGGGCTGGTGATGCTGCGCGGCTTCGCGAACGACGTTTACTGTCAGATCGGCCTGGTCATGCTCATCGGCCTCTCCGCAAAGAACTCGATTCTGATTGTGGAGTTCGCCGAGCAGTTGCGGCGTAAGGGCCGCTCCATAGCCGAGGCCGCTGTCGAGGCCGCGGAGCTGCGTCTTCGCCCCATCCTCATGACCTCGTTCGCCTTCATCCTCGGCGTGCTGCCGCTGGTCTTCGCCACCGGCTCCGGCTCGCTGGGACGCCAATCGGTAGGCACCACCATCGTCGGCGGCATGCTCCTGTCGACGGTGCTAAACCTGATCTTCATCCCGGTGCTCTACGTGATCCTGAGCCAGGCGCTCAAGCGCAAAGTCTCCAAAATCGGCATCGACCCAGAAGCGGAAGCGGCCGCGCATTAGGTTTCTGACCGCGTAAATTCGCACAAATATGGGTGCCCCATCCAAGCTTTGCTTGGGTGGGACGGAACGCACCTCCCGTGCCAACTCGCAGCTTCACTCTGTTACCCGTTCACTCTTTCACTGCACCTACTCATCCCGGTGCGCAATCACATAATCCTTGATTCGCTCATAAACCTCGCTTGTCACAATGCCGTATTCCACCAGATCCTGCTTGGTCCGATACGGGCGGTATTTTACGATCCGCGCGGCCCAGGAGCGCGTCATCCCCGGCGCCTTCATCAGCTGGTCAAGGCTCGCATGATTGATGTCGAAACGCGCCTCCGGCGGCGGAGCAGTCGCGGACGTCTTCGCCGCCCCATTCGTGTCGCGATCCGAATTAGACTGCGCTCCGCCTGGCAGGACCGCCACCAGCATTGCAATCGCCAAAATCGAGACTCGCGTTCCTTTGCGCACCGCTCTATTCTCCGCTTTTTCAAGCGGCCGCCGCCTGTGTTCCCGGTCACTTCGACCCCAGCCGAGCGAGTGCTAGCATCATTCGTCACCGAACCCCTGCGCCGCTCGCTAACGCTTCGGCCAGCTTTTGAAGGAAGGCCCCTCAATGTCCAATACCCGTCGGGAATTTTTGCAGTCCAGCGCCGCGCTCACCATCGGCATGATGGGAGCAGCAACCTCCCTGGCTGCCGAGCCGGCCGCAGCAACTCAAGCACCCCAAAACCTCGCAACGCCGCTCCCCGCTGCCCCGGTGCAGGTGCCGAAGATGAAGTTCGGCAACGCAGAAATCGGCCGCCTGGTTCTCGGCGTCAACCCCATGTACGGGTTCTGTCACTACAACAACAACTTCAGCGGCGCAATGCGCGAGTGGTATACGCCCGATCGCGTCTGCGAGGTTCTGCACCGCGCCAGCAGCTACGGCATCAACGCCTTCAACTTCGTTCACGTTGACCGCGCCCAGAGCGACTTGGAAAAGTTCCAGTCGCAGGGCGGCAACATGCACCTCATCATCCAGGTAATGGCGCGCGACGACGCAGCCTCTCTGGTTAAGACTTTCAAGCCGCTGGCCCTACAAAGGCGTGGCGAAGAGATCGACAAGGCCTTCCAGACCGGAACCATGGCGGAAGAAAAAGAGTGGTGTAAACGCGCGCGCGATCTGGGCGTCCTGGTCGGCGTAGGCACTCACAAGCCTGAGGTCATTGAACTGGTCGAGGAGCAGGGTTGGGACATTGACTTCTTCTCCGGCTGCGTCTACAACCGCACCCGCACTGAGGCCGAGTGGAAGCAGGCTCTCAATGGCGAAATCATGGAAATGCCCCATGACATCTACATGCAGAGCGACCCGGCGCGCATGTACAAGGCCATTCGTCAAACCTCAAAAACCTGCTTCGCCTTCAAGATTCTGGCCGCCGGACGCATCGACGGCGACGGCGTGGCGCAGGCCTTCCGCACCGCTTATTCCAGCATCAAACCCACCGATGGCGTGTATGTAGGCATGTTCCCCAGGGGCAAGGATGAAATCAGGGAAAACGCCGAAATCGTGCACAGCATTCTGACCGCCGCCTGAACCGGTTCTTTGACCGCTTGTACACATACCAACCTGGTTGCCCCATCCTCCTGAGCGAAGTCGAAGGACCCCGCTTCTTGATTTCGCTCACGGAAAGGGTGGGAACGCACAAAATCGCGCCGTCAAAGAACCCAGTTGACACCGCCACAGATTTCCCTTACGTTTTAAACAGATGCAGAGCCTCCGCCATCACGGTCACCACCATCATCACGGGACCCCCATGCCGGCGGACTGCCATGGCCTGAGCTAAATCGGCCAGAGAGATCTCAAAAAGAGCCACCAGCCCGCCGGCGACCAACGCAGGCGGGTTTTTTAGTGCGCAAAATTCAATCCAAAGGAAAAAGCGTGGAACCGATTGACTTTGAAAAGATGGATGGCCTCGTACCGGGAATCGTGCAGGACGCGAAGACCGGCGAGGTCCTGATGCTGGGATTTCTCAATCCCTTGAGCTACCAAAAAACACTCGAATCCGGCTTCGTCACCTTCTGGAGCCGCACACGCCAAAAACTGTGGATGAAGGGCGAGACCAGCGGCAATCGGCTCAAGATTGTCTCCACCTCGACCGACTGCGATAACGACACCCTGCTCTTCCGTGTGGAAGTTGAGGGTGACGGCCTGGTTTGCCACGAAGGCACGGTAAGCTGCTTTACGCGCCCCATCGAACTCACCAAGGAGGCAGCCCGTGGCTGACAAACTTCGTCTCGGCATTCCCAAAGGCAGCCTGCAGGATGCAACCATTGCCCTCTTCAAACGCGCCGGGTGGAATATCTACGCCGACGGCCGCTCCTACTTCCCTTCCATCGACGACAAAGAGATTGAGTGCATGCTCATTCGCGCGCAGGAGATGGCGCGCTACGTCGATCACGGCGTACTCGACGCGGGCCTCACCGGCATTGACTGGGTGGTAGAGAGCGGACTCGATGTGGAAAGCGTAACCACCCTAACCTATGCCAAGCAAAGCCGCCGCAAAGTTCGCTGGGTGCTGGCCGTACCCGAAGGCAGCGGCTACGAAAAAGCCGAAGACCTCGAAGGCAAAATCATCGCCACCGAGCTGGTTGAAACCAGCAAACGCTACTTCGCGTCCAAGGGCGTCAACGTCAAGGTCGAGTTCAGCTGGGGTGCAACCGAAGTCAAGCCGCCCATGCTCGCCGACGCCATTGTTGAAGTAACCGAGACAGGTAGCTCGCTCAAGGCGAATCATCTCAAGATCATCGACACAGTGATGGAGAGCGAAACTCACCTGATTGCAAGCAACGCCACGCTGGCCAACAGTTGGAAGAAACAGAAGATCGAGCAAATTGCCACAATGCTGCGCGGCGCCATTGACGCGCAATCCCAGGTAGGGCTCATGCTCAACGTCAAGCGCGCCGATCTTGAAGCGGTGCTGGCCGTTCTGCCCGCATTAAACTCGCCCACCATTTCGCAGTTGAGCAACTCAGAGTGGGTTGCCGTGAATACGATTGTGGATGAAACCATTGCCCGCGACGTAATTCCGCGCCTGAAAGCGGCAGGCGGCGCAGGTATAGTGGAGTACCCGCTCAACAAGGTTGTGCTGTAGAAGTTTGTAGCGCCGGACTCCAGATCGGGGTCCCCAACGAATGATTTGTATTCGCTGGGGTGATAGATCGGTTGTCGTACGGGTCTCCAGACCCGTACCGCATTCCTCATAGAGGATCAGAATTTCAGGACGACCATGAAACTAATCCGCACCAAAGGTCGCGCCGCAAGACAAGCCTTCGAGATCGTCGCCGCTCTCGAAACTCGCGGCGGCGCTTCGCTCGCCAAAGTCATGCCGGCTGTCGAGCGAATCGTTGCGTCAGTGCGCAAAGAGGGCGACCGCGCGCTCTTGCGCTACGCCGCGAAGTTCGACGGCCTGGCCGGCCCTGCCGCATTACGTGTCACAGCAGTAGAAATGTCCGCGGCGTGGGATTCACTCAACCACGCTCTACGCGATGCGATCACAACTGCTGCCACGCAGATTCGCGAGTTCGCTCAGCACCAACTGCCGGAATCATTCAGCGCATCAACAATCGACGGCCTCACCACCGGCCAGCTCGTTCGCCCGCTCGCTGCCGTCGGCTGCTACGTTCCCAGCGGCCGTCATCCGCTCCCATCAACATTGCTCATGACCGCCATCCCCGCGCAGGTGGCGGGTGTTGCGCGCATTGCGGTTGTCTCGCCCAGGCCGGCGCCAGAGACGCTGGCCGCGGCACATCACCTCGGCATAACCGAGTTCTATCGACTCGGCGGCGCGCACGCAATCGCCGCGCTCGCCTACGGTACAGCATTCAT
>JBEKCW010000207.1:0-8997 GCA_050014675.1 Occallatibacter sp. | reverse complement strand
GCTGCCGCACCTGTGCAGTTTTATCTTCGGCGTAATGATCGCTTCGCTCGATGAGCTGATCGACCGCTCGAGCCATTTGCGGCTGATTCTCGGCATCTTTGGGTTTGGCGCCACATTCACCGTGCTCACCTTCGCCGCGTACCTGCCATACCCCATGCTTCACGACGGCCTGTTGATGCCGCTGTTTGGCTGCATCATCCTGGGACTGGCGGCCAACAACTGGCTGGCTTATGGCTTTGGCTGGCGGCCGCTGGTCTTTATCGGCGAATCAAGTTACTGCCTCTATCTGCTCCATTTCAACCTGTGGAACATGATCCACAACTCGCACATTCTCAATCGGCTGCACCTGGCGCGCTTTGATCCGTGGATCAGTTACGTTCTCCTGATTGCCATGGCGCTGATGGCGCTGCACTTTGTTGAGAAGCCGGCGCAGCGCCAGTTGCGCAAGCTGTTTGGGGTCTGGCGGTGAGGTAGAGATCAGAGATAAGAGAAAAGAGATAAGGGGTCAGGGGTCAGGGGTCAGGGGTCAGGAAAGACTAACCCGCATTTCTCACAATCCTGCCCAAGCCGCAGTTTTTTCGCCCGCCCGTTGCAGTTAATTACCAGCCATGAGCGCAAACTGGAAACATGCATACTGCGGAAGGCGCCTGGCGCCGGGCTCCATTCATCACGCGCAGCCAACGCCTTTCGCCCATCCATTTCGTTGAAAGCTGAGGGGCAGAAAACAAAAAAACACACCCCTCCCCACCCCCGGGGTGCTCAGAAAGTAAATAGGGTATTTTCTAACCATGTATAAGCAAACACAAATGGTTAGCCGACAGAATGAAACAAAAACGCTGTTACATTCGTTTCGGAGGGTCTCGCGTTCTAAAGGACTTGCAAGCCAGTTGCTGCATTTCTGGTGCAATAAAACGTGCATTTTCGCGTATTTGCATGCTGCAGAATTCCGGAGGTAAACGATTGATATCAAGCGTACTTACATCGAATTCCGCGCGCTCTCTATTTTGCTCGATTTCGCACCCAGATGCGTCGGAGATTCTCCCGTGCCTGAAGCACACTTCACTGCCGCTCGAGTGCGCGTCTTGTCAGAAATGCGGATTAGCGCCGTGCGTTGGTGAATCCCGATCGGGTGTACGATACCGCTATGGCAACTTATCGCGTCGCGCTTCGCCAATCCGAAGAAGGTTACAGCGTCTCGTGCCCCGGTTTGCCCGGCTGCTGGTCGCAGGGAGCCACGGAAGAAGAAGCTCTTGCCAACATCCGCGTGGCGATTCGGGAGTACGTGGAGGCTGCGGAGGAGTTGGCGCGCGACTCCGAAAGCCGCATCGTCGAGGTTGCCGTAGCGTAGCCGGGAGCTAGATTAGAGGTAAGCTGTGGGGAAGCTTCCGGGGATCAACCACCTTCGCGCCGTCGCCGCATTGGAGAAGGCCGGCTTCCGCATCATTCGCCAGGGGGCACATATCGTCATGACCGACGGTACGCGCATCCTCACCATTCCACGGAACAATCCTGTGAACGCGTTCACCATGGGCGGAATCGTGCGCGATGCTGGGCTTAGCATCGACGAGTTCCGCAAGCTGCTATGAGTTGCTGGAATTTCTCCCGCCGTGCGATATATTCATGGGGAACTCAAAGTGAGGTCCCAATCGTGCGGCTTTCCCGGTCTTGCACTCCGTTTCTCTGTGCGCTCATTACGTGCGGCGTGGCTGCGTCTACCGTTTCGCTCCCGGCGCAAAGCCTTCTACTTGTCGATCAGAAGGGCGACGCTAGCCTGGCCATTGTCGACGCTGCCTCTGGCAAGGTTTTGGCCTCAGTAGCTGAGAATGGCGTGACCGGCCACGAGGTCGCTGCCTCACCTGACGGGCGCCTGGCCTTCGTTCCCATCTACGGCAACAGCGGCGTTGGCGCGCCCGGAACCGACGGCGCGAACATTGTGGTCGTCGACCTGGCTACGCACAAGCTCGTGGGCAACATCGCTTTTACTCACGGCGTGCGTCCGCACTGCGCGGTCTTTGGTCCTGACGGGCTTCTCTACGTCACTACTGAAATCGACCAGACGGTGACGCTGATCGATCCAAGAACGCTGGCAATTATCGGCGCAATTCCAACCGGCCAGCCGCAGAGCCACATGCTGGCCATCGCCCACAACGGCTTGCGCGGATACACGGCCAATGTCGGCCCGGGAACGGTTTCGGTGCTCGACATCAAGGCGCGCAAAACTCTCGCCGTGATCCCTGTCTCCGGCAATGTGCAGCGCATCGCAATTTCGACTGACGATAGATGGGTGTTGACTTCAGATGAGACGCAACCGCGGCTGGCAGTGATCGCAACGGCAAGCAACAAAGTGGTCAGGTGGGTGCCGCTCAGCGGCCTGGGTTACGGCGGAGCAGTGACGCCCGGCGGCCGCTGGTTCCTGATCGCCATTCCCGCGGCTAACAAGGTGGACGTGATCGACCTCGCGACGATGAAGCTGGCAAAGTCGATCCCGGTGGCAGCCAGCCCGCAGGAAGTGCTGGTGAGCCCCGACGGCCGGAAAGCCTATGTCTCGTGCGCCCGCGCAAACGAGGTAGACGAGATCGACCTGGGCGCGTGGAAGGTGTCGCGGAGCATTGCGACGGGCAACGGAACGGATGGGCTGGGGTGGGCGAAGGGGGATTGACCGTTCTTCTTACCCGATCGGCTTATCCCAGTTTTCAAGCGCGCCTTGGAACTCGACCATGAACCGACCCGCATCAGCTCCATCGATCGTCCGATGGTCAAAGCCCAGGCAGTAGTACTGCATCGAGCGAATGGCGATGGTGTCGTTGGCATCGTCGTCGGTCAATACCACAGGCTCTTTGCGAAGCCCGCCGATGGCGAGAATCGCCGACTCAGGTTGATTGATAATCGGCGTGCCGTACTCGCCGCCGAAGACGCCCGCATTGGTGAGCGTGAATGTCGAGCCCGAAGCTTCATCGGGGTTCAGCTTCTTGGTCCGTGCACGTGCGGCAAGATCGTTGATGGTCATGGCCAGTTCAACAAAGCTGCGCTTCTGAGCCTCGCGAACCACCGGCACAATCAGTCCCCACTCGAGCGCAACGGCAATGCCTAAGTGGATGTTGGCGTGGTAGTGAATCTGCCCGTCTTTGAGCGATGAGTTCAAAATGGGGAACTTGCGCAATGCCTGCACTGCCGCCGACGCGATAAACGGCATGTAAGTGAGCTTGACGCCGTGCCGTTGCTCGAAATTCGCTCGTTCGCGTGCGCGCAAACGAGCAATGCGGCTCAGGTCGATTTTGTAGACCATGTGCGCATGCGGAGCGGTGTCGACGCTCTCCTTCATGCGCTGCGCAATAATGGCGCGCATCTTGCTGAGCGGCTGCACGGTGCCAATCAAGGCAGAGACTGCCGGCAGTTCTCCGGCTGCAGGAGTCTTCGAGGGCACGGACTGCGCTTTCGGCGCGGCTGCCGTTTTAGATTGGCGCGGCTGGGCCAGGTAGCCAAGGATGTCGTCTTTGGTAATTCTGCCCGCCGAGCCGGTGCCGCGCAGATGCGCCAGGTTCACGCCGTGCTCTTTGGCAATCTTGCGCACCAGTGGCGACGAGCGAATGCTCGCGGGGTCCTGCGCTGGCGCGGGCTCTTCCGAAGCATGCGGTTCGGGAACTGTGTCAATGCCATCTGGAGCGCCGGTCTCGATCGGCTCACCCGCCGCGGTCGCGTCCGGCGTCGCGATTTCCCCGGCGCTGTCGCCGATGACCGCAACCACCGTATTGATCTGGACCGTCGTGCCTTCCTGCGCTTTGATCTCAATGAGCACGCCGGCTGCGGGCGAGGGAATCTCCGCGTCAACCTTATCGGTCGAGATCTCGAACAGAGGCTCGTCCTTTTCAACGCTGTCGCCGGGCTGCTTGAGCCACTTGGTAATGGTGCCCTCAAAAATCGACTCGCCCATCTGGGGCATGACTACGTCGGTTGGCATCAATCCCTCTTTCAGTAATACGGGTCAGTCTAAGAAAGCCCCGAACTCATTTTATGGGCCTTAATCGACGCGAGTAAATCGCGCCCTGCTCCAAGGCTCTATTGGGAAGAATATTTCAGCGAGTTCCTAAGCACGCACTGGCTTTTCTGGCCGATGCTGCACTTGCTCGATCTGCTTCGGTACTTCAAGCGGAACGCCGACTGCAGGGTCAGCCTGCGCATCCCCGGTCTGTGCTTCGCGAATGCGGCCGGCCACCTCGGCGAGCGACGGATCGAGCGCGGCCAGACTGTCAACGGCCACCACAGGCTGCTGATACACCCGGCCGAATTGCGCGGCGGCGCGGTGAGCCAGCGGCTCCAGATCGAGGGCTCCAACCGGCGCAGCGCCTCCCGCCCGGGTAATCTCTTTCTCAAGGCTGGTGACTGGCCGGTCCGTGATGCCGCAGGGATTGATGAGGCTGAATCCGTCGAGATCGGTGGTCACGTTAAAGGCGAAGCCGTGCGACGTGATGCCGCGCGAGACATGAATGCCGATGGCGCCGACTTTGCGCTCTCCCGCAGGTGGGTCGGTGGCCTTCCTTGTCCCACATCTCTCGTCCAAAGCGCCAGAGCGCGGAGCGCACCAGACGCCGGTGAGGCCGCAGATGCGCTCAGCCCTTACGCCACACCCGGCGCAGAGCCCGATCAGCGCCTCTTCCATCAGCCGGACAAAGTCCACCGGGCCCAGGCGCGCGCCAGTTGCGGGATTGCGCATGTCCCGCAGGTCGAAGATGGGGTATCCCACCAGCTGGCCGGGGCCGTGGTAGGTTACATCGCCCCCACGATTGATCTCGTGCAGGGTGACGCCCCGCGCGGCAAGCATCTGGCTTGTGGCCAGGATATTGGCGCGGTTGGCATTGCGCCCGAGCGTGAGCACGGATGGGTGCTCCAGCAGCAGGAGCACGTTGCCCACCCGTCCTTCGAAGCGCAGTTTCACTATCTCGGCCTGCAGGCGCAGCCCTTCGGCGTAGTCCACGCAGCCGAGATAGAGATACTGAATCACAGGCCTCTGCATTTGATTCCAGGTCCAGCGCACCGGACTCTTGAAAGTGCGTGCAGGAGCCGTTTCCGCGGTTATGCGTCGATGGTCTTGGCCTTCGACTCAAACAGCGGCAAGAAGTTGTTCTTGTAACGCCAGAACAGGAACAGCCATATCGCCGTGACCGCGCCAGCCATGGGAATGCCGTGGTTATCCATCAGCAGGCCGGTGAGGAAAATGTTGACGATGATGGGTGCGAGGATGGTAAGACCAAGCGGCACAAAGCGGTTACCGCAAAGGAGCAGCCCGCCCAGCGCCTCGAGGAATCCAATGACCGCAAAGTACTTGGTTGAAATCATGGCGCCGATGAAAACGGCGGCCTCTCCGGTTGGCATGGGGCCAACGCTGAAGAGTGCGTGTATTTTGTTGAGCCCGAAAACAAAGAAAACGAGACCCAGCAGGATGCGGAGGATGATTGTGGCGACTTTCATGAACTCTCCTTCACTTAGGTTGAGCCTGGCAGGGACTGCAGCGCGGCCGTCAGTAATGCAGGACCCGCAGAGACTTTGAGGGGGAAGTCCCTGTAGAAAAACTGAAAGTGGCGCGGCGACAGGCGATTCACATCTTAGCCCGAATTGCCTGCATAGTGAAGAAGAATTTTGACTTGCCGGTAAATTCTCTTGTCTTTGGAGCAACAGCGCCCTTCTGTGAACCTCAATCCGGGGGGCCGCCGGCCCTGGGGGGCGGTGGCCCGGCCCAGGCACTGACTTACCTTATTTCCTAAAACACCGTAAACTATCCCATGGCAGGAGGACCGGGCGGTCGCTGCCGCAGATTTCCGCGAGAGCGGGGAAATGCGGGAGAGGAAAGTCCGAACTCCGCAGGGCAGTGTGCCGGATAACGTCCGGGACGCGAGCTTTAAGGCTCGTGGACGGCAAGTGCCACAGAAAATATACCGCCATTCCACGGAACTGCTCCAAAAAGCTGCTCCATGCAATGGTAAGGGTGAAAAGGTGCGGTAAGAGCGCACCGCTCCGGCAGTAATGTCGGAGGCAGGGTAAACCCCACACGGAGCAAGACCAAATAGGGAGGGAGGCGCGAGCCAGGAGCAAGGCTCTCGCCCGGCATCGGCTCGATGCCGTAAGGCTGCTCCAGTGTTGTTGCCGGAACCTCCGGGTAGGTCGCTGATGAGTGTCCGCGGTAACGCGGCGCCTAGAGGAATGACCGCACACAGGACGCAAGTTCTGGACAGAATTCGGCTTACAGGTCCTTTTGCCGAATAGTAAGTACCAAACACCAGCCCCGGTCGGCCTTAAGCCACCGGGGCTGACCACTTTATGGAGCCGCCGGCGCAGAGATGCGGGCCTGGAGGCTCACACGACAACCGGCCTGGAGGCCGGCGCTACCTATTGGCTACTGGCTACTCCCTACTGGCTGCCTTTCTCACACCGGCAGCGGGTTGCGCTCGGCAAAGTTGCGCTGGTGCCAATAGGGATAGACGGGGGTGACGGCGCTGGCCTCGTCGAGAGCAGCTATCTGCGCCTCGGTCAGGTTCCATCCCACGGCGCCCAGGTTCTGTTTCAACTGCTCCTCGTTGCGCGCGCCCAGAATGATGGATGAAACCGTGGGCCGGTGCAGCAACCAGTTGAGCGCGATCTGCGGAACGGTCTTGCCGGTTTCGGCGGCCACGGCGTCGAGAGCGTCGACAACTTTATAGAGGTACTCGTCGGGAACCTGCGGGCCGGCGTCTGCGGTCTTGTGGAGGCGGCTGATTTCTGGGATGGGCTGGCCGCGGCGCAGTTTGCCGGTAAGGCGGCCCCAGCCAAGCGGGCTCCACACCAGCGCGCCGACCTTCTGATCGATCCCAAGGGGCATCAGTTCCCACTCGTACTCACGGCCAATGAGCGAGTAGTAGACCTGGTGAGCGACGAAGCGGGTCCAGCCATAGCGGTCGGCCACGGCAAGAGACTTCATTAAGTGCCAGCCGGAAAAGTTCGACGCGGCGATGTAGCGCACCTTGCCCTCACGGACGAAGGTGTTCAGCGTGTCCTGCACTTCCTCGATCGGCGTCAGCGCGTCAAAGCCGTGCAAGTGGTAGATGTCGATGTAATCAGTGCCAAGGCGGCGCAGGCTGGCCTCAAGGGCCACGCGCAGATGGTAGCGCGAGGTCCCGCGGTCGTTGGGTCCATCGCCGGTAGGAAAGTAGGCCTTGGTGGAGATAAGCACGCGGTCGCGCTTGTCTTTCACGGCGCGGCCGAGGATCAGCTCCGAAGCGCCGTCGGAGTAGCCGTCGGCGGTGTCGAACAGGTTGATGCCGGCGTCGATGCAGAGGTCGACGAGTCGCCTGGCTTCAGCGTCCTGGGTTGTGCCCCACGCCTTGAAAAACTCGTTTGTGCCACCGAAGGTGCCGGTGCCGAAACTCAATTCAGAAACCTTGAGGCCTGAGCCTCCCAGAAGTCGGTATTCCATGGTTGGTGAGATGCGTTGATCGCAGACGGGATTCAAAGGATGGGTTAAGCGATGGTTACGCGTCTCGCAAGACGGGCTTGGAAGGTGTTTGGAGATTAGTAAATGCTGTTCGCCGAACGGGCTGCCAGGCCGGCCCATACGGCGCATGCCAGGGTTATGAGAAGGAACGTCACGATTTTGCCCGGTAAGAGTAAGGCAATGACCGATACCGCGAACATGACCAGCGCGCCGGGAACGGTGCAATAGACCATCCCCAGGGGCCCGAGAAAAAGCGCCAGCAGCACCGCAACCCAGACATTCTTGACCTGGGCTTCAGCGAGAGGGATTGAACCGATGGTTGCCTTTGACTCGGTTTGCGGCGGGACTGCATGAGTCACAGTTGCGGCGCTGGAGGGCGAATTGGAGGACTCGGCAGCTTCATTGGAAGACGGGTGCGCGCCGCATCCGCGGCAGAACCCTCGCTCATCGCGCGAGGTAGAACCGCATTGTTCGCAAAACTCCATACGCGTCTCTGCCGATGCGAGAAGAGTGTACTGCATGGCAGACTTTGCAATCTTAGCAAATCGTATCTACAATTAAATAGCGTACGTTTGGGACGAGGCAAAGCGGAAGTCGAACCTGAAGAAGCATGGGCTCGACTGCTGGGACGCTTACCTCGTTTACGAGAACCCCAATAAATGCACCTATGACGCCAGCCGCGGCGACGAGTACCGGTTGATGGATGTGGCTTTTGCCGTGGTCAGAGGCAGGCTTTTGACGTTGGTTTACACGGAAGCGGACGACGAAGTCCGCGTAATCTCATTTCGGCACGCTTCCCGCACGGAGCGCAGGCAATATGAACAAGACACAAAGTAAAACCGATTGGGAACGCGTGCTGGCCGTGAAGGAAGGCGACGCGATTCCCTATGAGCCGGAAGACGGCCCCTATGACCCGAACGACACAAAGGCCACGCAGGCATTTTTTGCCCAGGCCGATTTGATTCGTCACGGCAAAGTTGTGCGGCGCGGCAAGCGCGGCCCGCAAAAAGCGCCGACAAAAAAGCTGGTCTCGCTGCGATTGTCGCCTGAGGTGATTGACCACTTCAGATCGACCGGTCCCGGCTGGCAGACGCGCATTGATGGTGCGCTGCGGGAGGCGATCAGGAAAAGGGCGTAGAACCGAAGGGTTTCAAACAATCATTTGCGAGAAACAACTTTGGGCACACTTTGCTGCGACTCAAAGAAGCCAGCCCACCCCTCCATTAGCTGACCGAAAACAAAGTTGCGCTTAGCGCCTTCGGCAATCAGATTATTTAGCTTCTGAGCCTGATCGGCCGCGTTCTGTAGATATTTCAGATCCTTGGCCGCAAGAATGCCGGGCAAGTTCTGCTCGGTCATAGGCCGAAACTTCTTCAACAACGAAGCATGCGTCCTGCACCCGTCGGCTGCTTGCTCGTACAATTTCGCTCTTTCTGGGTCGAGTTTCGCCAGTCGTTCATAAACATCGATGAGGGCATACTGTTGCCGAACGTCGTCGTCGGCTGCCCGGAAGGCGGCATCGTAGTATTCACGGG
>JBEKCW010000206.1:0-9028 GCA_050014675.1 Occallatibacter sp. | reverse complement strand
TCGACTAAACCTGCCCCCGCTGCTGCTGGCCCTGTCTTCGAACAACAACAAAAACAACACCAACAACAAAATCAACCCCACCAATATGCAGGAGTTGACAGGTCACTCCATATCAGGGTGGGATCGCTATACACCAAAAGGACAAGCGTCCTGGCAATTGCGCAACTCCTACCGCTCCGCCAGCAATTCTTTCTCGGCCTGCGCAAGCGTGATGTCGTCAGGCAGTTGCTTCAGCTTCGACTTCACATCGTCTTCCTGCTCGCCGATGCTTTTGAAAAACAGCGCGCGGCCCTGAATATGAACGTGCGTCTCAACAATCTGCCAAATGCCCTTGGCGGTCTCGCGCCGTTCCACGTCAAATGTGCCACCGGCCTCAAGGTATCCCAGCAGTCCGCCCCCGAACTTGACGCTGTGAATCAGCGTGCCCTTCAGGCTCACGATGCGGCGCTGCTCGTCGTCCACAATCAAATCGCCTTCCATCGCGGCAAAAACGCGCTCTTCGTAGCTCGGCGGTTGGAACGCGGGATCGGGCCTGAAATGCAGCGTCGTGTTTCCGTTTTCGTCGCTAGTTTTGGTCCAGAGGAACGCCCGGGGCAGAGTCTTCAACATCTCCGTGGCCTGTGCGTCATCGTGCTGTCCGCTCTTGCGCTGTTTGGCTTGCGCGCTCTTTGAGGCGGCAAAGCTGTCCATCCTGCTGCGCTGTTCCTCTTCAGAGACGGCCTGGCCGTTTTCTTCCACGACGCGAGTAAGGTTTCCGTCTGCTGCTTCAGCAACCCACTGCTTGACCGCGTTGCCTGGCCGCTTCTCCGCCTCGTAGTAAAGCCAGTGCGAATGGTCGGCGGCATCGTCGGCCAGCTCCGTCCGCGCGGCTTGTTCCACGATCGCCCGCGCATCCTGTGAGTGGACTTGAAGACATCCCGCTATCGCAACCGCGATGGCCAGCAGTTGCACCGTCCTGCGCATCCATGAACCTCCAGCGACGCTTTGCACCTATAGTTGGATGCGGACGGCATCCATTCCGCACATTCCTCAACGCTCGCCGGCTTTGAAGGTACGCATCGGTTCCTCGGTTTGTGCGTTAGCAGTGACGGGTTATCCTGAATCGCTTTCAACTGTCGTTAACAGCCCGATCTGTGCATCGAATCATAGAGAATGGCCATGAATGAGCGATTGAACGGAATGAGATGGTTGGTTCGACAGAGGGCTTTGTACGTGGCGGCCCTCGTTTGGCTGCTTCTGTGCGTGACTGGATTGCTTTTTTCCCGGCAAATTCCGCGATTCAGGGGCTTGGTTACCGGTTCATCGGAGTACCTGGCGCTCGTGGTGCTGATGTTCGGCCTCGTCGCGCTCATGACGCGAAAGCGGCCCGTGATTGACCTGGCCCTGCGTGCTCCGGAAAATTCTATTGCGCAACGCGAGACGCTGGCAGTGTGGGCCTATGTCGCGGTCGTCATGGTAGCCGGCCGTCTAATCGGGCAGCGCTTGTTCGGCGAAGGCATTGCCATGCATTTGAATGGGTCGCTGGTCGGGGCCACGCGCGTGCAGTCGCCGATTGAGGTTTATACATGGGCGGCCTACAACGGCATCCTGCTGGCGCTCATTCCCTATGTTGCGTTTCGGATGCGAGGATACTCAAACCAGCAACTCAGCCTGAAATCGGCGAACCTGAAGAGCGATTCGCTGGTGATAGTGGTGGTGCTTGCCTTCAGCGCCGGCATGGACATGATGGGGCCAAACATCTTTCAGCTCACTCGGCATCAGCAGCTTGTCGGCGGGCTGATGTCGTTTTGGCTGCATCTGTTCGGGACGGATCTGCCGGTCATGATTGTTATCTATTCCATCCTTATGCCGAGATACTTCAAGCTGTTTTCGCCGATGACGGCCTATCTGCTGGGGGCAGTGAGTTATCCGACTATTCACATTTTTGAGTCCGGCACGCGGTACGACTCCATTGGAGCGGCCACGATGTCGCTGGCCTTCGTCTACCTGTTGTTCATTCCAGCTGGGTTGATGAAATCATTTCTGACCTGGCGGACGGGCAACGCCTGGGTGCATGTCTGGGCGTATCACGCGATTTCACCGCATGTGACAGTGGATACCCGGTTGATTGTGAGCGATTTTCGAATTAAATGAGCAGAGGTGCCGAGGTTGCGGCGCTCGCCGGCCGTGCAAAAGGTATCATTTTTCCATGAAGCGAGTTCTCCTCTCCTGGAGCAGCGGCAAAGACAGCGCGTGGACGCTGCATATGTTGCGCCAGGATCCATCGATTGAAGTGTGCGCGCTGTTGACCACCTTGAACTCTGAATTCGACCGCGTCGCAATGCACGGTGTGCGTCACGCTGTGCTTGAAGCGCAGGCTGCTGCTGCGCGGCTGCCGTTGTGGGTGGTTCCGCTGCCGTGGCCGTGCAGCAATGAGATCTATGAAACGCTGATGGCCGAGGCCTGCCAGCGAATGATTGCCGAGGGCATTGAGGCAGTCGCGTTCGGCGATTTATTTCTTGAAGACGTGCGCGCCTACCGCGTAAGGCAGCTTGCCGGCACTGGGCTCGAGCCGATCTTTCCGCTCTGGCAGATTCCGACAGATCAACTGGCGCGACAGATGATCGCGGGAGGATTGCGCGCGCGGCTCACCTGCATTGACACCGAGCAACTGCCGCCCGAGTTTGCGGGGCGCGAGTTCGACGAGGCGCTGCTGAGAGACTTGCCGGCGACCGCGGACCCATGCGGAGAAAAGGGCGAGTTTCATTCGTGCGTCTATGCTGGGCCGATGTTCAAGGCGCCGCTCGCGATTGAGAGCGGCGAAATTGTGCGGCGGGACAGGTTTGTGTTCGCGGATGTGCTGTTGGCCGAACCGGTAACGCGTTAGCGGCGCAAACTCCGCAGCGCCGGATAGACTTTGCGCCACCTCTCGTAGCCGGCTTTGTACGCGGCCAAGTCGGAGGGGTCGGCGGTGATGCGCTCCGCCACTTCAATGGCCTGGGCACAGGCTTCGTCGAGGTTCTTCCAGTGGTTAGCGCCCACGCCTGCCATCAGCGCGCAACCGAATGCGCCGCCCTCTTCAGCAGTGAGAATCTCAACGGTCTGCCCGTAGATGCCGGCTTGAATCTTGCGCCACAAATTTCCGCGCGCGCCGCCGCCGCCGAGCCGTATGGCGGTGACGGGAATGCCGAGATCGGCGAAGAGCGAGAACGTGTCCTGCAGGCTGTAAGCGACGCCCTCCTGCACCGCGCGCACAATGTGCGCCGCAGTGTGCTCGACGCCGATTCCGACGAATGCCGCGCGAACCTCGGGATCGAGATGCGGCGTGCGCTCCCCCAGCAGATACGGCGCCCACTCAAGGCCCTGGCTGCATGCGGGCACTTTGGCCGCGCCTTCGTTCAAGGCGTCGTAACTCTGGCCGGCGAAGAAGGTGTTGCGCAGCCAGTTGAGGCTCAGGCCGGCTGACTGCGTCACGCCCATCACGTGCCAGCGGCCCGGAACCGCGTGGCAGAAGGTGTGAATGCGGCCCTTCGGATCTTTGGTCGGCTCAGCCGTGGAGGCAAACACCACGCCCGAAGTTCCGATGGTTGCCGAAACACTGCCGGGCTGCAAGATTCCCATGCCAACAGCGCCCGCGCCCTGGTCGCCCGCGCCGGCTGCGACCGGGGTTCCAGCAGTAAGGCCGGTGAGCGCGGCTGCCTGCTCGCTGATGCGCGCGCAAATCTCCGGTGACTCGTAGACCTTGGGCAGCCAGCTCATCGGGATTCCCGCGGCCTCGGCCACTTCGTGCGACCAGCGGCGGTGCGTCACGTCAAGCAGCAGCGTGCCGCTGGCCTCCTGCACGTCGATGGCGAACTCGCCGGTGAGCCTGTAGCGCACGTAGTCCTTGGGGCACATGATGTGCTTGATCTTCGCGAAGATCTCAGGCTGGTGGGTTTTTACCCAAAGCAGCTTGGTGAGCGTAAAGTTAGGCAGTGCGGGGTTGCAGGTGAGCTCGATCAGTTTTTCGTAGCCGATTTTTTCCGTGAGCCAGTCGCACTCCGGCTGGGTACGCGTGTCGCACCATATGAGCGAAGGGCGCAGCACCGCGCCGTTCTCATCCAGCATCACTGCGCCGTGCATCTGGCCGGTCAGCGCGATGGCGGCGATCGGCTGTTGCGGGTGCGGTGCGGCGGCAATGGCCACCTGGATTGCCTGCTGTGCAGCGCGCCACCAGTCTTCAGGATCCTGCTCGGCCCAGCCGGGGTGTTCTGCGCGGAAGGGCGCATGCTCGCTCGATGCGCCGGCGATGAGTCTGCCGTTCGAATCCACAATCACTGCACGCGTGCCGCCGGTGCCAACGTCCATCCCCAAAAACCACATAGTAATTTGCTCCGATCAGGGCATAAATCGCTTTGCTTTTGCGTCCGCAGCATAGCAGGTGCGGCGGGCGCGAATAAAGGCGAGAAGGTAGCGCCGGGCTCCAGCCCGGTTGTCGTACGGGCGTCCACGCCCGTACTCTGCCTTGAGGGCACGAACTACCGGCACTATATAGGCTCGCGCTACTTTTCCGGCACCGGCGCCGCTCCTGCGCCGCCGCCTACGTCAAACAGTCGCGGCACGCGATCGGCCACCGGCGGCAGCGCCGGAAACGGTGCATGCGGCTCTGTCTGGTACCAGTAGGCAGTGGAATAGAAGTTGTCGGAGCGGTGGTTGGCGTGGCCGTGCTCGATGGTTACACGGATGGACTGCTCGAAGGCGATGGGGCTCTCGAGGTGCCAGCGGTAGAGCGAGTAGCGGCTGCCGATGCGTTCGCCCCCGGTGATCACGGGCGCGCCGTTGTGCTGATAGTCGAATTGCTGGCCGTAAAAGTCCCATGCGCCGTTGTAGTAGTCCTCGGTGCCGGTGCCGTTGATGGTGGGCATCTTGTCGCCATCGATAAAGATCATGTCGTCGCCCTCGCCGAACCAGTCATTCTGGTTTTGCAGCACCGATTGCGTTACGCCCACAAAGTGGCCGCGTCCGGTAGCCTCGAGGAAAACGTAGTTCAGCGCGCCGTCGAGATTTTTCTTGTCGCCCACTGGATCGCTCCAATTGTGGGTCCAGTTATTGGTCCAGCCATGGCAGGGCGCGGCCTGGCGGAACTGCGCGTGGAAGCGGCCCAGCCCCTCGGGCAACGAAGCGAGGGTAACGTAGTCGACGTGGAAGTAGAGACTGTCAGTGCGCTTGGGGCCCTCGTTGGTCAAAGTGATTTTGGCAGCGGTGGCGAAGGGCATTTCGAAGTAGGAGTTGAGAGCCTTGGCCGGCGCCACGGCGAGCAGTGCCGACTGATAGTTGAAATACTCGCCCAGGCCGAGGCCGAAGAAGTCACCGATGGGGACTTCAACCGAAGGCGAAGATTCGCCATCCCACCACGCGCGCAGCACGAGATTTTTCAGGTGCATGGGGTCATCGGAGTTGATGGTGAACCAGATGTGCGTGACCGCGCCCGGGCCGCTCACGTCGAGCAGCGTGTGCGACGCGCCGGACTCAACAGGAACGGCGTCGCCGTTGCCGCCGGAGCGGTCCCAGCTTGAGGAACGGCGGCTCTTGTAACTGCGCAGCCGGGCGAGCGCGAAGAGTTCGTCAGCCGAGGCCTCGGCAAGCGGAACGGGCGCGGCGATAGCTGCGGAAGGTGTGGCGAGAAGCGCAGCGGCCGGGACGGCGCCGGCGATTGCGCCGAGCAAATTGCGGCGGCTGCGAAGGCTGTCTGAGCGGAACGGATTCATTTGAGCGTTCTCCGATGCGTTGAAATCGTGAAAGCGTATTGTAATTTGGCGGGGCGTCAACAGGTCGCGACCGCCGGCATCCAATCATTTCAAACTTTGAATCGCCTGGTTTTTCGTCGCAGGCCCCGGCCTGTTATGGTCAGTGAGGAACTTAAGTTCCATGTAGCAAAGGCACAATGACCCCACCATAGGAATCCGCACCGATGTGGAAGCGCTGGCGAATCCGGATACTGCTGTTTCTGGCCGTCCTCGGCCCCGGATTTATTACCGCCAATGTCGATAACGACTCGGGCGGAATCTTCACCTACTCCCAGGCCGGCGCGCAATACGGATACACACTGCTGTGGACCATGATTCCCATTACGATCGCGCTGATCGTGGTGCAGGAGATGTGTTCCCGCATGGGCGTGGTCACCGGCAAGGGGCTGAGCGACCTTATCCGCGAAGAGTTCGGCCTGCGGCTCACCTTCATCATGATGGTGTTGCTGGTGGTGCTGAATTACACCAACGTGGTGACGGAGTTCATCGGCATTGCCGGGTCGCTGCACCTGTTTCACGTCTCAAAATTCATCAGTGTGCCTATCTGTGCGCTATTGGTATGGGCGCTGGTGTTAAAGGGCGACTACAAGACCACCGAGAAGATCTTTCTGGTTGCGTCCGCAGTGTACATTGCCTACATTTTTGCCGGCGTGCTGGCGCACCCTGACTGGCACGAGGCACTGGTGGCAACGGTCAGGCTGCCGGCCAAATCGGTGTGGCGCGACAAAACTTATATCTACATGGCCATCGGCGTGGTGGGCACCACCATTGCTCCGTGGATGCAGTTTTACCTGCAATCGTCGGTAGTCGAAAAGGGAATCCCGGTCAAAGACTACTCCGCGTCGCGGCTCGACGTGATCGTGGGCTGCTTCTTTACAGATCTGATCGCGTGGTTCATTGTGGTGGCTTGCGCGGCAACGCTGTACGTCCACGGAATGGGCGCGATCAAGGATGCTGCCGATGCGGCCGAAGCCATGGGCCCACTCGCCGGCGACTACGCATTTATCCTTTTCGCATTCGGGCTATTCAATGCGTCGCTCTTCGCGGCGTCCATTCTGCCGCTGTCAACGGCCTATACCGTATGCGAGGGGTTGGGCGTCGAGTCTGGCGTGGACAAGAGCTTCAAAGAGGCTCCCTTTTTCTACTGGCTTTACACACTGCTGATCGTGGGCGGAGCAGTCACGGTCATCGTGCTGCCTGAGACGCTGTACGTAAATGTCGTGATCCTTTCACAGGTTCTCAACGGGGTGCTGCTGCCAGTGGTCATCATCCCCATGCTGCTGCTCATCAACCGCAAAGACCTGATGGGCGAGCATAAGAATTCGCGGTTGTGGAACGTGATTGCCTGGGCCACGTGCGCGATCGTGATCGTGATGACCGGTGTGATGCTATGGGGAATGTTGCCGGGACACTAAAAAGCTGGGAACAAGGGAACAGGGACTAGGCGCAGCGTGCGCCTATTTCGTTTTTGCGTCCAGATCGGGCAGGCTTAGGAACCAGTCATAAAAGGCGTCGTCGAATTCGTGATACTCGGCGCACTTGATGGTTGGCAGCGACGCGTGATTGGGGACGATGACGTAGAACCGGATGCTGGCCTGCTCGCCACTGGGCGCGATCTGGCGGCGGCCCCGAATCTCGTCGAGAGGAATGCTGGCAATGGTGAGCAGGTAGCGTTTTTCAACGGAGTCCGCCGTAAATCGCACTGCCGACGTGAAGGTATGCAGGGCGAGCATGACAGTGCAGAGCACGATGAAGGAGATCATGAGCGCGGTTTCGGCTGACGGCTGCTGGAGCCCGAGCTTCACACGGCTCACGATTCCCGCCGTGAAGATAAGGCCGGTGGCGAGCAGAGCCAGGGCGCTCGAGCGAAGCGTGCGTTTGACGCGGTAGACGGCAAGGAACGGCGCGGAGTTGTTCATTTCAACCTGTCCCGGGGTGGTTTTGCCGGAAGCTCGCTATGGCACACGGGCGGAGCCGGCGCAAGAGAACACTTTTAGTTAACACGGGACTGGGCGAAGAGTAGCGCGGATTGAAATAAAGGCGCTGCTTAATGACTTCTACAGCAGCTTGCCGGCGGCCAAATCCCGTATCAGGTTGCGGTCGGCGGCGAGGAACTCGTAGGTGGTGAGGTCGGCCAGCTTGACCCACCTGACCTGCTCATAGATCTGGTTCTGGATCTCACCCTCGAATTCGCGGACGGAAAAGAACTGCAGGTCAACCGCGCCGCCATGGCGGTAGTTATGGCGGATTTGAATCACCTTGGGGCCGACGGTGGCCTTGATGCCTAGCTCTTCATCGAGCTCGCGTGCCAATGCCTGCTGGGCACTCTCGCCGGGCTCGATCTTACCGCCGGGAAACTCCCACAGCAGGGCCATGGGCTGATTGGCGCGGCGCTGGCCGATCAGAACTTCACTGTCGCGGACGATGAGTGCGGCAGCCACAAAGCGCAGCGCGGGACCGGCGGGGCGGGGGCTGGCATTGGAGGCATTGTCTTGCACGCGATTATTGTAAACGAAACAAAGGAGATGCGTTTACAGGTTACTGTCCCTGCGCCCGGGTTTTGGCGGCAGGTCAAAGACTATTCGCCGTTTACAGCTGCATCAAGGCCCTCGGCGCCCTTGGGCGTGAAGTAACCCCATCCGCGTTTGCCGGCCTCGGCGATAAGCGCGGGAGAAGGATTCACCGGAAATGCACAGCGGGCCATTTCAAGCATGGCCAGGTCGTGCATCGAGTTGCCAAAGACCGCATCGGGGTGGGGAAGACTGATGCGCCGGAGCGCCGCAGCCTTGCCCGGCCCGGTGGGCACGTCGACAAGATCGCTGGTGATGATGCCGTTTGCGACGCGGACCTCAGCGGCCACGACGCGTTCCTCGGGTATACCGAAGTCGCGCACACCTTCGGCGACGACCCAGCGATTGGTGGAACTTACGGCCCAGAGCACGACGCCCGCCTTGCGCAGATCGGCTACGAGTTTTACCAATTCGGGAAAGATGTTGGGCCGGATGAACTCGTTGAAATACTGGGCGGCGGCGGCGCGCAGTTCGTGATCGCGCAGGCCGGCGTAAATCTGCACCATCTCGCCGCAGATTGCCTCTTCACTTACATTCCCGGCACGATACGCGCGATGGCGGGTGTCGATCCAGTCGCTGGTGGACCGGGAAACCAGGCCCTGTTCGAGCGACCAGACCATGAAACCGTAGCCAGCGTCGCCACTCCAGAGGGTTCCATCACAATCAAAGACTGCAACCTTGAGATTGCTATCG
>JBEKCW010000205.1:0-9044 GCA_050014675.1 Occallatibacter sp. | reverse complement strand
TACAAGCCAGTTGCTGCATTTCTGGTGCAAGAAAACGTGCATTTTCGCGTATTTGCATGTTGCAGAATTCCGGAGGTAAACGATTGATATCAAGCGTACTTACATCGAATTCCGCGCACTCTGTATTTTGCTCGATTTCGCACCCAGATGCGTCGGAGATTCTCCCGTGCCTGAAGCACACTTCACTGCCGCTCGAGTGCGCGTCTTGTGAGAAATGCGGACTAACATCTGCTGCAATCCTGAGACAGCTCTGTTGGGTTGGTGTTCGAGGTATCCCAGGTCCCCATGTGCGAGGGACCTGTGGCACCCGGCACCCGGCCATGTACGGGCGGGGACGCCCGTACGACAACCGGGCTGGAGCCCGGCGCTACTCCTTATTTCTCCTCTTCAAACGCCACAAAGCTGTGCGGAGGCACTTCAATCTGGAAGGTTGTGCGCGGGGTGGTTGTCCGGCCGCGCCATTGAGGCACCGGAGAGCCAACAACTTCGGTTCCGCTGGCCAGGTCGCGGATGTGCGCGAGCGTGCCTGCGGCAGTCACGGTTACTTTGACCGGTTCATCGCGATACGACTCAACTACGAACGTGTCGTTATCGTAGGCCATGAGGCTCACCTTGCCGGGCGCATCGATTGAGACGGGGAAATCGCCCATCACGTAGCGGCGAATCTGCGCCAGCACCGGCGCCGGCAGAAGATAAAGATCGTTGAAGTTCTCAGGAATGGTGAGCACATACAACGTGCCCTTCGAATAGTGATCCATGATCACCAGTGGTGCGCCGCGGCCGTTGGCGGTGCCGCGCACTACCGGCCACGCATCGTTGGTCATGAACCCGATCTCGGGAAACTCGACCGCAGCAGTCGTGCCCAGGTTGGCTCCGGCGCCTGCGCCAAAGGCTCCCCAATAGCGGTCGACGCTCAGCACATTGCCGGTGGCGTTAATCTCAGCGATCTGCTCGATGCCATGGCCCTGCAGCGCCCTCAGCAAACCCGACGTGATGACAACATTGCCGCCCTGCTGGAGATCGGCTTTGATTTTGGCGACTATCGCGGGATCGTACTTGGCTTCCTCGGTAAGCAACACGGTTTTGGCATTTACCGGGAACGTCGGCTCCAGATCGATTGGAATTCCGATCATGCCGAGGTAGTTGTGAAGAAAATCTTCGCCCGTGGACTGATACGGCTTGTAGCTGGCGATGCCGATGGGCTTGCCCAGCTTGGGAATCACGGCGTTGGCGGCGTCGAGCGCGTACCCGGCGGCGGTTCCCCAGGTAGCCGGATGCGTCGAGCCTGAATCGGCATGCCACTTGTCGAGGCCGGCTGCGGTGAAGGTGGTGTCGAGGCTGCTCCACGGGCGATCGCCAATGCGCGCGCTCTGCGTAAGGTTGTTCCACTCAAACAGCATCATCTCGGGCGCCTTGGCCAGCACCGTATCCCACAACTGCTCGGCATAGCGGTCAACGTAGCGGGTGTCGAAGGTGTCTACCCATCCGCCGCCGTTGCGGCCGGGCGCCACGTTGTCAAAGTAGCGGATGATCTCGTAGCTTTCGTACTGCTGCAGGTGCTGGTCGGTGATTTCGCCGTCGCGCGTCTCGGTGCCGGTGTAAATGCCGTTGAAGATCTTCGGCTCCTTGTCGAGATCGTATCCGTCAGCCTGGAAATGCTCATACCAGTTGGGAAACTTGATGATGATTTTAACCTTGGGATTGACGGCTTTGGCTGCGCCGTAAACCAGGTCGCGGGAAACCTCATCCATCAGCTTGAGGCGGAAGGCGCTCCAGGACTGCACGCCCTTGGCGGCAATGTCGGAATCGCGCTTGGTGTTGTTGAAGAAGAAGTCGTCGAGGATGATCTCGTCGAAGTGGCGCGCGGTTTCTTCGGATACGTGTTTGACGTAGGCGCGCTGTTTGGGATCGGTGTAGGTGAAGCTGACGAACTGTCCGCCCGCGGCCTCGGGGCCGACAAAATCGCCACCTGCGGCAAAGGCAATGCCGCCCGCGGTCTCGACGCCATGAGCCTTGAAAAAGGCTTTCACGGTCTCGAGCAGCGCGCCGTCGGCCAGCATACCGCCGCGGTAGCTCTCGATGTAGACCTTGTCGACGTGAACCTGGCTGTTGATTTCGTCCCAGGCATTTTGCAGGTAAGCCGGATCCTTCATCCGCTCGACGTCGGAAACCGCAATGTAGACGGCGACTTTGAAGGCGGGGTGGGCGGGAGCGGGATGCAGGCTGTCGGGCGCGGGCGATTGCGCAATGGAGAGAACCGAGGTTGCCAGGGCAATTGAAAGCACAACAGAAGTGAGACGCAATCTGATCTCCTGATTCGATAGTGGGCGGTGAGCGTGCGGCGCAGATCGATCTCGAGATGAATACGTGACTGAAGAGGCGCCGGATTACGCTTGGAACCGCGAGACAAGTATATGCGCGGAGGGCTGGAAAAGAGCGTCCCGCGGTGAGCTCACGGCTTAGGTATCCCAGGTCCCCAAGTGCGAGGGATCTCCACCCCGGACCTGGGGCACCAGGAGTTTGGAGTGTGAGTTCATCGCTCGAAACGAAAAAGCCCGGCTGCAAAGCCAGGCTTTCTCTGTTCTCAGTTCTCTGCCTTTACGGCGCTGTTGTCTGGATCGCGTAGTTGCCATGCGGAACGGCGGCCAGTGCGCTTGGGGCCTGTCCGCTGGGATAGGGGGAGGCGATCAAAGGCGTAAGAACGCCAGTGGTGGGACTCAGCCGGAATCCTGTAACCGAATCGCCCAGACGGTTGGCAGTGTAGACAAAGCGGCCAAGCCCGGGATCGATGGTGACCGCGACCGGTTGCGAGTCGGTGGCGTTGGTTCCTGAGCCGGTGGTGGCGATTGATGCCGATGGCGCGCCCGTGGGCAGCGAGATGCTGTAGGCAGATACGGTTGAGTCGAGCGAGTTGGTCACGTAGATGAACAAGCCGCGCGGATCGACGACGATCGAGCTGGGCTCGTTGCCGGTTTTGAAGGGGCCGTTGACCATAAAGTCGAGCTGATCGTTGGCTTCAATCGTGTAGCCGATGAGTTCGTTCGAAGCGAAGTCAGTGGCATAAACAAAGCGGTTGGTTGGATCGGTAGCCAGGCCGCTGGGCTTGACGCCGGCCTCATAAGGGCTGTCGGTGACTGGCGAGAGCGCCCCACCCGAAGCGACTGCAAAGCCGAAGACCCAGCCAGGGTTGGCATTGCTGGTTACGCAGGATGGGCAACCGGGACTATAGGCCGAAGAGTCGTAGACGGATGCATAAACGCCGCTGTTATTGGCCAGAACTGTGACGGCGGTCGGCACCAGCGTATCGGACGGGTAGCCGGCAAGCGAGAGCGTCTCAGTGGCCGTCGCGGAACCGATGGTGCCGCTGCTCAACGCGTACTCAGTGAGCGTGGCCGAGGTTGCTCCGGTAAGAACGTAGAGATACGTGCCGGCCTTGTTGAGGACGATGGCAACCGGAGGGGTCGATGTGGTGAGCGAATCTTTCTGCGACAAGGTGCCGTCAGAAGCGATGGCGAAGTGAACCACGGCGTTGCTTGCCTGGTTGGCGACGTAGAGGTTGGAATAGCTTGAATCCACCACCATGGCAATGGGCGAATTGCCGCCTGAAGAGATCGCCGCGTGGACAACGCGCAGCGCTCCCGATTCCGCGTCGGCCGCGTAGGTGTAGATCTGGCCCGAGTTGCCATTCGAAGAACCGCCGGAGGTCCCCACGAAGACGTAATCGATGGTGACAATATTGCAGGCAGTCATCCAGCTGGCCAGAATGAGGCCAATTGCAGAGACCAGGAAAAGCTGGCTCAGTTTACTCAACTTCATGCGCTTCCTTCGTCGCGGGCTGACGTTTACTTCAAAAAGCCCTTTGATAACTCGGTTTCAGTTTGCCTACAGGCTATTGTAAAAGCCGCCTGCGGGGATTATCCAACAATGCCGGCCGCTAAAGCGGCGCGGTAAATCCTATGCCCGTCACTTCGCAATCCCCGCACCGATGCCGTTGTGCGGAATGGCGGCAACAGCGGTGGGGTTGACGCTGGCGTTATAGGGCGAGAACTGCGATTCGAGAAGTGTTCCGGCAGTGGCGCTCAATTCGAATCCGCTGACCGTATTGTCAAGGAAATTCGCGGTGAAAAGGAAGTGCTCGGTCGAGGGGTCGATTCCGATGGCTACCGGATCGCTGCCGACTGTATAGGTTCCAAGATTGGAGAGCGCGCCGCTGCTCATTGAATAGGCCGAGACAGTGCCATCGAGCGCATTGGCGACATAGACGTATGGGTAAACCGGATCGACCACCACCGCACTGGGCTGGTTGCCCGTCGGAGTGTCTTGTATTTCAGCCAATGTCCCGGATGCAATGGAGTAACCAACCACAATGCCGTTGGTTGAATCCGTCACGTAAACGTAGCTGCTGGTTGGGTCGCTCGCAACCCCGGAGGGACGAATGCCAAGTCCCTGGCTGCCAACTCCCATGTCGTGTGGCACGCCGCCGTTGAGAGGTGAGAGGGCGCCGCCGGAGCCAACTGCGAAGCCGAAGATCAAGCCCCGGTTCGGGGTTACCGAGGAGTCATAGGCGGTGACATAGGCAAATGCGCCCGATGCGAGGACATTGACCGCCGTGGGCACGATAACGTCCGATGGGGCGCTCGGCAGCGTGAGCGGCCAGTACTGCGCGCCAATCGTGGTGTTGGTGACCGGAGTTCCGAGGCAGACAGATGCCGTGCAGGGGTTTGAAGCGCTGCTGCTGCCGCCGGCGCCGGCGACCACCGGATACACCGCCATGGAGCCGGAGCAGGGATCGGCATCGGAGCAAAGGGGCAGCGGTTGATAAAGGTCAACCACAAACAGATTCGACTTGTTGGTGGTGACCGCCAAGGGAAAGATGCCCGGCGTATTGACCGTGTTGAATGGATACAATTTGCCGTCGTTGCCAATTACAAACTGGACAATAGTGTTGTCGTCTTCATTGACCACGAACAGGTTTTTGTAGTCGGCAGAAACGGCCTCGGCCACCGGAAGACGGCCGGCGGAGGGGAACGGCGAAGAGGGAATCTGCCGCATCTTGCCCGACCCGGAGTTGATTTCGAAGACATCGATCGAACCATAGTTGTTCGACCCCGCGGCTTTGGAACTGGTGACGTAGACAAAATCGACGGTGCGGGTGCTACACGCCGTGACCAGCGATGCCACCGCCAGGCTGGCTACGGCTGCCGCAACGAGTTGGCTCGTTTTGTTGAACTTCATGCGCATCTTTCGTCAAAGGGCCACAACTGCCGACCCGGCAAAATCGGTTTGAAATCGAAATTCGGAATCGACAGCGGCCGGCGCCGGCATTCCGAAGTGGCCTCGCCTGATTGCAGAGTTCCGGGAACCTCAGGCTCCGGGCGGATCGTGCGGCCGGATGTCGAACATCCGGCCGCTGATTGCTCGAACGTTGGCGGCAAGGGGCGCGGCATTATCCGGTGCGCCCATCCACCAGGCACCAGGTCGCGGGACCCTTGAGCGTATAGGTACTGTTGACTCGCATGTTATCGAGTTCGCCTGAATTCGGGTCCAGCACCCTGCCCGTAACGGTCGAATCGTAGAAATTCGCCTCGTAAATGTACTGGTTCGATGGGTCCTCGACGATACATTGCGGACCCGATCCTGAACCGAATGGCTGGTCGGAGACAAAGCTGAGCGGGTTGCTGGAGCTGGTAATAAAGTAGGCTGCGATGCCGCTCTCAGGGTTGTTGGTGTCGGTCGTGTTGTTGCCCTGGTTAGCCACGTAGACATATTTGCCCTTTGACTCGACCATCAGCCAGGTGGGATTGGCAAGCGTCGAGGCATCGGGGATGATGCCGCTGGCTGCGGCCTGCAAAGCGCCGTTCGTACCCAGCGTGTAGGGCAGAATCTGGCTGTCGGAAACTGTCGGAGAGCAGGTCTGCCCGGAGGGGCAATCGAAGATGATCGAGATGGGCTCGTTGTCGAGCACGTAGTAGACGCCGCCTGCGGCCACAAGGGCTGTGGCTTGAGTCACCAGGCCGGCCGAAGGGCCCGACGTGCTCGAACTGTACGGGTCGGTCAGCGGCTGAGGGCCGTTCTGGCTCAACTCCAGTTGGCCGCTCGAATAGGCGTACGGGAAGATCGAGTCGCCGGTCGCCGGGGTTCCATCCAAGGTAAGCATGTAGCCCGCGGACAGCAGGAAGTCAATGGGATTTGCGGGAACCGGGAAGTAAGGCAGTGGGCAGCTGGTGGCCCCGCCCGGGCAGTTGGCCTGCGTAACCTGCGTGTTCAGGATCGTGCTGAGGCGTCCGGTGGTCTGGTTGATCGAGAATATCGAAATGTCGCCGCAGGTGCCGTTTGTAACAATGCTGCCCAATGCCAGTGCGCAGTTCGGATTCTGATTGGTCGGCGACGATGCATTGACGCCGTCCGCCCCGATCGAATCGTGTTCGAGGGCGAAGATGTAAGAACCCGTGGAATCGACGAGCAGACGGAACGGGTTGAGACCCTGCGTGTAGAAGGTCTCCTGCGGGGTGAGGATGCCGTTGCCGCCCACCGCGAATTCAGTGATGTTCGCGTTCAGGCAGGGGTCGTCGGTGGTGCAGTCGCCGTTACCTTCGGCGTTTGCGCCGCGGTTAAGGACGTAAATAAACTTGCTGCCAACGGTGAGGATGGCGCGAACCGGATTGGACCCGCCCGAGGATATGGGCAGACCATTGACCTGGGACAAATGGCCGGTGTTGTGATCGATTTTCAATCCCGTGATAATGCCATTGTTTCCCGACTGGGCCGTCTCAGTACCCGTAACGTACAGGTAACCGACCGTATAACTTACAACGCAAGACGAAACACCGAAAATGATGCCCATTGAAAGAGTGCTCATCAGGAGCGTCTTGCCGAATTTCGTAAACTTCATGCGAATCCTTCATCCTGGTCCGGCGATAGCCGCCAAGTTTTATCGTTCCCGAGCAGCGCTGGGTTGGGACGGGTCCCTGCTGCATTGTAAAAGCCAAGGGCAGGTTGTGCCTAGTTTCGCACATCAGGCCATGTATTTAGGTATTCAGAATCGTTGTCCCGGCCCGAATGCGGCTATCGGGCTGTCTTAGTTCACCTGACCCTTGGGTTTCTTTTGGAATCGATCGCAGTTTTGACGCGGCCGAACCGGCAAAGGTCAACTCAACCGGCCAAAATTTTGCTGGCAAGGGCATGGGATTCAGGGGCATTGAGCTCTGAAGGCCCCAGAAACCTGTGTGTCATTTTGGACGCCGCGAGCAGCCGGCCTCACCACACCCGGCATGAGCTGGCCGGGTACATCGGGGTTCCTTTCTTGCAGCTGAAGGCTTTGCCGAATTCGTCGAAGTTCTGCACGCTGCCGTTCACACGCCACCTGCCGGGTGAGTGCGGATCGGTGAGCGCCGACTGGCGCGCCGCCGCGTCGGTATCGTTTTCGCACCACACTTGTGCGAATCCGAGGAAGTAGCGCTGCGCCTCGGTGAATCCGTCGACCTTCTCGTCTACGGTCTTGCCCTCCTGGTTCAACTCATCTTCGAGGGCCATAAAGGCGATCCGCAGACCGCCGTTGTCAGCGGTGTTTTCGCCCAGGGTGAGGTGGCCGTTCAGGTGCTGCGCGGGGGTGTCGCCCTTGGCCGGAGCAGCCTCGAACCCGCTGTACTCATCCGCTACGCATTCAGTGCGCGCGTTAAAGGCCGTTTGATCGGCAGGCGTCTGCCAGGGATGCAGGTTGCCGCTGCCATCGTACTTCGAGCCCTCGTCGTCGAATCCGTGGGTCATCTCGTGGCCGATCACCACCCCGATGCCGCCAAAATTCACAGCCGGGTCGGCGTTGGGATCAAAGAACGGCGGCTGCAGTATGCCGGCGGGAAAATTGATGTCGTTGAAGCTCGGGTCGTAGTAGGCATTCACCGTCGGCGGAGTCATGCCCCACTCCTTCTCATCCACGGGCCTGCCCAGCTTGGCGAAGCGGTAGTTGCGCTCGTAAGTGGCAGAGTGCTCCACGTTGCCAATGAGATTGGTGCGGCTGACCTTGATGCTCGAATAGTCGCGCCAGTGTTCGGGATAGCCGATCTTGTTGCGGATCATAGCCAGCTTCTGCTCGGCTGCCTTCTTGGTCTCATCGCTCATCCAGGGCAGCTGGCTGATGTCTACGCCGAGTTCTTTTTCAAGCTCTGCAACCAGCTTGTCCATGCTGTCTTTGGCCGCCGGGGGAAAGTTCTCTTTCACCCACTCCTGGCCCACCGCCTCGCCCAGCGCACGGTCGGTCATGGATGTGCATTGCTTCCAGCGCGCTTCAGGCTGCTGCTGGCCGGCAAGGGTGCGCCCGAAAAACGCAAAATTCTCGTCGAAGAAGGCTTGCGAAAGGTTCTGAGCGAAGCCATGCATCGAGTGCCAGCGCAGATAGCTCTTCCAGCTGCTCAGGGGCTCGCTGGCAATGAGCGTGTCCAGGCCGCTGAAGTAATTCGGTGTGGAAACGTTCAACGTGTCGAAATGGCCAATGCGGATCTTCTTGAAATATCCGCTCCAGTCGAAATTGGGCGCAAGCTTCTCAAAATCGGCAACCGTGTAAATGTGGTAGCGCGTCTCCGGGTTGCGCATCTCGGTGCGGCTGGTCTCCACTTTGGCCATTGCGGTCTCGATTTCCATCACCGCTGCGGCTTCCTTTGCCGCGTCATCAGGCGAGTCGCCGGCCAGCACGAACATCTTGGTTACGTGGTCAAGATACTCGGCGCGGATGGTTTTGAAGCGTTTGGAATCGACGATGTAGTAATCGCGATCGGGCAATGAGATTCCGCCCTGGCCGATCTCGGCAATCTGCTTCGACGAATCTTTATCGTCCTGCGTCACGCCAAACCTGAAGAACCCATCCGGTGTTCCATGATTACTCAGCTCTGCCAGCAGCGGCGCAAGGCCCATCGCATTCTGGAGTCCGTCAATCTTTGCCCAGATAGCCTTGACGGGCGCAAAGCCCCGCTTATCAATGGCGGCCGTATCCATGCACGCAGCGTAAAAGCTGCCATATTGTTTCTGGAGCGCGTCGGTGGGCTTTTTGG
>JBEKCW010000204.1:0-9044 GCA_050014675.1 Occallatibacter sp. | reverse complement strand
CACTCTACGACACTCGACACCCGTTTCATCCATCGCGGGTCGGAGACACCGGTGGCGGACTGATACAAAACCTCCCCGGCGCAGATTCTTTCAGCAAGCTCTGAATTCGTACCCTTTCACAAAGTTACTCATGAGTGCGGTTCTACGCGTTAATCGCCATGCCTTCAACTGCGCCGTAGGCGTCGAGCAGCGACTCGCTGAGTGTGGGGTGGGCGTGGATGGTGAACATGAGCTCGTCGACGGTGCCTTCGAGGGTCATGACGGCTACGGCCTCGGCGATGAGCTCTGTTGCCTGCGGGCCGATGATGTGGACGCCGAGGATTTCGCCGTACTTTGCATCGGCCACAATCTTGACGAAGCCGTCGTGGCTGCCGACGATGGTGGCCTTGGAGTTGCCGGCGAAGGGGAACTTGCCGATTTTGGTTTCCAACCCTTTCTCTTTGGACTGAGCCTCAGTCAGACCCACAGAGCCGATCTGCGGCTCAGTGTAGGTGCAGCTGGGAATGCGGTCGCGACGCACTGGTTTGTAATACCGGCCGGCGATCTTCGCCATCGCTACCATGCCGCTCATGGCGCCAACATGGGCAAGCTGCGGCAGGCCGGCAACAATGTCGCCGATGGCGTAGATGCCGGGCTCGGCGGTTTCCTGCGTGTCACTCACTTTCACAAAACCGCGGTCGAGCTCAATGCGGGTTTTGTCGATTCCCACATCGGCGGTCTGCGGTGCGCGGCCTACGGCTACGAGAACTTTCTCAGCTTCTTTCTCCTGAACTTTCCCGTTCGACGCGGTCCACGTTACTTTGACGCCGGATTCAGTGAGCTCAACCTTTTCGACCTTTGCGCCGACGTTGATGTCGATGCCGCGCTTGCGGAAGACGCGCGAAAGTTCTTTCGAAATTTCCTCGTCTTCAACGGGGACCATCCGCGGCAGAAATTCCACGAGTGTGATTTCCGCGCCGAAGCTGCGAAAGATGGAGGCGAACTCGACGCCGACTGCGCCCGCGCCGATGATGATGAGCGACTTGGGCGCCTGGGGCAGCGAGAGGATTTCGATATTGGTGAGAATGCGATCGCCTGCGGTGAGGCCGGGGAGCAGCTTGGCCGCTGAGCCCGTGGCGAGAAGAATGTTTTTTGCCTGGACCTGGGATTTTGTGCCGGCGGTGTCAACGTCGACGGTGTGGATGCCGTTGACTGCCGACCCGGTAAGGCGGCCGTAGCCGGAGATGACGGCGATCTTGTGCTTCTTCATCAGGAACTCGAGTCCCTTGACGTGGCGAGTGATGATGGAGTTCTTGCGCGTTTGCACGGCGGCCCAGTCGAGAGAGCGCGCATCGACGTTAGCAATGCCGTAGTCGGCGGCGTCTTTCAAGTAGTCCCACAGCTCGGCGTTGAAGAGCAGGGCCTTGGCGGGGATGCAGCCCACATGGAGGCAGGTGCCGCCGAGGCTGGGACTGGCGTCGATGAGCGCTACCTTGAGGCCGTACTCTGCGCCGCGGATGGCGGCTGTGTAGCCAGCGGGGCCTCCGCCGATTACTGCTACGTCGTAGATGGTGTCTGCATTCGTTTCTGGCACAGGTGCTCCGTTCCGGGCGTTCCAGCGCGAGGGGAAACGCCGCAATCATGGTTAGTTTAAATGGCGGGCTGCGCAGGGGTTGAGTTGGCTCGCTACAAGTTCCGTCGCAGCATGGAAAGTTTCGGCATCATCGCCGAAGCGCTCGATCCAGTGCACGTTTGGCTCGCGACGGAACCAGGTTAGCTGGCGCTTGGCGTAGTTGCGATGGCCCTGCTGGGCGGCGGCCATTGCGCTAGGCAGATCAACTTCGCCGTTAATCACCTGGAGTGCCTGCCTGTATCCGAGCGAGTCGAGGGCTTTGACAGGGCCGTAGTGGGCGAGCAGGACGCGGGTTTCATCCACCAGGCCTGCGGCGAACATTTCGGCGCAGCGGCGGTTTAGGCGGTCGTAAAGAGCGGCGCGCGGCGGGTTGAGGCCGATGCGGAGCAGGCGGAAGCCGGTGAGAGGATCGCGGTTTCTCCCCTCGTTTTGGAGGAGCGTGGAGAGGGGCGACCGGCTTGCAAAGCAAACCTCAAGGGCGCGAATGAGCTTGGGCGTATCGTTGGCGTGGATGCGCGCGGCGGATTGGGGATCGAGGCGGGCCAGCATGCGATGCAGCCAAGCGCTCCCGCGCTTTTGCGCTTTGGACTTGAGCCGTGCCCGTAACGGTTCTTGCCGCTCTGGTCCGGCGAAGAGGCCTTCAGTGAGCGCGCGCAGGTAGAGGCCGGTTCCTCCCGTGACGATTGGCAGGCGCTCACGCGCTTTTATTCTTTGGAGCGACTCACGGGCAAGGCGAGAGTAAGTGCCGGCGGTGTACGGCTCGTCGGGGTTGGCGACGTCGATGAGGTGGTGGGGGATGAGGGCGCGTTCTTCGGGAGTGGGCTTGGCCGTGCCCAGTTCCATGCCGCGATAGACGGCCACCGAATCGCAACTGACGATTTCGCCATTGAAGCGCTGGGCGAGGGCCAGAGAGAGCGCCGTTTTGCCGCTGCCGGTGGGGCCGAGAATGATTACGGCCAGTGGCTCGTGGGGTTGGTGCGGCGGGTTGGATGGCGTGGTCACGTTTTGCGGGTCAGGCCGGGGGGCATCCCCCCTATCTCTGCAGATAAAAATACTGTTTTCAGCTGGTTAGGCCATTGATGTCGGCATAAAAATAGGAAAACAAAGCACTTGCCTGCAAAAATAAGAAACAAAGCAACTTGCGCTCAGGCCGGTGGTCCCGAAGTTCAGGTGAGATTCAATGTCCGTACTCAATGTAGCGCAAGTAGAGGTAATTGCATGCAAAGCGGCAGAGAGAGAGTGAAGGGGTGAAGGAGTGAATAAGTGGAGCGGCAGGGATAAGTGCGGGCCTACGCGCAGGGCTCATGGACGCCACCAACCGGTGGGGAAGATCCATTTGGGATTGGTGTGAAAGAGCCACCAGGCGCAGATGAGGGCCGCGACGATGAGGAGGCCGAAGACCTGGTTGCGGCGGGCTAGCTGGCGCTGGCTGTCGCGGGCCTGCTGCTCGGCTTGCTGTTCGAGGTACGGCTTGATTCGGAGTGGCATGGCGATTGCGTCGATCACTCTGCATCAAGTTTATGGCGTCGATCCTCTTTTGAGGATGTGACACACGCGGAACTGTCCCAGGCTCGGCACGGCGGAGGCGCATCTCCATGTCTCATGGACACAGTGCAAGTTAAGGAGACCGTCCATGAAGCATCGAATTATCCGCAGCGTTTTCGCATTGATTGCGATCGTGGTTGTTACTACGACGATGGTCTACTCTCAGAGCTCAACTTCGTTCGCGGCGCCCCTCAACGATCACAGCAGCTGGCAAGCCGCGCATTTGACCGGCCCTTCCAGGGGCAAGCTCCTTGTTTTTACCGTCGACAGTCCCGACCACAGGCAAACTTGTCACATTCGATCCTTCACGCCAGACAAGCTTGTCTGCTCCCGAGCCTTTGGCGGCTCACGGACCTATTTCGCACAGGAAGTGATCGCGCTCATCCTGCCTGGTGATGAGGGATTGAGGCTTCCGTTGTGGATTGGGTTCAACGGCGGATTGGGTGCATCAATCTGGGCAACGGTCGTGCTGGCGGCGGCCTGCCCCGTTTGTGCGGCGGGGACTGGGATCGCGGCCTTGTTTTTCTTCAGTGCTGCCGGGGCCACCGCCTACGCGGATGGCCAACCGGACAAGCTGCTTTACCTTGCTCCCGGCCGGGAGTTGAGCGAGAAGTTCAGCTCCGTTGAGCGGTGACGAATACCCGCGCCTAAAGGCGTCGTCGAAAAGAATGTGCGAGTTCAGGGGCATGAATGCCCCTGCTTCCTCCGGGATGTTGCATATACCCGGCGTCTTTGCGCTCGTCGACATCAACCGTGAAGTATCTATGCGGGAACAAAGCTCACAGTCAGCACCGTGATGTCGTCTTCCTGGCCGAACAGCTCTGCTGCTTTAGCGATTTGGCCGGCTGATTGGCCGCTGATGGCGGCGGTGCGGTCGAAGCCGAAGAGCTCGCCTTGCGGGTTTCGGGCTTCGATGACGCCGTCGGAGAGGAATGTGAGCTGATCGTTCGGCGCGAGGCAGATGGTGGATTCGCAGTAGGTGGCGCCTGGTGCGATGCCGAGGGGCAGACCGGATTCGAGTTGAATTTCTTCGCCATTGCGATAGGGCGCGAGATGCCCGGCATTGGCGAGCGTGAGCCTGCCTTCGGGCGCGATGTGGGCGCAGAGGCAGGTGACAAAGCCGCCGTCAGAAGAGGCGGCGAGTTGAGTATTCAGGCGGGAGAGCATCTGTGCGGGAGACAAATCCTCCTGGGTCAAAGAGCGGAGGCCGCCGAGGACGAAGGTTCCGGTCATGGCGGCTTTCAGGCCCTTGCCGCTCACATCGCCGATGACAATGAGCGCGGAGCCCCCGGGCCGCGGGAAGATCTGGTAGAGATCGCCGCCGACTTCAGCCGCGGGAAGATAAACCGAGTCGAGGCGGATGCCGGGCAGAGTGGGCAGGGCCGCAGGAACGAGCTGGTTCTGGATCTGGCGGGCGGCTTCGATTTCGGTGTTCAGCCGCGCGCGTTCCAGCGCCACCGCTCGCTGATTCCCGAAGATGATTGCCACGAGCGCGGCGATGACCACCAAATTCGCCAGCGCCACGAAATTCTGGATCGGGCTGGTCCATCGCAGATGGAACAAATAGCCCTGGAAAGTCCAGAGAAACTCAGTTGCAGACCATAGCAGACAGACGATAAGAAGAGTTCTGCGCTGGCCGCGAAGGCGGTTGAGCGGCCAGAACGCAACCAGCGGGGCGGTGTAGGCGAAACTCTCGACTATATGGGTTGGGCCATGGGTTTGATCCATAAATAGCGAGAGGGGCAGCGCCCACCGTGCCGGAAGGATCAGGACCAGGTTGTTTCCGATCACGAAGAAACAGATGGCCGCAAAGACGATCCAATAAATCCTGGGTATGCGCCGTTGCGCGATGGAAAAGAAAAACAAAACGGCAAACCAGTTGTCGAAGGTAGACAAGGTCGTCCACAGCATCATGACGGCCTCTGGAGTGGACGACGTCAGAGAGGTGACATAAGAACTGACTCGAAAGAGCCCGATCGACACGCAATAGAGGGCAAGCCAGAGCGCGGGGCGCTGTGAGCGGTCGTAGAAATAAAGGCCGAGCAGGAAAAGCCCGGAGGCGCCTACGAGCAAAAAGAGGGAGTAGGCGGGAAGCAGACCGTCGGTGAAATGATGCTCCTCTACCACCTGATAGTCGATGAGCGATTCGCGGATGCCGAGGCGGACGAGGGCCGGCTGAAAGGAGTGGATCCAGCCAGCGTGCGTAAGCATGCAGCGAATGGCAATCGATTGAACATGACCTGCGGCGGAAGAGGGCAGGGCGAAGGTTAATCCTGCCGTAGTTCCGCGCGTGGCGTCGCCGTTGTGGTAATCGATGACGCCGGCCGGTTGACCGTTGACCCAGACCCGTCCCGCGTAGACTTCGAGCACCTGGACGGCGGGGTCGGGCAGGGCCGCGAGGTCCTGGCTGGTGTTGCAGCGGACCCAGAAGACGGTGTCTTTGCCGGAGGGGCTGAATTGTGAAAGAGGCTGCCAGCCGGAGGTGTCGATATCGGTCGCGGCCCACGCGGGGTCGTCGCCGGAGTGGACGACGCAGCTCGACTCGGGCAGGGTGATGACCGGTTGCGGCGGCGCGGGCGGCTGAGCAAGGGTCGCGGGCGCCAGCAGCAGGATTCCTGCGAATAATCGCAGCGGACCAGTTAACCTACGCACGAAGCACCTCCACGGGAGCGAAGGCGAGGGTGAGGACGGTAATGTCGTCTTCCTGGCCGAACAGCTCCGCTGTTTTTGCGATTTCGTCGGCTGACTGGCCACTGATGGCGGCGGTGCGGTCGAAGCCGAAGAGCTCGCCTTGCGGGTTTCGGGCTTCGATGACGCCGTCCGAGAGGAAGGTGAGCTGATCGTTTGGCGCGAGGCAGATGGTGGATTCGCAGTAGGTGACGCCTGGAGCGATCCCTAGCGGCAAACCGGATTCGAGTTCGATTTCTTCGCCATTGCGATAGGGGGCGAGGTGACCGGCATTGGCAAGGATGAGATTGCCGTCCGCCCCGATGCGAGCGCAGAGACAGGTAATGAATCCGCCGTCGCTGGCCGCGGCGAATTGGTCGTTGAGGCGAGTGAGAATTTGCGCCGGCGAAAGTTCCTCATGGGCGAGTGAACGGAGCGCGCCGATGGCGAGAGTGCCGGTCATGGCGGCCTTCAGGCCCTTGCCGCTCACGTCGCCTACAACAATGAGCGTCGACCCCGAGCGCTGCGGAATGACCTGGTAGAAGTCCCCGCCAACCTCCGCAGCGGGCCGATAGGCGGCGTCAAACCGGAGATTCATAACCGCGGGAAGGTTGAGAGGGACCAGTTGCGCCTGGATGCTGCGGGCGGCGTCGAGTTCGGCAGACAAGCGCTCGTCGCGTTCTGCCGAGCGCGTGAAACGAAGCACCAGGGCGAGACCGAGAGCCAGCAGAGCCAGCAGGTCGCAGGGGTTGTACCAGTAGACGGTGAAGAGCCCAAACTGGCCGAGGATGAGCGGCGGAACAGGGACGATGCGGAAACTGAACAGGACCCATGCGACCTGGTTTGCATCCTCAGCGCCCATCATGAGCAAAAAGGGGACGAGCAGAAGCCGGGCTTCATAGTTGCCTGCGCGGGCCGACCGGAACAGCCGCAGAAAGATGATGACTGTAATTCCGAGGACGAGGAAGAACCAAATGGTGTGCGCCTGGGTGACGGTCAACCAGCGCACTTGTATGAGCAGGTATTCCGGGAACAGAAGTAAAGCAAGCACGATGCCGGTACGCAGCAGATTGTCAGTTCGCAAGGCGAGAAAGCGCCAGACGAAGAGCAGGCAAAAGAGAAAAAGTGTGGCCAGCAGGAAAGCGTCGGTGAATCCCTGGGTGAAAAGCACCGGGCTGCCCGCCAGAACCGCAATCCATTTTCCAGCCCTGCTGAGCGCGTAACTGAACAACCAGAGCGCGGCCCAGGCGTATTCGGTGGCGCGGCGGCGCATTAGAAACAGTGCAAGGCTGAACAGGCCGAGGCAAGCGGCAAGGCTGTCTACCGCGAGATCGAGGAGGTTCCTGGCGAAGAAGCGAGCCCGGGTTGAGAAGTCTGCCTGCACCAGGTCGTCGAGCGGGCCGATGCGGGGGTGCTCGAGGAATCCGCCGGGGCGGTAATGCGCAATGATGCGGAACTCCCACATGCGGACGGCGATTTCAACTGAGCCGGCTGTGCCCGTGGGCAACGGCACCACGTTGTTGCCAGCCTGAAAGTCCCATTCGGGCGTGGGGCGCATGCGGCCGATGGTTCCGGCCAGCTTGCCATCCACGTACACCTCAGCGGACGTATAGAATTTTCCGAGCTCGATTGCCAGCGGCCCGGAGTTCGCGGGCAGCTTCACGCGAATGCGGTACCAGGCGTAGCCGTAGTAGTCGGGGTAGCCCTGATCGCTCCAGCTTTTACCGGTCTCGAGCAGAGGCCATTGCGAGTCGTCAAACCCGGGGTCAGCCCATGCGGGGTCATCGCCGGTATTGAAGCGCCACAGCCCGTCGATGGGCTCGACACGCACGTTGCGGTTCAGGATCTCGAAGCTCTGCGCGCGCGCAAAGCCGCACAGGATCGGCGCGAGCAGTAACAGAAGTAGGAGAAGCTTCTTAATCATCTGAGCAGGAATCGGATGAGCCTTTGCAACCTATAACACGATGGCCGGAACTCCCGGCGAAGAATTCGCTGAAAGCCGGCCCGCTCCACCTGATATCGGAAGCTGTGCCCCGTTCATCGCGGCATTATCGCGATGAGCGGGTCTTCGTGCAAGGTCCCAGCGGAGTCGTTGAAATCGAGTCGGAGTGGACGGCAGGAACTCGCCGCCCACTCATCAATAAAACTGCGATGAATGGGGCACAGGCTTGCCTATTTCCGGATTACAGAATTCGCAGCGCCGCCACGGTCATGTCGTCGTGTTGTTCTGCGCCGTTGGCGAAGCGGTCGGCGGCTTCGGTGAGCAGTGCGGGCAATTCTTGCAGTGGAGCGCGGCCATGCTCTTCCAGCGCGCTCTCGACGCCGCTGTCTTGCCACAATTCGCCGCTGGGGTTGGTCGCTTCGGTAATGCCATCTGAAACCACCACCAGCGTGTCTCCGGCCGCCAGCGGAAACCAGAGCTGCTGATAGTTGAGCGCGGGCAAAAAAGCGACGGGAAGCTCGCTCTCTTCCAGCCGTTCAACCGCGCCATTGGCGCGCACCAGGTACGGCCAGACGTGGCCTGCGTTCACATAGAAGATTCCCGAGCGGTCGGCGGAAACGATGGCGCAGAAGAGCGTGGAGTAGCGCTCCGGGGTGGAGCACTCGCAAAGGGTGCGGTTAAGGTCGTTAAAAATCTGGCCGAGATCGGCGTTGCCGCGCCGCAGCAGGCTGCGCAGCAGTGTTTGAATGCTGGCCATCATAACCGCCGCTGGAATGCCCTTGCCCGAAACATCGCCTGCCGTCATCGCAAACCGGCCGTCTGCGAGCGGCAGCAGATCGTAATAGTCGCCGCCGATGGATTGGGCCGGGCGGCAGTAGCCGGCGCATTCCACGCCCGCTATGCGGGGTGGCAGCCCACGCGGCAGCAAACTCGATTGCACTTCCTGAGCCAGGACTAATTCGTGCTTCATCATTCGCGCTGACTCGGTAGCCTGGCGCAGGCGTTCGCTGTCGATGGCGCTGGCCGCGAAATGAGCCAGCAATCCCAGCACCTTTGAGTCGGCCTCGGTAAATCCCTGGGGTTTGTTGAGCAATTGCAGCGCGCCGATCACGTTGCCCTCGCAAACCAGGGGCACGCAGAGAACCTGCCGCGTCACGTAGCCGCCCGCCGAGCTCAGGTTACGCAGGTGGCGTTGATCGCTGCCCACATCGTTCACAATCACGACCTGGTTCTCGCGAACGCATGCGCCCACCAGGCCCTGGTCGATCTGGATGAAAA
>JBEKCW010000203.1:0-10353 GCA_050014675.1 Occallatibacter sp. | reverse complement strand
GTGCCTGAAAGCTCAACAATGCTGCTGGTATTCAGAGTGCTCAGGCTGGCGTCTCCATCCCACTCGGTGCTGCCGTTCACGTTAATGGTGAAGTTTTCGCCGTGCGGACCCTGCACCACAAACGACTGCGTGCCCACACTCACTACGGCTGCGACGAACGTGTCGATGTAACCTCCGGCATCGTTGTTTGCAACCGCCCTGACGTGGAAGGCCGGATCAACCGTGCCGGTGATAGCGCCGCTGCCATCGACCTGTATCGAATTGGCAAGATCGAAGTCGACGCGCAGGCCGACCGGAGAACCGCCGTTAACCACGACAAAAGGATCATTGAGGTCAATGGTCACCGTTGACGACGGGCTATAGGTTACATTCATGGTTTGAATCGTCGCCGGACCGGCCCCGCTGGTGTTGAGATAGCCGATGGTGCCAGTGCCCAGTGTGATAACCACGCTCGTGTATGTGCCGGCGGGAACATCGTTCATGTCGAGCATAGTTTGCAGGCCGTTATACCGTGCAAAATCCACGGTAGGCGTGCCGCTCAGCAAGGGAACGCTGGTTCCGCTTGAGTTGACCGCGTTGATGCTCTCAAGCTGCACCGCGAACGAAACAATGCTGGCCATGGGAGCATCTGTGCCGACCACAAATGATGGGCCTGTCTGCTGTGGGGGTGTTGTGCCTGTGCCGGTTGAGGTGGTTGAACTGGTGCAGCCCGCCGCCGTAATAACTGCGGCGCTCAGGAATAAAATCGCCAGGCGAAAGGTGATTGCTCTTGCATTGGAAGACATCGAGGCCTCTTTTCCTGCGCGGCTCGATGAATTGTGTAGAGCGAATGCCGAGTAGTCGAAGATGCCCGCTAATCAACCTGGAACAGCATTGAAGCCCGTATCTGACGAGAGCAAAACAAGACAACTGCTCAAGTCCGGCTTTCTTATTGTGAGGGGCGATCTGCTTCTAGATAGCCGCGCCAGGTAGCATTCGCGCACTGAGCCTGCGCCTAAGTTTGAAGATTTGGCAACAGCGGCAGATTGGATTTACCGTGTGCTGTCGATGAGCATAGACCCGAAAAGATTCAGTAAAGTTGCGGAGAGATTTTCGATTCGCTGAATATTTCCGAAAAAATCTTGATCGGAAGGGCTTAAAACACCTCGGCCTGGTAGCCCTCGGGAAGCGGTGCGTATTTCAGAAGCCCCAGCTCGCCGGCCAGCTTTTCAAGCTTTGCCCGCGTGGCTGCGGAGGGCGGAACAAGCGGCAGCCGCACATGATCTGTAGTGCGCCCCATCAGATTCAAGATAGTCTTCACCGGCCCGGGGTTCGACTCCCAGAAGTTGGCGTCGAATAGTCGCGCATAGCGCCGTTCGAGATCGCGGGCCTCAGCCCAATTATTCTTGAGCGCCGCGCGAATCATCTGGGCGACTTCGGCAGGAGCCTCGTTCGACGCGACGCTGATCAAACCATGTGCTCCAATGCCGATGGCGGCGAGTGCTAGATTGTCGTCGCCGGAAAAAATCTTGAAGCTGCGCGGCAGCGAGTGCACCAACTCGGCAATCTGCGGCAGCTTGCCGCTGGCCTCTTTAATGGCCTGGATGTTGTTGGCTCCCGCGGCCAGCCGCACCACGGTTTCGGGATCGAGGTTCACGCCGGTGCGCCCCGGCACGTTGTACACGCACACCGGCAACGGGCTGACCGTCTGCGCCAGCGCCATAAAATGCTGGTACTGCCCTTCCTGCGAGGGCTTGTTGTAATAGGGATTGGCGCTGAGCACGGCAGCAACACCGTGTACGCGCCTGAGCAGCGCAGCCCGCCGCACCAGCGTGCGCGTGGAGTTGTGCGTGCAGCCCGCCCACACCGGCACGCGGGCTGCCGCAGCCTCAACCACGATGCGCACCACGCTGAGCCACTCAACTTCGTCGAGGGTCGCGGCCTCGCCCGTCGATCCGCACGCCACAAGAAAGTCGATGCCCGACTCAATCTGCCAGTTCACCAGCTCCCACAGCGCAGATTCATCAATCGATCCATCCGCCCTGAAGGGCGTAATGATTGCAGTACCACAGCCTGTCGTTTCCATCACCAGTCAAGTTTATAACGTGGACGCAAAATTGCGGTGAACAGGCCCCAGGCGGCGGCGCTACAGCTGGTCGAAGATCTCCCGGAACTGCCACGCGCCGCTCTTGCCCTGAATCCACTCGGCGGCGCGCACTGCGCCCAGCGCAAAACCTCGCCGGCTGTATGCATCGTGGCGAACCTCAAGCTCATCTGTGTCGCTCTTCGCTTTCACTATGTGCTCGCCCTTGGCGTCGCCGATGCGATGCGAAGTGATGGGCACATCGATGCCCGGCCTCACCTGCAGGATGATCTCTTTGAGCGTGATGGCCGTGCCCGATGGTGCATCCACCTTCGAAGTGTGGTGCGTCTCGGTGATGGAAAAATCGTACCCCTCGAGCCGCGCCAGGTCGGCCGTGAGCTTGAAAAGCTTTTGCACGCCCAGCGAAAAGTTGGTTCCGTAAAGCAGCGCCCCGCCGCGCTTGTGCGCCAGCGCCTTCATCTCTGCCAGGTGCGCGTACCACCCAGTTGTGCCCACAACGATGCGGCCGCCCAGCGAAAGCACAGCGCGCATGTTCTCAACCGCGGCCTCGGGTGCGGTAAAGTCGATGACCGCTTCAATTCCGGCCAGGCTCGGCGCGGTCAATGCGGCAGCGTGCTCGTTCTCGTGTACGTCGAGCGAACGTATGCCGTGGCCGCGCTCGCGCGCAACGTCAACCACCAGCGAGCCGGTTTTTCCTTTGCCCAGGACAAGAATCAGCATACTCAGCTCCTAGCTCCCAGCCTCTAGCTAATAGCTGAAAGCTAAGAGCTAACAGCTGCATTTCTCGCTTCCACATCGAAGATCGCAGGGTCGGGATCCTGGAAGAACGCAGCGTGCAGCGACCGCAATGCCTCATCGGCGTCGTCTTCTTCGATCATGAAGCTCATATTGATTTCGCTCGCGCCCTGCGAAATCATTCGCACGTTGATGTGCTTGATGGCACTGAATACCCGCGCGGCCATACCATTCCGTCCGCGGATATCTTCGCCAACCATGCACACGAGCGCCTTCTTGCCTTCATACTTCACGTCGGCCAGCTTGCCGAGTTCGGCCGAGAGCTCAGGCAGGCTCGCGTTTGAATCCACAGTGAGCGAAACGCTAACCTCGCTGGTCGAAACCATATCGACGGCGCACTTGTGCTTGTCGAAGACCTCGAAAATCTGCCTCAGGTAGCCATGGGTCATGAGCATGCGGCTGGCTACCACATCGATAATGGCAAGCTTCTTTTTGATCGCGATCGATTTGAACGGGCTCTTGCAATGCGGCGCAATCGAGATGATGCGCGTGCCTTCGTTGGCTGCATTGCGGCTGTTGAGCACCAGCACCGGGATGTTCTTTTTTACCGCCGGCAGAATGGTGGCGGGATGCAAAACTTTGGCGCCGAAGTAGGCCAGCTCCGCGGCCTCTTCAAAGCTGATGACCTTGACGCGCAGCGCATCGGGGCAGACGCGCGGATCGGCGGTCATAATGCCGTCCACATCGGTCCATATCTCGATTGCGTCGGCGTTCAGCGCGCCGCCCAGCAGCGCGCCCGTAAAGTCGCTGCCGCCGCGGCCAAGCGTGGTGGTCACGCCGGCTTCGTTTGAAGCAATAAAGCCGCCCATCACCGGCACTTTGCCCTTTTCAATCAGCGGAATCAGAAGCTCCTGCGCGCGCAGTTCGATGAGCTCATCGATGGGCGCGGCCTTCTGAAATTCTGAATCGGTAATGATCACATCGCGCGCATCTAGATGAGCTGCATCGATGCCCTTTTCAAGGAAAGCTGCCGTGACAATGTGGCTGGAGATGCGCTCGCCGTAACTCACGATCAGGTCGCTGATGCGCGGCGTGAGTTCAAGAATCGCGGACAAGCCACGCAGCACTTCGTCGAGCGAATCGAATTCGCTGTCGACAAGGTCGACGAGCGCACAGGCTGCCGCGGTCGTCTTCACCAGCGCCGCCGCCGTGTCGCGATGGCGCGAGCGCAGCCGCGAGCTGATGGCTAATGATCCCGTGCGGTCGCCCTGCGCGGCGCAACTGGCGGCCCGAAGTAATTGGTCGGTGACCCGCGCCATAGCGCTTACCACGACCACCGGGCGCTTGCCTTCAGCAACGCGGCCCGCGACAATTGCCGCGGTGCGGCAAATCGCGGCCGGGTCCTCAACCGACGTGCCGCCGAACTTCATTACAACCAGATTCATGCGAGGTTCCATAAAGCTTTCAGCTCTCAGCTCTCAGCTTCTTTGCCGAAACGCTGCCCAAGCTGGATCCCAATCAATTGCACTTACTCTGAAGAACTAAGCGTGTACTGCCGAGTTCACTGGCTCCAGTTTTCCCAGGCTGGCCAGCATCTCGGCATTCAGAATTGTCGCTCCGGCAGCGCCGCGCACCGTGTTGTGTGACAGCAGAACAAACTTCCAGTCGAGCACACTGCAGGGGCGCAGCCTGCCAACCGTCACCGCCATGCCCTTGCCGCGATTGCGATCGAGGCGCGGCTGCGGACGGTCGTTTTGTGCGTTCCACTCCACCGGCTGCTCGGGCGCAAACGGCAGATCGAGCCCGGCCAGCGGCTTGAATTCAGCCCACGCCGCCAGCATATCTTCGTGCGTTACTGCGCGCCCAAGCTTGTTGCCCAGCCTGATCGAGACGCATTCGGTGTGCCCGTCAATCACCGGCACGCGATTGCAGTGCGCCGTCACTTTTGCGTGGAGCGGTGTTACGGTCCGGCCGTCCAGCTGGCCGAGGAGCTTGAGCGTCTCGGCTTCCATCTTTTCTTCTTCGCTGCCGATATACGGAACCACGTTATCGAGAATATCCATCGACGCCACGCCCGGGTATCCCGCGCCGCTCACTGCCTGCATGGTGGTAACAAAAATCGTCTCGATGCCGAACCGCTCTTCGAGGGGCTTGAGCGCCATGACCAGGCCGATGGTGGAGCAGTTTGGATTGGTGACGAGGTAGCCGCCCGACTCCTTGCGCCAGGGCTGCTCCTCAATCAGGTGCAAATGCTCGGCGTTGACCTCGGGAATGACGAGCGGCACATTCGGCGCCATGCGGAAGGCGCTTGAGTTCGAGATCACGGCGCAACCGGCCGCAGCAAACTTCGGCTCCATCTCGCGGGCAATGGCCGCGTCGATGCTGGCGAAGATGACCTTGGGCGCGGCATTGGATGAGGAGGGGGGCTCGGCAGGCGATACGGTCATCTTCGCGATGCGTTCGGGCAACGGAGTATCGAGCCGCCACTTGGCCGCCTCGCCGTATGTCTTTCCGCTTGACAGGTCGCTGGCCGCAAGCCAGGTGATCTCAAAGAGTGGGTGATCTTCGAGCAGTTGGATGTAGCGCTGGCCCACCATTCCGGTGGCTCCGAGGATGCCGATTGGGTATTTATTTCTCATGGCCTTGAACATTCCAGTGTACAGGAGGAAGTGTTTGGCCACAGCAATCTTGAAGCCTTGAAGGGCTTTACCCAACCTGGAAATGGCGCAGGGGGAAAGGCCGATAGCGCTTCACGCGCCACCGGCCACGGTATCGATCAGCCCAGCCGGTCAAACCAGACGATCAGCCAGACGATCAGCCCAGACGATCAGCGTCCGCGGGCGACAAATCCACCGCCGCGGGCGCCACCACCGTATCCGTAGCCACCGCGAGCGCCGGATGCATATCCACGAGCTGCCATGTTGGCACCGGGACGCGCACCGTAGCCGTAACCGGCACGCGGACCGTAACCAGCGCCAGCACGCGGGCCACTTGCGTATCCCGGTCTTTGAGGCGCATAACCCCTCGCGCCGTAACCGTAGGCTCGCTGTCCGTAGGCGTAGGGCCGCGAGCCCCCGTATCCGTAGACGCCAATCCCGCCGCCCACTCCACCGTAGAAATACGCAGGCGGGGCAACGGCCACATAAGGCGCCGGCGCGGGAGCCATATAAACCGGCGGCGGCGCGGGAGCGTAAGCGTACTGGGCCACGGGCGGCTGGTCGGGCTGGTCGGGTTGGTCGTAGGACATTTGCGGCGGCGCCGGCGCGGGTTCCGGATCAGCCTCAGGCGGAGGCTCGTTTTCTGCCGTCGGCCTCCGATAGAGCCCTGAGCGATCCTGCTGCATCTCATTGAAATCGGGTATGGTCAAATCGTCCATCACTTTGAGCGTCAGCCGCGCCTCCTCTTTGAGGGTGGGTCGCGGCCCGCGGCGCGGTAGATTGATGAGATCGATGGGCCACAGAATGGGAATCATCCACGTGATCGTGTCGCGCACGGCATGCCCCTTGCCCAGAATCCGGCCGTATTCATCCACGCGGTATCCGGGCACATCCACCACGCGAGCGTCAATCGGGATGACCGTGTCCGGCTCGATTATCATGCGATCAAATTTCAGTTCCATCCAGCCCTTGCCCACAAAGTGGCCGGGATCTTTGTAGTCCTCGAAGCGCCCCTCGAGATAACTGTTATACGGCAGCATCGATCGCCCGTACTTCTCAACCGCGCTCACCTGGCAGAGCACAGGGTCGCCGGTCGCGGTAGTTTTTGAGTTGATCTTCGGTTCCGCTACAGTGCATCCGATCAGTGAGCCGGCCGGAATCAGCCGCTCAGCAGATGCAATCAATGGCGTTGCAAGCAGAGTAGTACAGAGAGCAAGCGCAATGCGCCTCATGGTGGTCCCCCTTTGAAATTCGTCCCCTTAAGAACCGGATCGTGGCCGGCTTTAGGGCAGTCGTATTGCCCAGGTTGATACCGTGATGACCCGACGCCAAATGCGAAGTTGCGCGGTCAGTCGAATTTATTTCGGGTAAGTCCGCAAACGAAGGTAATTAAGGCGAGAGTGATCGCCGGCAACCCGAAGAAGATTAATCCAGCTATAATTGGCGGCGTTGAGCCGAAAGGCTCGCGTAAGTGAGAAGTTCAATGCGCTTGACCCATCGATTTCCTGTTTCGCTCCTCGTGGCCTGCCTTTCGTCCTTTTCAATCGCTGGCTGTGGTGGAAGCGCCATTTCCACGCCGCCCGTAACACTGACGGCAAGCCTCGCAGCCTCCAGCCTTGTGGTTCCTCAGGATGGAACTCCCGCCACGAATCCAATAACGCTGAACGTTGCAACGGGAAGCGCCAGCTTCCAGGTGAACGGTCTGCCGGGCGGCATCACAATGCAGGACTCCGCAGGCAGCAGTGCCGGCGTCTATAACCTGACATTCGTGGGCAGCGCCTCTGCGCCCGCCGGCAGTTACACTGCCACCGTTCAAGTAACAGAAGGAAGCCAGACCGCGACGGCGAACTTTACCCTGGTGAGCGCAGTGGTGGCCAAAGTTGGCAGCGGTATTGATACCACTATGGGCGTGAATGGCGTGCTGCAGCAATTCATGTCCACGTCTTTTCAGGTGGCGGAGTGGGATGGCGACTATTTTGGTGGCTTGAATGCCACAGCGCTGGAGAGCCAGATGAGCGCGCTGGAGCCGCAGCATATCCGGATGCAGATTGTGTCTCAAGGCATGGCGATGTCAACGGACACGGGCACGGCGAGCGACTGGAACTTTAGCATCATGGATCAGACCGTGCAGCCGGTGCTGGCCTCGGCAGATCATAGCCCCGAGTTCCAGATTGCCACTGCGCCGGCCTGGATGTGCTACAGCAACGGACAACTGGATGTAACCGACCACGTGAACGATTTTGCGGCCTATGCGGCGAACCTGGTGCGCTACTACAACAAGGGCGGGTTCGACTGGGGCGGAGTACACTTTCAATCGCCCGGCAGCGATCCCATTACCTGGTGGGGCATTTTCAATGAGCCCAACGGAAACGGAATAACCGCCCAGCAGTACGTGACGATTTATAACGCCGTGGTTCCGGCAATGCTGGCCGTGGACCCGACCATCAAGTTTTCGGCGATCGAATTCTCTGACTACGGACTGGGAACAGGCGATGGAGGCGACCCGATGACGTGGTTGCCCACGCTGTTTGCCCCCGCAGCTTCCGGCGGCTTGAGCTCGCCGGTGAATATTGTCTCAACGCATTTCTATAGCTCGTGCAATCAGTCAGACACAGACGCAACTGTGATGAGCACAGTTCCTGGGTTTGCCCAAAATGTAAGTTATTTCTACCAGGAATTGCAGACCAATCCGACGCTTGCCAACGTGCCGGTGTGGGTAACCGAGAACAATGTGAATGCCGATTACGAGGGCGCCAACGGCATGAGCACGTGCAATCCCGGACAAGTGTTTGTCGACGACCATCGCGGCACCAGCGCATTTTTTGCCGCCTGGCGTCCCTATGTGTTTTCGCAGTTGGGCAAAGTGGGCAACCAGGCGTTGTATCACTGGGCATATGACGGCGATCAGCAGTACGGCGAAGTGGACTCCAGCGGCAATACCTATTTGAGTTACTGGGTAGACCAGGCGCTGGCGACGATCTATCCCTCGACGCCGACTTCGGAGGGGCCGAATATTCTCGAACTTACGGCCACTGATACAACCACGGTGGAAACGCTGGCCACTCAAAACTCTGACGGCTCGGTCACGGTAATGGTCGACGATCACGCGGTGGCATCGCCCACTGATAACAACGGCAGCGGCGCTGCTCGCACCGTAATTGTTGACATTTCGAGTTTGGGGACGTTCAGCTCGGCAAGCGAGCTGAGCATCAATGCTTCAAGCAGCGCAACCGCCTCGCCGGCGCCGGTGAGCGTTACACCGGCTGCGCGCATGACGATTCAAATGTCAGGCTATGGAGTAACGTGGCTGCAGTTGAAGCCGTAGGGTCGCAGGGATGTTGGCGCGTAAGTACCTGGCGGGCGCAAACAGGCCGGCTAGGTTGCTAGGGCGTTTTTCCTTTTGGTGTAGAGGTTTCCCACCCTGATATGGAGTGACCTGTCAACTCCTGCATATTGGTGGGGTTTTTTGTTGTTGTTCGAAGACAGGGCCAGCAGCAGCGGGGGCAGGTTTAGTCGACGATTGATCAGTCTGATATTCGCGGGTCGAAACCGCATAATCGTGATCCGTCGGGAGCTGCCTCTGACTAGTGTCGCGAGTCCGGCTGAGCCTGTCGCATAGGGTGGCCGAGGATTCTCCTTCGTGCTTGCCCCGACTGCGGCTGGCCTTGTCTTCGAATTGGGCTGAGTTGGTCATTGGTTGTGTTGTTTTTGTTTTTTCATTCTTGGGAGGGTTTTGCTTTTGTTGTTGTTCTTGCTTTTTGTCAGGCCGCCCTCTGCTGCCGACTGGCGGTTTCTGCTTTGACCCCGATGGCCCAGATGAAGCCGAGCAGTTCGCGCCCCACAGCGATGACGATCTTGCGCTGGTCCTTGCCTGCGGCCGCCAGCCTCATGGTGCGCTTGTGCAATCGGTGTTGCGCCTTCCAGGCGATCTCCTTGATTTCTTCCGATACGCCCTCTTGCCGTTTGCGCAAGGCAGGCCCGACACAAGGTCGCAACCGGTAGCTCCAGGCCGCTTCGACGGCGATTCGTCTCAGATGCGCGTTGCCCGTTTTGGTGATGCTGCCGCGCCGGGTTCGTTGGCCGCTGGAGTTCTCGCTGGGCACTGTACCGCTGTAACCCATCAGTTGCCGGGCGCTTTCAAAGCGGGAGATGTTGCCCAGTTCCGCGGCAATGGTGACCGCCGAAATCTGCGCAATGCCGCGCATTGCCTGTAAGCCGCGAACCACTTGCTGGATCTCGGGCGAGGCCTGCTTGACCGCCTCGGTAATCGCTTGTTCCAGCCGCATCACGCGCTCGGCCATGTGCTCGACCTCGTGCAAATAGTCCTGCCGCGTGGACTCCCGCGCTGCCTGCGTGTAGCGGATCTGCTTGACCCAGCTCATGTAAGCCAGCGTCCACGACTTCACCCCGGTAGCCGGACGCTGACCGGTACGCAGCAGGAACTTGCTCAGCCGGTGACGCGCCCGCATCTGATCCTGCTTGGCCGCTTCACGCGCCCGCACCAGGTCGCGCAGGGCCTCGGAACCTTCGTCCGGAACCCACACCGGCGTCAGATCGCCGGACCGATAGCTGCGCGCCAGCCGCTCGGCATCGCGCCGGTCCGTCTTCACCCGGTCGCCGGGTTTGGTCGGCATCAGCGTTGGCGCAATCACCTCACAGAAGACTCCCAGCTCGGCCAGATGCCAGTAAAGTACATAGCCCGTCGGGCCAGCCTCGTAACAGGCCTTCAACCGCTCTGCCGGCCCCAGTTTCTTCACCAGTTTGCGGATCGATTCGGCGCGGTTGGCGATCGTTCCCAGGCTGCGCACCTCGCCATCCGGCTCGGCTATGGCAACTGCAATCGTTTCGGCATGGACATCCAAACCCAAAAATCGTACC
>JBEKCW010000202.1:0-9100 GCA_050014675.1 Occallatibacter sp. | reverse complement strand
TGGAATTACATTCTTCCGGAAAAACAAGCCTGATACGACGCAGCCGGGCTGATCGCCTATACCAAGCCCCGCCCCACTGTTTGTCGTCTTTTGCATTATCCACTCGCCTGAGCCAACGCTAAAAATGTTCCGGTAGACTTCAGTGTTAAAGGTGGAGAAATAATTCTGATACCCACCATAGGGACCGAAACCCCAAACCTGAATTCCCTGGCCGGCATCCGTGAGAACGTTGTCTTCGATCACCGAGTCTATGCCAGTACCAAAGAGATCGAAAGCCACACCCATCGTATCGGTAAATGTGTTGTGGGAAATTGTGAGGTTGATCTTGGGATCCGAGATTTGGACTATGGAAGAAGCGTCCGGAGGAACCGTCCATGGTGTCTCAATGCCAATGGTGCGGCCGTTGATGCTGCTGATCAAGGAGTATTGACCAACACCCGTGCCTGCAACAATCTCGATAGCTGTTGCCTGCGGATACGAAGTGCCCGTCCAAACCCACGATGGATCGTCGGCCAAAGTCACGGTATTGAGGGTACTGGCGGCAACGTAGCCGAAATATCCGCCTGCGCCGCCATCGGTCGTGACGGCTTGTTGGTTGGGCCAACCGATGTCATGAAAGCTGTTATATCCAAGATAGATATTGCGAGTAACATCTGAGGGGCTATAAACCGTGAATGCTCTTCCAATATCAAAGCCCATTCCGCCATTAACTCCTGGGCCATCTTCTGAGTAAGATGTATTGCTCTCCGCAATAACATTCTGGCCGTTTCTAACTTGCGAAAATGAGTTACTGTCAATAAATGTGTTCCCCGAGATGATCGCCCCATCCCCAAGGTCCGCTCCAAAGTTCACTGCCGCGGTAAGAGTGGAAGCAGACGGACTGGTATGGAACGTTGAGTTATATATTTGTACATCGGGACCGGAGACCCAGAACGAAATTTCATGGCCATTCGTGTAGTCCGTTGTGGCCTCGAAGTCAACGTTATTAACGAACACGCTTCCGGATTGATCTGAACTCACGAACAGATAAGGATTAACTGGCGCAGTCAATGAGAATCCAGCCAGCCCAATGTGATTTGGCGCATTAATCCAGGCTGTCGGCGGCGTTGCCTGCGCATTGCCAATGAACTGTGTGGATGCGGGTGACTGACCGAGCAGAACTTCGTATGAATGGAGGGTGATTGCTCCGGTTAGAAAAAAGGCGCCCGCCGGAATATCGATATAACTGATGTAGTTCGAATTCGCTTCTGGAGCGAAATTATCCAGGCACGCTTGCAAGAGAGCCGTGTTATCAGTTTGACCGTCGCCAATCAGTGACGCACATTCAAACGTGGCCGTCATCAAAGTAGGCGAGGGAACAATTGTTACCAGAAACGGTTGACTCGAGGCTGCATCCCATGGAGCATTGCCAACCCATGCTGTGTATGTTCCGACAGGGAGTGTAGCCGGGAGCGGCGCGGAGATAGAGTTGGCGTCGGCAAATGATGGCGCGATGGAATAGACGCGACCGCCCGGCGACTGTAAAACAACTCGGTCGCTTGACGAGAGATTCCTGCCAAACAGCCGCAGCACTTCTCCGGGCTCAGCGCCACAGTGATACACGTTGTGTTGCAGGGCTAAAGCGGGATCGGTCACGGATGGAATGCCAATTGACCAATTAACAGTCGGCACATTTGCGAGGGATATTACTGGCGGCGCGGACGGGTCAACGATTTCGAACCCATATACCCCTTGCGGAAATGAAGAAGGAACAACGAGTGTAAGTCCTGTAACACCGATCTGAGTTGCCGGGAGAATTGTATTACTCTGTTCGACTAGCGATTGCCAGTTCTGAGTGCCTGCGGGAATTCGAGCGATCTTCGCGGTCTTCGCAGAGGATGTAAACGCCCCCGTCATCAATATTGATTGTCCGGGTGCGGTCTCGTGGGAGACCCAGAAAATGGAGTTAGATGTGTATTGCGGCGACCTAATTAATTGCAGTCCATAATCTACGTCCATGTAATTTGCATCTTGCGGGCCCCACGCGCCAGTGGATGTGCCGTTGTTCGGATTCTGACATCCGATCTGGCTTTGGAACGAGGCCGGAGCAGGTTGGCTGGCGGCATCGTTCCCGGAAATTGCAAATACCAGCGCGTTAGATACGGCCGAATTTGGGGCCGGGTTACTTACAACAGCTGTAATCGATGAAACATTTTCGGTGGTCGGCGAAAGCGTGGCCTGTAACTGAGTGTTGGATAACCAGGTGGTGGGAGACGGAGAGTCGTTGAGAAGAACTGTCGACTGAGGGGAAAAACCCTGTCCAAATATGTCTACGGTAATACTGCCATCGCTTGTTTGAACGGCGTCGCCGGAGGAAATAGCCGGAGCCGGATGGGGCATGATATGAAGTGTAAGTGTAGCCGTCAAAGAAGGCGAGGTTGTACTTGAACACGATATTGTCACAGTCTGTGAGACGCCTGGCGCTGTATAAACTCCGAAAGTGGAAATTACCCCTGCATCGGCGTTTCCGCCTGGCGCTCCGTTGACCATCCAGGTTACGTCAGGTTGTGTCTGCTGATTGCTTGCGGCTGTAAAGGCCGCTGTCGATCCTGCCATTAACTGAGTGGGGCCTTGGATAGATATGGAAGGCGATGAAGGCCCGGTAATGGTCGACTTGAGACTATCTGTGGCAATTTCGGCGGAGCAGCCTGAAAGCATCGGAGTAAAGAGCCAAATGGAAAGAAACGCCGCAGAGAGTCGTGTGGCGCCAATTCTGATTTGGCGTAGATCAAGTATTCCGGACATAATGATCGTTCCCTTTTGCGGAGTTGGTTGACCGCGTTGACCCGTTCGGTGACACGGGTAGCGATTGCCGAACGCCATTTGCCCGGGAACTAATCAGGAGGGGCGCCGGAAACAGGCAGGGAAGCTTAGAGAAAAACAAAAGGAAAATGAAGCCAGTACAGCATTACCTGGAAGATGGCTGGAGTGTGAAGCTTCGGGGAGCGCATACAAGAAGTTCAAGTCGTGCGCCGCGCAACACTTATGTTCCAACGCGCGTGAGTAACATCACGTTTCTGGTTTTAATTAACGGAGCACAACCTATGCGGCAGAGTTGTCATAGGGAATCGGCAATATGGACTCTCTCATGAGGAACTATTTAAGTATCCTTGAGGTCGCGAATTGAGCGGTTCTCATAAATCCGTGTAAGAAGCATTCACTGAAGTTGTACCGCCCATTCCAGGCCCCGGGGTGCAGCGCAATGCGCGGAATCCTCTGCAATGTGGTGATAGGATCAGGCCGGTGCTTTTTTTGCACACAGCTGTTCGCGCCATTTGTAACAATTGATACAGGCAATGGGAGACAGACGAATCATGGGACAGTTTTGCGCTCGGACGTGGTTGACGCGAGTTTTGCTCGCGTTTGTGGCTTTTTCTTTTGTTGCACGGGCGCAGAATGCACAAAGCCCCGATCTCTCAAAGCAGCCGACCCTTTACGTGGTGGGTTATGCGCATCTCGATACGGAGTGGCGTTGGGAATATCCGCAGGTAATTGATGAATACCTGCGCAAGACGATGGATGACAACTTCCCGCTGATCGACAAATATCCGCATTACATCTTTAACTTCACCGGCGCGAATCGATATCGCATGATGAAGGAGTATTATCCGGCTGACTTTGCGCGGCTTAAGCAATACGTTGCCGAGGGGCGCTGGTATCCGGCCGGCTCGTCGATGGAAGAAGGCGACGTGAATGCGCCCAGTGCGGAAGCCATTATTCGCCAGGTTCTTTACGGCAATGAATGGTTCCGTCACGAGTTTGGCAAGTCGAGCGCGGAGTTCATGCTGCCCGATTGTTTTGGATTTCCGTCTTCGCTGCCGACCATCCTGGCGCACGCCGGTGTGAAGGGATTTTCAACACAGAAGCTGACCTGGGGATCGTCGGCGAATGTGGGCGGACCGGACTCAATCGAGATCACGCCCGAAGGAACGCCCTTTGACGTGGGCGTGTGGGTTGGCCCGGATGGAGAATCGGTGCTGGCCGGGCTGAATCCCGGATCATACGGCGGCAATGTTACGACTGATTTGAGTAAGCCTCTACCGCCATTGCCGGCGAATGCTGCAGCGGCGGATTTGCAGACGAAGATCGGCGAGATGCAACAGCGTCTTGAGCAAGCGAGGCACGACCACAAGGCTGTTGATCAGAAAGACCTTGAACAATTCTTTTCAATGCGCGGCGAGTTGAACGCGATGAAATACGAGAGGGCCCAGGAGGAGAGTGAACGATACCAGGGCGACTGGGCCGCACGGGTGCTGAATAACGGCAAGGCTACGGGCTTGTTCACCGACTACCACTACTACGGTACGGGCGACGTGGGCGGCGCGCCGCGCGAAGAGTCAGTGAAGCGGCTGGAAGCGATTGTGACTGGCGGGGAAACAGATTTGCCGCCGATGGGCAGCGGCTATTTTGTGGGCGGCCAGCATCCGGCGTGGCCTGAAGTGCAGGTGGGTCACGGCCCGGTCCACGTGATTTCATCGGCAGCGGACCAGATGTTCCTTGACATTACGCCGGAGGAGGCGGCAAAGCTGCCGCGTTATACGGGAGAGATGGAGCTGACGAATCACTCGGCCGGTTCGCTGACCTCGCAGGGGTACCAGAAACGCTGGATCAGAAAAGAAGAGTTGCTGGGAGACGCGGCAGAAAAGGCGTCGGTGACCGCTGCGTGGCTCGGTGCGCGGCCGTATCCTCTGGATCGGCTGAACGGAGCGTGGACGCTGGCTATGGCGGCGCACTTCCACGATCTTGCTGCCGGAACGGCGACGCCCAGGGCTTATGAGTTTGCGTGGAACGACGATGTGATCGCGATGAATCAGTTCGCGGGCGTGTTGAAGAGCGGGGTTGAAGGTGTTGCGGCTGCATTGAATACAGAAGGCCGCGGCATTCCCCTGGTGATTTTCAATCCGCTTAACATCGCGCGGGTGGATGTGGTGGAAGCCGCAGTGCATTTCCCTGGAAGCATGCCGCAGAGCGCGCACGTGATTGCGCCGGATGGACGCGTGCTGCCGGCTCAGATTGAAAACGGCAAGGTGCTCTTTGAGGCCGGCGTACCTTCGGTGGGCTATGCCGTTTACGATGTGGAGCCGGGAGCTGCCGCCTCTTCTTCGGCGTTGCATGTGAGCGACCGCGAACTGGAGAACGAATACTACCGCGTAAAGCTCGACGACAACGGCGACGTATCCAGCATCTTTGACAAGAAGCTCAATCGCGAACTGCTGACGGCGCCTGCGCGCCTGGCTATCTCATACGACAATCCCAAACAGTGGCCGGCCTGGAATATGGATTGGGATCAGGAGCAGGCCGCGCCGCGCGAATATGTGAGCGGGCCGGCGAAGATTCGCGTGGTGGAGAACGGACCGGTGCGCGTTGCCATCGAGGTTTCGCGCGAGACTGCGGGGTCGCACTTTGTGCAGACCATCCGCCTGGCTGCCGGAGATGCGGGTAAACGGGTGGAGTTTGGCAATGTGATCGACTGGAATACGCGTGAGAGGAATCTGAAGGCGACGTTCCCGCTTACCGCGTCCAACGAGATGGCGACTTATAACTGGGATATCGGCACCATTGAGCGGCCAACCGCGCAGCCGAAGAAGTTCGAAGTGCCGTCGCACCAGTGGATCGATTTGACGGATATGAGCGGAAAGTTTGGCGCGACGATTTTGACCGACTGCAAGAATGGATCGGACAAGCCGAACGATCATACGATCAGGCTGACACTGATCCGCACGCCGGGCACTGACGGCGGGTATGCGGACCAGGGCACGCAGGACATTGGGCATCACGAATTTATCTACGGAATCGCCGGACACGCGGACGGATGGCGCGATGCACAGACCGACTGGCAGGCCGAGCGGCTCAACGCGCCGCTGATCGCCTTTGAATCGCCGAGGCACGCGGGAGCGCTGGGCAAGAGCTTCTCGCTGGTAAGGATCAGCGATCCGAGGATTCGCATTTTGGCATTGAAGAAGGCCGAAGATAGCGAGGAGACTGTTCTTCGCATGGTGGAGCTCGACGGCAAGCCTGCGCCTGATGTGCGAGTTTCATTTGCAGTGCCCATTGCCGGCGCGCGCGAGGTGAACGGGCAGGAGCAGCCGCTGGGAGCGGCCACCGTGGAGAATGGCTCGCTGGTGGCATCGTTCGGAGCTTACCAGCCGCGTACATTTGCACTGAAGCTCAATTCCGCTGCCACAAAGGTGGCCGGCGTACGCTCAACGCCTGTGGACCTGAGTTACGACCTGGCAACGGCCACCAACGCCGGGGACAGCTCAACGAGCGGGTTCGACGGCAAGGGCGACGCTCTGCCTGCGGAGATGCTGCCGGAGCAGATCGCCTTTCACGATGTGACGTTCCGTCTGGCGCAAGCGAAGACCGGAGCACCCAATGCGATTGTTGCGAAAGGTCAAACCATCCGGCTGCCGGAAGGGAACTATAACCGCGTGCATTTGCTGGCGGCATCGGCGGACGGCGATCAGAAAGCGGTGTTCAAAACCGGCAGCGCCAGCGCCGAGCTGAATATCGAGGATTGGGGCGGGTTCGTGGGGCAGTGGGACAACCGGGTATGGAGCTCGCCGAAGGCTGCGAATGACGACTACGGACAGATGACCGGCCTGAGGCCCGGATTTATCAAGCGCGCCGATCTGGCATGGTATTGCGACCATCACCACGATGCATCGGGGACGAATGTCGCTTACTCCTATTCCTATCTGTTTGGCTACAGCATGGATTTACCGGCGGGGACCAAGACGCTCGAACTGCCGAATAACGATAAGGTCCGTATTCTGGCAATCTCGGTAGCCGAGGAGAATCCCGTGGTAAGGCCGGCACAGCCGCTGTACGACGTGCTGCCTTTGCCGAACGCCGGCGCACCGGACGCAGCGACCAGCACCGCTGTCGATCTGCCTGGCGGGCAATAGGCAAGATCTGCAGAGCTGGGGCGCTGATGGGAGATTTCAAATGGATCGCGGCGTAAACCCATTCGTTTGAATGGTGAGCTCGCTGGGAATCGAACCCAGGACCCACGCCTTAAAAGGGCGTTGCTCTACCAACTGAGCTACGAGCTCGCAGTGTTGCCGCTACTTCAAAGTTAACACAGGGCTGATGCAAAGAGCCGGCACTCACGCTTCGGACTTGAGTTCTCTATGACGAAACAAAGCGGCTTGCAATTTGGCGTTGTAATCGTGGTGCGTTGGAGCAGGGAACTTAAGCGTGCAAGCTGCGGCTCAATGAAATCTGGCGGAGAGAGTTCCTTTTGCTGGAAGGGGTTCATCCGGAAGTCCATTACCTTCGCTTTCGTCCTCTGAGTTATCTAAAGCAACAGAGGCTCGATGTAAGGCTTCCTCATCCTCAGGTTGCGGCAAGCGATACCTACGGCCGATGTCTCCAATCTTCGTCGTGACCACGACCATTAGCCTCGCGTCTTGAGCACCGCCTCGACGTCCCCGAAGCTGCTCCCTCACGCGCTCGACTGGCGTGGTGTAGTGACAACAAGGGCAGGTTGCGGAACCGTCCTTTGAAGTTCCTTCGAAGATGACGTTTGTGATTTTGACTTCTGGGTTGTTTTGATCCACCCATCCATCTTTTTGTTTGGCGATTATTTGGAAATCGACTCTGTTTGCTTTAGCGTTGGGAACCAGTTGCATGGCAATCGCCCGATGCGGTTTCCTTGATAGCCAAAGTGAACGGATTAGTGGTACTTCGGCACCGCATCCAGGGCCTTCGCATTGAATCGTCCTAGCCCATAGATATGCGATGGGCGTCCCGCCATCTCCATCTCCGGGATAGAATTCAGCAAGTTTCTTCTTGGCTTCCTCTCCAATCCAATTGCCCCAGCGAGCGACTTCGTCCGCAAGCTTCTGACCATACTTTGGAATGTATTCGAGGACAACCTTGTTGAGCAGTACCGGAATCGGATTCAGGTCGCTGGCAAATGCGTCGGCACCAACGCGCAAGGCTTCCAGCGGAATCGAACCACCGCCGGCGAACGGGTCCACGACCAGCGGTCGCGTTCCGGGCTCACCGCCGAGCGCCTCGTGCGCCGCCTGAGTCAACGCACGGCTCGCATCGAGATACTCTTGAACAGTCGAGTTGTCCCAGTTGGCAAAGTCGGCAATGAAGTCGAGCAGGGCAAAACGCAGGATGTTCCAATGCGCTTCCTTTCGGCTGTCCAGTCCGCCTCTTTTCGCCAGCGCCTGCCACTTGATCCAGGTCTCGTGATCGCAGCTTTCGCCGAGTTCCTTCTGGTTCACGGCAGCCAGCGCGAAATTGGAGATGATCTCCGAAGCCTTGTCACGGAAATCCTGCGGACAGAGCGGATCGGCGGGGTCCGGCCAAAGCGACGCGCAGATGACCGCGCGGCAGGCAGCCAGCGGCCGGCGCGCCCACCATATATGTAGAGTCGAAATGTGTCCGTGGCGAATAGACTTCTCACGCCGGGCATGGGCCGAGATGCGCTTGATGGGAAGATCGACTTCAATGAGGCGCTTTGGATACTTTTGGGTCATCTACCTTCCATTGTCCTCGAGCCCTCTGCCCCATCGAGAATGGCCTGCGGTTTAACCAAGTAGTGCTCGATCTTCACAATGGGTTGCCAGTCGAGCTGTGCTGGGTCTCGGACCACGCTAATCTCTGGCTTACCTCCGCAGTTGAAGACGACGTAGAGCCAGTAGTCCTTCTTAAGTCGCTGAGCGGTTCGGTATTCATTACCGGACAAAGCAACCTCGCCGACGGCGGAGCGGCCCTTGACCTCGATGAAGCGAACGTCGATGGCCGTTTTGGGGTCTTCAGGATGTGGCCGTCGTGAAATCAGATCAAATCCGCGATTGTCGCTCTCCACGCTTTCGACCTCACACCCCCGCGCCTGCTCATACGCAATCACCGCATCGATGGCAATGCCCTCGATGGCGTCGTCGCGGACCATGGCCGCCATCCCTGGAGTTGCGCGATCTGGATGACCGAGCCAGCCCCTCCGCCCTAATAGAGTGGACGGTTTTGAAAGAGAAGTGGATCGGCCCGCCAAGTTGGTGCGTTTTCCCAATCACACAGCTATCTTCCAGGCAAAAGTGGTTGT
>JBEKCW010000201.1:0-9129 GCA_050014675.1 Occallatibacter sp. | reverse complement strand
TATCTGCTCTCCGTCGCCGGTCAGCGCGGTGGCGTCAATGATCCCGGTCCCGCTTCAACGGGCGACCATGGATTGGCCATGATGACCAATCTGCAAACCGCCCTCACGGTCATCTGGGATAATCCGCGCTTCTATAATCCGGTCACCTGGCTCGTCGCAGCTCCCATGCTCGCGATCTGGCTGATCAAAGTCGCGCGCTCGCAGGTTTCTCCGCTTCAAACCTGGCTCGCGTTGGCTTCAATCACTCCAATGCTTCTGGTAGGCATGTATCACCGGCAACACGACGCGCTGCTCATGCTCTTGGCGGTTCCCGCCTGCGCCATGCTTAAGTCCCGTGCGGGCTCAACGGGTAAGCTGGCCGTTGCTTTTACAATCACTGCGTTTGTATTTACCGGAAATATTCTTTGGACGATTCTGTTTTCATTGGTCGATAAACTGCGCGTGCCGTTCACTCCGTTATCCGAGCGCATTTTAATTGCCGTGATATCCATTCCGATTCCGGTGGTCCTGCTGGTCATGACCGTTTTCTATCTCAGAACCTTTTTGCGCTTGCCGAATAAGACCGCCCCACTCGAAATGGACGGTACGGCCCTCTAAAAATCGCGCCTTAGCTTCCACTCTCCACGCGCTCGTAAGGCCGGTACACCGGCTCCCAAGCATACGCCTCAAGGCTGGCGCGCACGTCGTTTATCGGCTCGGCGACACCGTCGACAATCGCCTGCTTGGCAACGGCCTCGCCCACAGCCAGGCTTGTCTTACGCGAGTCGGCAATCGGCGGCAGTAGCGGCGCATCGGCATTGTGCCGCGCGGGAGAAAGCGATGCCAGCGTCTTTGCCGCGGCCATAATCATGTTGTCGGTCACGCGGCGCGCCCTGGCGCCCAGGATGCCAAGCGCGAGTCCCGGAAAAATGTACGAGTTGTTGATCTGCGCGATCCTGATCTTCTTTCCGCCGATCTCGACCGGCGCAAACGGGCTGCCCGTGCCCACTAGCGCGCGTCCCTCGGTCCAGCGCAGCAGATCGGCAGGCGCGGCCTCGCTCTTTGAGGTGGGATTCGAAAGCGGAAATATCACTGGCCGCTTTGCATGCCGCGCCATCTCGCGCACAATCTCCTCGGTAAAAGCGCCGGGCTGCGCACTGACCCCGGCCAGCACTGTAATGCCGGCATTGCGCACCACGTCAAGCAACGATATCGGGCCGGCGCCCGAGAGCTTCCATCCGGCTACATCTTCACGCTTGCGTACCAGCGGCTGCTGGCTTTCGCGAATGCCTTCTGCGCCTTCCACCAGCAATCCATAGCGATTGAAGGCGTAGATGCGCCGCCGTGCCTCGGCCTCGGTCAGTCCCTCTTCTTTCATGGCCGCAATCAGCAGGTCGGTAATGCCAATGCCGGCCGAACCCGCGCCAAACATGGCGATGGTCTGCTCGCGCAGCGGAATGCCGGTAGCGTGCACCGCCGCCAGCAGCGTAGCCGTGGTCACCGCCGCCGTGCCCTGAATGTCGTCGTTGAAGGTGCACAGGCGGTCGCGATAACGGCCGAGCAGCCGCGCTGCGTTCGCGCCCGCAAAATCTTCCCACTGCAGCAGAATGTGCGGCCAGCGGCGCTGAACTCCGCTCACAAAGGCCTCGACGAAGTCGTCGTATTCTTGCCCGCGGATGCGTTGATGCCGCCAGCCGATGTAGATGGGCTCATTGAGCAATGCTTCATTATCGGTGCCAACGTCGAGCAGCACCGGCAGGCAGTGGTCCGGCGGAATGCCGCCCAGCGCCGTGTAAAGCGCCATCTTGCCAATCGGGATCCCCATGCCGCCCGCGCCCTGGTCGCCGAGCCCCAGAATGCGCTCCCCGTCGCTCACCACGATGCAGCGAATATGGTCGTAGCGCGGATGGGAGAGAATCTGCTCAATGCGGTCCCGGTTGGAGTAGCTCAGAAACAACCCGCGCGGCTTGCGCCAGATCTCGCTGAAGCGCTGGCAGCCCTCACCCACTGCCGGCGTGTAAACAATCGGCAGCAGCTCCTCGGTGTAATGAGCAATCAGTGAGTAGAAGAGCGTCTCGGTCGTATCCTGCAGTTCGCGCATAAACGCGTATTTGGCAAACGGCGTGGGCAATGCGTCGAAGGCGCGCTTGCGCCGCTCGCGCTGGTCGTCGAGCGTGCCGATGTGCGGCGGCAGCAGACCGTGCAGCGAAAACGCATCGCGCTCAGCTTCGGTAAACGCGGTGCCCTTGTTCAGTGCGGGATTCAGCAAGAGGTCGAAACCGGAGCGCGCAGTGCGCAACACAGGTCCGTCAGCCTGTTTGGGTCCGGATTGATTTGTGCTCAATGGTGTGCGCTCCGTGGCAGAGTAACGCTGCGACCATACGGCGAGCGCGTGCCACTTTCATCATAAGAGCGCGCGAGTTGCAGAGCTGTAAAGGCCGTCACAGCATCAAGGCGATGTCATCCTGAGTTTCTGCGGATTCGCGGGCCCAGCAAAGCCGCTCATTTACCTGGAACGCAATCAAGCGCAGCTCTGTCCCAGTGGGCACAGTCGGCGGCGGCATCATAGGTGCTCTGCAAGAACCGAAGCAATGTGGCATCGGGGTCCGCAGAGAGGCGCATGGCTTCATAGGGCAGGATGAATTCTCCGAAGTTGGCGTCAAAACGGCCCTGAGCGGGCGCGACGAGATACTCCCTGTAGCCGGGCGGCTCGGGATAGGCGTAGCTGTAGAAAAAGGGTTCAATGCCGGGCGCGCCTGGCCAGAATCCGCAACTGCTCACCTCGTGCGAATACGCATCGCGCGTTACGCGATCGGGAAGGCCGGGCATGCTGGGGTGCTCGGGCGCAGTGCGTCCGGAAAAGCGGGTGCAAGCCAGGTCCATCGCTCCCCAGAAAAGGTGAATCGGGCTCACCTTGCCCTGGAAACAGGCGCGGAAAGTAGTGATGACGCGCGTAGCCTGAACCAGGATGCGCCAGAAACGCTGAGCGTACTCCGGGTCGTATTGATTGTGTATTTCGTCCTGCTCGAACGGAATTGGATTAGCAATTTCAACGGGCACAGGCCAGATGCGGACGGGCATTCCTAGGCTTTCGAGCGCGGCCATAACCTCGCTGTAAAACGCGGCTACCGTCATTGGCTTGAGCGGGATGGTTCTGCGATCGCGGGGTGAGGCTTCCACCAGCAGTGCATGGTCGACAAAATCGAAGTCAATCTGCAAAGTCCGGCCGCCGCCATACGGCATCGGTGAGGTGGTGACGCCGCGTACGGTGGGGTAGAGCGTTACGCCCCAGCAGTGGTTGATGGGCGGCATGAGGGCGAGCCGTATTTTGCCCACCACCTGAAGCCAGAGTTGAAGAGTGGCGCAGGTTCCACTCCACTCGCTCTGCGGCAGGGCAGGCCAAACCGACTTGGAATCAGGAAATGAATCGATTGGCGTTGGCAATTCCGCACCTCGCAGCGATCATCATTGCAAAAAACTCTGGAAGACGCCAGTTCGGAGTTGACTGCCCGCGGTCCTGCGCTCGCGCCTCGTCGAGCTTCATGTTCCCACTACGCAAACTCAATCACCACAATCTCCGGCGCGGACCCAACGCGGATCGGAGGACCCCACGTTCCCGCGCCCGTGGATGTGTACACCTGCAGCTTGCCGAGATTGTGCAATCCGTGCGTGAACGGCCCAAAGATGCGCCTCGTGAAAAATGTGTACGGGAAAAGCTGACCGCCGTGGGTGTGCCCGGAGAGCTGCAGCGCAATGCCGGCCTGCTCCACAATCGGCATGCGCACCGGCGCGTGGTTCAGCAGGATGCTCGGCTCTCCCACGCCCGGGCTCAGGCGCTCAAGCGTGGTGCGCACGCGCAGCGGAAACGTGGTCTCGTGATAGTTGACGCCCAGCACGTGCAACCCGTCGATGGTCTCGCGTTCGTTGGCAAGCACGCGAATGCCGGCCTTGCGGATCGCCGCAAGATAATCGCCCGGGTCGTGGAACTCCTCGTGATTGCCCGTTGAGAAGAAGATGCCGAAACGCGGCTTCAATTCCTTGAGCGGCGCAATCAGCCAATCGAGTTTCGCCGTCGATCCATCGAAAAGATCGCCGGGGATAAAGACCACATCGGGATTGTGGCGCGCAACCAGCGCCACCACTTTGCGGCAGAATCCGGCTTTGTTAATGTTGCCCAGGTGCAGATCGCTCATCATCACGGCGCGGCGGCCGCGCCACTGCCCGGGCAGGCCGGGCAGCTCAACCTTGATGTGCCGCACACGAATATTGCGCGCGTTAATCAGGCCGTAGACGGTGGTCACCACGCCAACCACCACAAAGCTGCCGGCCAGTATGGGCCGCTCCAGCGGAGCGTTGCCCGAGCCCAGCGCGCGCATCAGGTACCACAGCGGCCAGGTGACGCACGCGCCGAGAAAAAAGTAGTTGGCAAATCCAAGCCAGACGCATGCGAGCGTATAGAACGCTGAAATAAACCAGTTCGAATGGCGGAAATTCAGCAGCGCCGAAGCCACAAAGCTGAATGAAAGCGCCAGCACGGCAATGCGCAGCACATGCGCCCCGAAGGGCGTTAGACAGGGAAAGAATGCGATCCAGGTTTGAACGATGAACAGGTGCGCGGCAAACAGAATTCCCTGGAGAATGATTAATGCCAGTAACGGCCAGGCTTTCAAAAAAAGAGCTCCTTGCTTTAATGATGTCATGAACCCCGCGCGGGATTCGGCGTTTTCGGGAACTGCCGGGGCCGGTAGTGGCTCGCGTTGGTGTAAGCTGAATTGTTATTCCCTCGTTCCCGCCAGGTGTCGCGCGATACCGGGCGCACCGGGAAAGCTACTCCCACACTCCCTCGCCGAGGAACTAATCGACACCAAGGAACCTATCGATGACTTCGCATTCAACGCACGGCACAATTTTGCTTACGGCGCTCGTCGCTGCGCCCTTTGTCCTTGGCCAGCTTCACGCGCAAACCGCCGCGCCTGAAAGCGTCTTCGGCTATAAGAGCTTCGATCGCGAGCAATCAGTCGAAGAAAGGTTTCTTACCGTGCCTGATGCCAGCCTTGCCGGCGAAGCGCTCAAAACGCTCACCATCGCTCCGCACATTGCCGCCTCGCCTGAGGATCACAAGACCGCCGAGTATGTCGCCGAGAAGTTTCGCGCCGCAGGTCTCGAAACCGAAATCGTTCCCTACCGCGTGCTGCTCAACTGGCCGAAGACCGTCAAGGTTGAAGCCTGGGACTCGAGCGGCAAGCAGATCATGAGCGGCCCTACGCGCGAGCACGTCGACGGAGACCCCTCCGATGACGATCCCCGCGTGGTGATGCCCTTCAATGGCTCCTCGGGTTCGGGCGACGTGACTGCCGAGGTGGTGTACGCCAACTACGGCCGGCTTGAGGATTTCAAGAAGCTCGACGCGCAGCATATCGACCTGCACGGCAAAATCGTGATCTGCCGCTACGGCTCAAACTTCCGCGGCGTGAAGGTTTATTTAGCTGAACAGCGCGGCGCAGCAGGCGTACTCATCTACTCCGACCCGCAAGACGACGGCTATTACAAGGGCGATCCGTGGCCCAACGGCCCCTGGCGGCCTGAGACAGGAGTGCAGCGCGGGTCAGTTCAGTATCTGTTCAAATACTCCGGCGACCCTGAAACCCCAGGCGTGGCCTCAACCCTTGACCTGCCTGACTCGGCCCGCGTCTCGGCCAGCGGCAACCAGCCGCACATTATTTCCATCCCCATCAGCTACCACGATGCCGCGCCCATTTTGCAGGCACTTAAAGGCAACGGCGTGCCGCAGGGCTGGCAGGGCGCACTGCCCTTCCGCTACCACATCGGTCCCGGCGGCGTGAAAGTCCACCTCGTCTCCGACCAGGACTACGAGCGCCGCATCATCTGGGATGTGATCGGCAAAGTGAAAGGCTCCGATTACCCAGACGACTGGGTGGTGGTTGGCAACCATCGCGACGCGTGGGTCTACGGCGCGGTCGACCCCAATAGCGGCACCGCGTCCATGCTTGAAGCCGTGCACGGTGTCGGTGCGCTGCTAAAAACGGGCTGGCATCCCAGTCGCACCATCGTCTTTTGCAGTTGGGACGCGGAAGAGGAGGGCCTGATGGGTTCAACCGAGTGGGTTGAGCAGCACATGGCCCAGCTGAACAACGCCGTGGCCTACTTCAATGTGGATGTGGCCGTCGCCGGCCCAGATTTCAGCGCCGCGGCCGTGCCCTCGCTCAAGCAGTTCATACGCCAGCTTACGCGCGAAGTGCCCAGCCCCGTTTCGGGCACGGTTTACCAGCAGTGGCGGCTTGAGCACCCGCAAAGCGAAGAGCATCGCGCTTCTGACGCGCCCCTCATCGACGAAGGCGAAGTCCACGTGGGCGACCTCGGCTCAGGCTCCGACTTTACGCCCTTCCTGCAGCATGCCGGCGTTCCCTCCACCGACATTGGATCGGAGGGGCCCTACGGCGTTTATCACTCCACCTTCGACGATTACGCCTGGTTCACAGCCAATGCCGACCCCCATTTTGAATATCTGCAGGAGATGGCGCGCGTTCTCGGGCTCGAAGCCATCCGCATGGCCGACAGCGACGTGCTGCCGTACGACTACGTCGCCTACGCGCACGCCATCAACGCCTATATCGGGTCAGTCAAGAAAAAAGCGGTCGAAAACGGCCTGGACTCGCTCGATTTCGCTCCCGCCGAAGCCGCCGTGGCCCGCATGACCGCAGCGGCGCAGCATGCGCACGGGCTGCAGGTAGCAGCCGACGGCGACCTGGCCGGCCTCAACCGCACCCTGCGCTCTGTCGAAACAGCACTGCTCAGCGACGCCGGCCTGCCCAATCGCCCCTGGTACAAGCACGCCATTTACGCTCCCGGCGAGTTCACGGGGTACGCCGCGGTGGTCATCCCCGGCGTAAGCGAAGCGGTCGAAGCCAAAAACGCTCCACTAGCCTCCCAACAGCTCCAGTTACTTGCCCAGGTGCTGAACAACGCCGCGCAAGTGCTTGAATCGACGAAGTGATGGAACAGCTTTCAGCTCTTAGCTCTTTGCTCTTTGCTCTTAGCTCTTAGCTCTTAGCTCGGACACCCCAGCCCGCTTTAGCGGGCGAAAGGCTCATTTATGTCCTCCGAGAGGCAGACCGTCGTGCCGTCCCGCCGACTCGCTGACTCGCTTTCCCACTACCCCGCTCTTCCCACTTCCACCACCAGAGTGAGCTAAATCACATCCCCGTCGCCCCCCCACGGTTGACCATGGTCATGCAGGCTCGTATCGTAAAAGGGTAACGACTATGAAAAAATCGCAGAAAAACTTGCAGGTCGGCATCGCGACGGCCATCATCCTCGGCACCATTGCATGGCTGGCCTTCTCCGGCTACGGAGCCAACAAGAGCTACTACGTCACCATCGCCGAGCTGGGCAACATGGGCGATAAGGCCTACACCAGCAATCTGCGGGTAGAGGGCTTCGTGAAGCCGGGTTCGATTGAGCAATCCGGCACCCACGTGACCTTTGTTCTCAACGAATTTGAGAGCCACTCGCCCAAAGCCGCCACTGGCCGGCTCATCACCGTGAACTACAAGGGCACCGAGCCGCCTCCCGACACATTCAAAGACAATGCCCAGGCCCTCGCCGAAGGAACCTATGGCCGCGATGGCGTCTTCCACGCCAATACTCTCCAGGCCAAGTGCGCCAGCAAGTACGCGCCGGCCGGCCCCAATCAGCCCGGCGCAACCCCGGCAATGCAGTCCTCGCCAGCCAATAAGACCGCCGCAAACGCAGCCCCAGCCAACCAGACCGCGGCACGGTAATCGTAAGCTCGCCCCGATGACCGCCACCTCCACCGTCGCGGCCTCACCCACCTTCTGCGCGAAGGTTGACCAGGTGTCGAAACTTTTCGGCTCCTTCGCTGCCCTGCGCCAGGTCTCGGTCGACTTTGAGCCGGGCCGCTGCTACGTTCTGCTTGGCGAAAACGGCGCCGGCAAATCCACGCTGCTGCGCGTGCTGGCCGGCCTGCTGCGCCCCAGTTTCGGCAAAGTGAAAGTGTTTGGCGACTTCGAGCCGCTGGAGGCGCGCGATCGTATTGGCTACATGAGCCATGCGCCCATGCTTTACGACGAACTTACAGCCCAGGAAAACCTGCGCTACTTTGCCAAACTCTACCCCGGCCGCCCCTGCCTTACGCCGGCTGAAGTGCTGCGCCAGGTGGGCCTCGACCCTGACCTGCCCCGCTACCTGGGCCAATATTCACAGGGCATGCGCCAGCGCACTTCCCTCGCCCGCGTGTTGCTGCCCGTGCCCGAACTGCTGTTGCTCGACGAGCCGTTCTCAAACATGGACGTTGAAAGCGCACGCCAGATGGTCGCGCTCCTGGCCAAATTCCGCCAATCGAACCGCACCATCGTCCTCACCACGCACCAGCGCGAGCTGGCCGCGCCCATCGCCGACTGGGTGCTCACCCTCCGCGCTGGCCGCGTTGCATCGTTGGAACCGGGAGCGCCCACGCTATGAAGACCAACGGCGCGCGTTACCTTGAATCCCTCGACATTCCATTCGAACTTCGGGAATACGAAGTCGACCCCAACGACCTGACGGCGATTACCGTGGCAAAAAAGATTGGCATGCCCGCCGAACAGGTCTTCAAAACGCTGCTTACGACCGATGGGCACAAGGAATATGTTTTTGCCGTAGTCCCCGGCGACGCCGAGCTCGACTTCAAAAAACTGGCGCGCGCATCGAGCCTCCGCAAGCTTGAGATGACTCCGCTCAAAGACGTGCAGCCCCTTACCGGCTACATTCGCGGCGGCGTTACCATTTTCGGCGCGAAAAAGGCTTACCCGGTTTACATCGATGAGACCGCGATTCTGTTTGACAAGATCAGCGTCTCGGCAGGCGCGCGCGGAACGCAAATTATCCTCGGCCCCGACGATTACGTGCGCGCCGCCAAAGCCCTTGAGGTTCCAGTCGAGCTAGTCGACCTGACCAAAGAAGTTGTCCACACAGCGGAGGGACACCAATGACCCGCGCCCTGTGGACTCACCTCGTCAAGGACCTGCGCATCGAATGGCGCTCGCTCGACGCCATGATTTCGATGCTCTTTTTCTCGGGACTGGTGGTGGTGCTTTTTTCCATCGCCTTCGACCCCCACGGCGAGTTCGC
>JBEKCW010000200.1:0-9176 GCA_050014675.1 Occallatibacter sp. | reverse complement strand
GATCGCTTCCACTGAAAAAGACTTCCCGGCCAGCTCCGCCGTTTTCTTAATTGCTTCTTTCGCCGCGTCGTACTTCAGCAAATCGAGCCGGAATCGATTCTTCAAATTCGTCGGAACCAGCCATGAATAAGGATCGAAGGCGGCAAGATAATCTTCGCGCAATGCAAAGATCGCCCATATGTGCGGATCCTTGAGTAGTTGCCCGAGCTGATAGAAGAAACTCCGCTTGGCCTCGTATGAACTCGGATCGGTGGTGAGGACCTCTTCAAACTGATCGAAGATCAGCACGATGTCCTTTGGAGCCGACCTGCGCCGTGGCCTGCTTGCCACATATTCGGCGAGCGTCATCTTTTCAATCACGTCTGCTGGCCGTTGCCGCTCCTTTGGAACTTCGGCCTCGAAGCCCAGAATGCAACTGCGCACGTAGCGATTCAACCCGACAGCAAATTTAGTGTCGACGTCCAGGGGCACCGGACTCGACAGGTCAAGCTGTTCCAGGTATCTGGGCGAAAAATCTTCCAACATCTGCGAGCTTTCGTCCGCGCCTGAGCCATTCACGCCATCGGCATCGCTCGCGGCGAGGTTCACCCGCACCGGCGCCCACACATCAAACTGCGCTTGCAACCTGGGTATCAATCCTGCCTGCAGCAGCGAGCTTTTTCCGGCGCCTGAAGGCGAGTAAAACAGCACAATGCGCTCGGCGCTCAGCAGATAGTAGAGGTCATCAATCTCCTTGTCGCGGCCAAAGATGGGCTGGCCGCGCTCGAGCGGCCGAGGGCCTACGAAGGGATTTACAAGCTCGCCCTGGGCGGCGCTAGTACCACTCATCGACGCCTCCCGCTGCAACCGGCGCAGCGTCCTGGCCCAGGCTCGAGTTCAGATTCTCCTTCAGCTGTTTCAGAAAATCCGTCGGGCTGCCCCAGTAGATCGAGATCTCCGGCGAATCGTCTCCGCCCTGGAAGTAGCTCTCAATATACCTGCGGGCTTTTTTCACATCCGCCACGGTCTGCTCGCCTGGATTCACTTGCACGCCCACATGCGCCAGGTCGCGCAGCGTTCTTGTTCCCGGCCGCGTGACGATCATGCGCAACAGTACGCGGAACCGCCAGTCTTCAAGCCGGAACCCCAGAAACAGGAGCGAGCTTTGCATCAGTTGCCCAACCAGCGTGGGCAACAAGAGATCGAGCCGCGAAGTGGCAATCAGGTAATCGAAGAAATCATCTTCAGTCAGCACCATTGAGTTGGGTTTCCCGAAGATTCCAAAAATGTGATACACCCAGGGGCTCTCGGGCGTCGGCTTCGCATTCTGCGGCTGCGGCTTCTGCGGAACATCTTCTCCTCGCCACGAGTTGAACACCGGTTCCGCGTTTTTACCCTCGGCCTTCAACACCCGCACCAGCATCGGTTCGTAGCTTGCATTCAAATAAATCGACGCGGGCAGCTCGCTCAGCACGCGATAGGGGTGGTCGCAATTCGACCTGCACTGATTCACCGCGGCGTCGAGCAGCGCCGGCAACGATCCCTGGCTCGCGTCCAGCGCGGCTTTATCAAGCCTCCTGCTAATCTGCGCCAGAAACTCGTTCTGCACCGCTTCGCAGGCGTAGCTTCGCTTCTGCTCCACGCAAATCACCTGGGCAACCTTGGCCAGGTCGGACCGCTCGTGCGGCGATAGCGGGAACGCGTGCTTGTCAGCAAGATTCCCCGCCAGCTCCATCGATCCGCCAAAGATGTCCTCGCCCAGTTCCGGACCCAGAATCGGAATGAACCGTCCCGAACGCACCGAGCTGCAAATCGCTTTCCATTTATCGAATTCGGCTTTACCGTCGCCGCCAAACCCCGGCTCGTACCAAATGCAGCCATCGCGCAGCCGCAAAAACAGCACCGGCATCCAGTAGTCCGGCGATTTCCGCACATTGCCGCGAGCCACGGCGACCGCGCGATCGATCTGCCCGTCCTGAAGCAGCTCTTGAAGAAATGTCCCCATGAACTCAGCTGCCGTGGTCATAAAGACGTTGCCCTGCATGGCGATTACCGCAGGCACGCCGGCTTCGGCCAGCCGCGGCCCCAGCGCAGCCATTCCAACCCCGCCGCTGCCCGCGCTCTGGCAAGAGGCCAGCACCACGATTCGCGGCCGATGCTCAAGCTCCCTGATGGCCTGCACCAAGTCAGCTCCCGCAGACGGTGGGCCATCTTCGAGAAAGAGATTCGGCTCGTTGTCCACCATTTTTCCGTGACACACGAGATAAAGAATGTCGAAGTCCTCGCGCAGCCGCGAGCCCAGCGCGTTCAGCGTCACCGGTTCGTCCGCGGCCCAGCGCGAAACCTGAATTCCGGTCATCGCCTTGGCGGCCAGCGCTGTCTCAGCCTCAATGTCGATCGGTTCCAAGCCATACTTGACACCCGATGCGGGATTCGCCACCACCACCAGCGCGCGCAGCCCCGCCTTGGGTTTCAACCGTATCGGACGCCAATCCGTTCCGCTGCTCAGAAAACGCGAAACAACAATCTCTTCGCCGGTGAACAGGTGCGCGGTGTTATCGTCGATGCGATTCGGGTCGCGCAACGTCTCCCAGTGCACCGCGTGCAGCTCGGGAGCGTTCGCATCAATCGTCAACCGCACGCGCAGAATCGACTGCAACGCCGCTGCGGCCGCGCGAAACCGGTTGAACTCGCCACGCACATCCGGCGTAAAAAAGGCCGCGCTCAGCGTCTCTGCATAGGCCTCCCCATCGTCGCCTGCCAGGCCAACGTTTTCGATCGCAATCACCGGCTCCAACGCCGAGCGCTGTTCCGCCGCGTCGTCGGCGCTGTTGAAGCGGAAGCCAACCACATACTTCCGCTCATCGCGCTTGCTGAACGTGATCTCGAGATCCGAATATCGGCTCATTTTGAGGGGTTCCCCGGCCCTCTACACCGCTGCTTCCGCCGCCGCAGCCAGCTGCTCCAGTGATTCCTTCAATCGTCTGACCGCAGACAGCGCGTTCATGGCGAGCAGCGGATTTGCCGCCGAAGCCGAAATCGCCATCATCGCGCTTGCCGCCGAGGCAATGGCCGCGGCCAGCGCCGCACGCAGCGCCACCACATGGTCCACCGATGTCTGGTGCGCCACCTTCAGCTCCTCGGTTGGAAACGCTGGCCACGCCGACGCCGCAAGGCCTGCGTAGTTCACCGTCGTAATCGCCTTCAGGTCTCCCCGCGCGGTTTCGATTGTCGCCACCGGTTTCAGCTTCATCAGAAGATCCTGCACGGTCCCCGCCAGCTTCCGCGCGGCCTGCTCCATGGTGTCGAAGGCACCAAAGGAATAGCTCACCGGCTCAAAGCCACTCTGGTTTCCCGGTTGCTGCACGGCACTGGTGATCGCATCGATCTGCGAGCGTAGCGCGTGTACTCGAGCCGTCTGGGCATCGATTTGCACGCCGACCTGCGCGCCTGGGCCGGTCATAGCGCCTTTACTCCCGGAACCAGGCTGGCGATTGCCGTCGCCGCCGTCTTCATCAGCTCCACGCGGTTGTGCAGCGCCTTGTCGAGCGTGTCGGAGTGAATCTTCCACAACGCATCGTCAACCACCCCGTTATTCTCGGGCACGCACACCAGAGTGTTTCCATCGAGGCTGGCCACCGTCATCGCGCGCAGAGCCGCCCCGGTAAACGCGCCGTTCTCATACTTCACCGCGTCGATGTTGTCGCTCACATACGTCGTCACGCGCACGCTGGTCACCGTTTGAAACGACTCCGCAAGCCAGGCGCCCATCTTCTGCGCCGCATCCTGCAGCGACGCCGCCGCACCCCGTACCGAATCGAGCACGCCATAATCCGTCAACAGCGGATTAACAGCCGCCACCTGCGCAACCGGCGCGGCGGGAAGTGAATCTTGTGTCGTTGGCAAAGTTACCTCCAATACCGGCCTGTCAGCCGGTTTTCCATCTTCAACAAACCTCAGGCGCACTGCTGGATCGCCCACTACCGAATAGCCCCGCGCGTCGTTATTGGCCGTCCATAACGCTGCAATCTCGTAGGGATCGGCCGTGGCGCCGCGTTTTACATCCTCGAGCACCGTCGACAGATCGGTCGAAAGTTCGGCATAGCGTCCGTTGAAATACTCCAGAGCCGAGCCCACCGGATGCCCTTCGAGCAGCCGCTTGATGGTGCTCTTGAAAACCTCGGTCTGGCTCCCTGCACGGTTCCAGTGAAACGAACATCCCCATGCCCGCTCCACATGCCCGATTACCGCCAGCGCGCCGCCGCGGGGATGCGCGATCAGCCGTTGCGGCAGCCGGCCAAGAAAACTCCTTGGCGCAATCGCCGGCGGAGCTCCCGCCGCCGAGTAATCGCTCAGCTTCGGCGTCCCGGCGCCAAAACACGCAAAGTGCATGGTGATGGAGCCAAAGATGCGCGCGTCACTCGCAACATCGTCGCCGCCAAAATAAAAGCTGTCTGGGATGGCCTGTTGCCACGACGGGCCCGGCCAGTCCTGGCACACCAGCGCGCCCTGTTTCGCAGCCTGGCCAGGATCGCCGTCAGGCATGCACATGCCGTGGCTTGCCGTGAACAAAAACGCCGGCGCATCGCCCAGCACCGCGGCCAGCCTGGCCTTGGTCGCGTCGCCGCTCACATACTTCTCCACCGCCCAGCCATCTTGCGTTGCGCCCCAATCGGCCAGCGGCGAGGCCAGTTCGTCGCGGCTCATATTGGTGGCAACATCGTCCTGATTGGCCACGCCAAACACAGCCATGCGCTTCTTCAGCCCAAGGGTTCCGGTCTCGGACGCCACCACGCTCGCGGCATAAGCCGCATACTCGGCCAACGTCTCAAAGTGGATGCGCCCCACCGCATATTGCACATCAAGCTGATATTGGAACCGGAACGGAATTGCATCCGGGTCGCCCACGATCAGCAGGTAGTAGGGAACAATGCTTGGGTCAACCGGTCCCGGTCCTGCGCCATTACGCGCGAGAAAGGCCTGCTTGCTCTCGTCCGGCGAATCCGCTGACGCGCCCCGGTAGGCCAGCGGCCCAAGGTACTCCTTGTACTTGTCGCCAGCCTGCTGTTTGCGCAACTTCAAGAGCGGGCTCAGCGCCTCGTACACCGCGGGATCGGCGCCAAAGGCAAAGATCACGCCCCAGCCCGTCTCAGCCAGATTCTTGGGATTGACGCCTTCTTTCGGCGCGAAATGCGCTTCGGTGTCGCGCTGGAAACGCCGCTTCAGCTCATCGAGATGCGCTTTGTCATCCGGACGCCCTGGGGCGATGCCCTGCGCGACCTGAGAGAGAGCGGCTGCGGGCATTGGCTCCAGATCGTACCGGCCGGTAGCGCCATTGATGCCGTTAAAGTACAGCAGCGCATCAGAACCGCTCATTGGTTGTCCCTCAGTTTGTACGCAAACAGAGTGCGGCCGGAACTTGGATGTGAAGCAGGGATCGGGGAAGGCCTCGGTGACTCTGTATCAATAATTTAGAAGCGATTCACCAGTTCCGCAAGGCAGATGGGGAAAGAACCGGAGGAGAAGAATCGAGAGAGTTGCCGGCAACGCAGTTTGTACAGCCAAACCGGGGCGCAGGGCGAAGCTCAAATGCTGCTCCCACCCTGCTTCCGTATCGTTCTCTTTCAGTGAGGATCGGAGACACGCATCAGTGCGAAACGCACGACTACCGTTCCGCTCAGGCCTGTGTCTCGTTATTGCTTGGTCGAAGGAGGATTTGAGGCAACGCTGAACCCAATACCTCCCATGCCTGGCGAGATGACCAGTACAGGGGGAGTTTTTGGTGCGCCAAAGTCGAAAAAGCCTGGAGCCGGAAACTGCGGGGGTTGAGTAAACACGCCATAGGCAGCCGTTCCCACCGAGGAAACCGTGTAGGTGACGCTCTGACCGGGAGGAATGGCAACTGAGGCGCCGGGGGTGGGCGAGAGAATCGCGGCGGTTGCAGGGGAAAAATACAATGCCGCACTCACTCCCTGTGCTGTTTTGAACGTCACTTGCGTGCCCGCTTCAATCGGCACGCTGTTGACGCTCGGGACACACAGGCCCATGCTGTCTTCGTTCAGAATTACCGTGGTTGTGCTCATAACGCACAACTTATCCGTTTTTGTTATGGCTGTCCAGTAAATGTTTTTGCTGCGCGGCCAGCAGGGCCTTCTTGAAGTTGGGGTCCTGGCGCAGTGCGGCAAGCTCGGGTTCGTGCTCGAATTGGACAAAGTGGTAACCGAGCGCCAGCGCCTTGGCGATCAGCGGTATGGCCTGGTCGCGCTGGTGCAGCAGCTCATACCCATCGCCCGCGACGTACAAAACATCAGCCGAATCAGGATCGAGCGCAACCGCCTGGCGCAAAAGCGGCAAGGCATGGGCGGCATCGCCAATGGTTGCGTAGTATCCGGCCAATGAGACAAGCAGCATCGAATCCTGCGGCGACTCCTTGCGCGCTGCTTCCGCCAGTTCAATGGCCTTCATGTAAGTCTTGATTGCCTCGCTCCGGCCATCTGGCGCGCGCAGGTAGGCCGCTCCCAGATTTCCCCACGCCAGATAATTGGTTTGATTCAGATCCAGCGCCTTCTGGCTTGCCTCGATTCCCTTCCGGTAGCTTCCTTCCGCTTTGTATATCTCGGCCAGGTCTGAATAACCCGCAAAGGTGGGCTGCAACTCGACCGATCTTTCCAGACTTTTCTCTGCATCCGGCAGCCGGTCCAGCTGCATATCGACCATGCCTACGTTACGCAAGGCAATTGCGTTATCAGGCGAAATCTTGACCGCGTCTTGATATTGAGTGGCCGCATCCGCAAGCCTTCCATCGTTATAGTAGTAAGCGCCCAACAGCACCTGCCATCGCCAGTCGTCGGGCGCCAGGTTAATCGCATTCTGCACTGCGCCAATCGCATCGCTATCGCGCCCCTCGGCCTCAAGCACCTCAGCCTGCGCGCCATAGGCCTCGGCGCTGCGCGGGTCGAGCTGCAATGCCTTCTGCGCCTCGGTTGTGGCCAGCGCCGTATTGCCGGCCATCGCGCTCATCCGCGCCAGCGTCACATAGGGCGGCGCCAGAGTTCCGTCGAGCGCAATGGCCTGGTTGCATGCCGCCTGTGCCTGCTTCAGCAACTCGGGATTCCGCGTGACTCGATACTGCTGAAAATCGCCCCGGCAAAGCTCCGACTGCCCCAGCGCAAAATTCGGATCTTTAGAAATCACTCCGTTCAGGATGTCGATGGCGTCAGTGACGTTCTTCTTCTGGTCGTACCGCTTGAGCAGCGCATCGGCCTTTAAATACTCGCTGTTCACATCGCCCGATGCAGCTGCGGAAGCCGGCGCGGCCGGCCCGGCAGGCTTGCGGTGAAAAATCCCAGCTCGCCACATAAGCGCGATCAGCACGCCGGCAACCAGCACCCACACCACCGGCGACTCCACCCACGTCGCGCGCTTCTTGCTCTCCTTGGCGGGCTCAATCTTCTCCGCCGGCAGGCCCAGAGTCTCGCTCAGCGCGCTCGACAATGCGCCCGCACTTTGAAATCGCTTGGCCGGGCCGGGGTCGATGGCCTTCTCAATCACCCTGGCAAACAGTTCTGGCAGGTCGGGCCGGTAATCGAGCAACGTGAGACCCGCCCCGTCACCTGCCGCTCGCATCCTCTGCGAGTTCATTCCTGAACTCCGAACCTCTTCGGCAACAGCTGTCGGTTCGTCTCCTGTTGTCTGGGGCTTGCCGGACGCGGGCTCGCCCGCCCAGGGATGATGACCCGAAACCAGGTAAAAAAGCAGCACGCCCACCGCGTAAATGTCGGTGGCAACCGAGGCCTCGGCGCCGCGAAACAGCTCCGGCGCCATGTAGCGCGGCGAGCCGGCCAGCTCCTGCTGGCGCGTGGCCAGCGCGCTCAGCCCAAAGTCCATCAGCAGAATGCGCCCGCCCTCTTCGCGCATCACGTTTTCTGCCTTGATATCGCGATGCACCAGCCCCGACCGGTGCACTGCACTCAGCGCCCTGGCTACGTCAAGCCCTATCAGCGCCGTCTCGCGGTAGCCGAACGGACCCTGCTCGCGCACCACCGCCGCCAGCGTCTTGCCGTGCACAAAATCGGTCCAGAAACCGACGCGCCCGTCGTGGCGGTCCACTCCATAAATAGGAAGAATATTAGGGTGCCGCACCGCGGCCAGCGCCCGCGCCTCGCGCAACAACTCCTCGTACTGCGCGCCTTCATCCACTGAACGCGGCAGCAGGATCTTGAGCCCCACCTCGCGCTCCAGGCTCGAATCCCAGGCGCGGTACACTTCGCCGAAGCTGCCCCGGCCAACCCGCTCCAGCAGCTCGAACTGGCCCCATTTCTGCCCGGCTTGAAAACTCGCCTCGCCGGAGCTAAAGCTCCGCGTAACCGGCGGGTTGGTCTCGTCTTTCATAGGCCGCACTCAGCTTGGATTGTAGCGTGGAAAAAGCAACGAGCAGCTGAAAAGCCAGTAGCCAATAGCCAGTAGTTTCTTAGCACGAGCATCAACCTACCTCCTACTGGCTTCTTGCTCCCTGGCTCCCTTGTTCCCTCGTTCCCTTGCTCCCTGTCGTCAAGATTTCTCTTGACATATTCCGATATGGGAATGTATTGTTTCTCCCATGGCCAGAGCCGCTACCACTTCCGACACCTTTAACGCCGTCGCCGAGCCCCGACGCCGCGAGATTCTTACCTTTCTGGCCGGCACTGAACGCCAGGTTGGCGAGATCGTAATCGCCATCGGGCTCGACCAGCCGTCGGTGTCAAAGCACCTGGGGGTTCTGCGCGACGTGGGGCTGGTGCACGTTCGCCGCAACGGCCGCCACCGGCTCTATCGCACCAATGCCGAGGCAATCAGACCCATGCATGAGTGGACGCAAACATTTGAGCGCTTTTGGCGCCACCAACTGATTCGAGTGAAAGAGCGTGCCGAAGCCGAGATGAAAAACAGCGCGCAAACGAAGTAACCAACCCGCGCGAAGTAACTATTTTCCCCGGCGCGATGCCGGCGGCCCTCAACCAGAAAATTCCTCAAGGAGTATCTATGACCACGTTAGCCGCAACCGAAATTGAGAATCTGACTCTGCGCATCGAGCAGGAGATCCGCGTTAAAGCGTCGCTTGAAGTGACCTTTGACGCACTGCTCGAACAGCTCGGGCCCGGCAGCGAAACCCCCGGCGCCCCGATGCCGATGATCATTGAAGCATGGCCCGGCGGACG
>JBEKCW010000199.1:0-9182 GCA_050014675.1 Occallatibacter sp. | reverse complement strand
CGTATCGGTATCGCCGCGTGCCGTTGCCGTGCAGCAGGCAGCGGTCAACTCTCAACAGGCAGCGAGTGCAGGCTTGAGCGAACCGCCAAAGAAGCCGGTCCAAAAGCAGATGGTATTCCCTGGGGCTGTACGACAGAAGGCTGGGAATGAAAAGCCGCGTGACTGGGATGAATCAGAGTGGATTGATTGAAACAGCGTGGTCAACGATTCAGGCACTTGCCAATCTTCCTCCCTTATGGAAAAATGACGTGAAGGCTTCGGGCAGAAGCCTGCCACCCGTCGTTGCAAAGCTGTTGACAGCACTGCTGGTACTCCCAATCTTCCTGCACATGCCAAGTTCAGGTTCAGAAAGCGGCAGACGGGTGACGTTTCGTCATGAACCGGGAGAACTGTCATGTCGAGTGAAGCTATTCGCCCTACTACATTGGAAGGCATCAAGCGCCTTGCCAAATCGCTCAAGGTTGAACGGCGTGTCCAACACGTTCAGGCTTTGGACGTTGCCTCTCAGGCGGCGGGATTCCAGAACTTTCGCCATGCAAGCAATGCACTGCGCACAGGTCCAGCCCCGGAGCAGGAGATACACGGCTATCGTGTTTTCCTATCAGCTTACTGGGAGCAACGCGAGAGCGGTGCCAGCGGTCGCGAGACATTGACCATTTGGCTATCCTCGCCTTGGACCAATTTGATCACTCCGCTCCAACTCAAAAATCATCCTGCCCTAGCTGGTTTCCGCAAGGATGGTCCCGATCATTTCGTCCACGAACGGCAGCAAAACAGCCAGCCCCATGCCCGTAACTATGTCTGCGCAGCCGCACGAGTTTTCTATTTCATGGATGCCACAAAGCTGCGCCCATCCCAGGGCTACAGCCGCGTTTTTCCGGGTGGAGACACGGGCAATGAAATTCCCTGGCTCGATCACGAAAGTGTTTGGTATGACCGCAATACAAAACGTTATCTCATTGCTGATGAACCGTATGAACCGGCTGCGGAAGGTTGGAGATCAGAGCGCGAAGATTGGGCAAAGAAGCACGGCTTTGTCATCGTCAAGCCAGAATGGGCCGGTATGTACGCGCCCGATATAGGCTCTCGTCTCTATCTGATCGCTGATAAAACAAAGGGCATTCCGCTTTCACCGGTAGCTGCTGCCCTGGAGAAACTTCCCGCGCCAATCGTTGAAAGCACATGGAACGGCGAATCCGCACCAATGAAACCGCTCTTTGTGAGTCCTGGCACCATCGCTAAGGCTGCTGCTGTGAAGGAGAAGCCAGAAACGCCGAACAAATTGAAGAGCCAGCGCAATTCGGTCGAGTATGTGCAGACTTTCGTCGGTCCACAACGCCGTCCTGTAGGCCGAATGCCAATCGAGTCACACGCCGAAGCCGGTAGATTACTTAAATCAGTGTTGGTGGTTGCCTACAAACGCAAGGGCGTTTATAAGCGCCTAAACTCGATTCGCTGTGAGCTGGATGAATGGGCGATGCGAGAATTCAGCGATGACGAGCTTTCGGTTGAACAGTTGAACAAGCTGTACTACCAGGAATCCGGGACTACGTCTTCGACGTCAATCACAGAATCCGAGCGCAAAAGCCATGCCGAAAGCCTGGCACAGGTGAAAAACATTCTAGGTAAGCACTATCCCGACTGCTCACCACTACGTATGCTGCTGAAGAAAGTGGATGCCGCAGTCGGATCGCTAACAAGCTGGACGTGATATTTGGAAATGGATTGAGCCCAAAGAAACCGGCGGCGGGTGGCGCACCCTAACTCTTCCCGGGACAAGGGTGCCCCATCCAGCGGTTTTTCTGGCGAAGGGTGGGCAGCTTTACCCTCAATCTTCCAGTCTCATCGCACTTGCTGAGTATCAATGAGCGCCAAGCGCTTTCATCTGGCGGTTAATAGACCAATGCGCTCATTGAAGTGGGGATGGGCTTTCGCTCAGTTCCTATAATTCCTTAGGTTAGAGATAGAATCTCAATAGGCAGAAGCGAGATGCTGCCGCGCACACTGTGGAGTACATGCGCATGTTGACCATCTCAAAATCGCTATCTGCGGGCCAGGCAAGAACGTATCACTCCCGCGAGTTTACTTCAGAAGAGCAGAACTACTGGAGCCGCGACCAGCAGGCGCATAGCGAGTGGCAGGGCAGGCTTGCGCACGAGTGGGGTCTGCACGGCGAAGTCGGCTCCGAGCACTTCGTCCGCCTGAGCGAAGGCCAGCATCCTGAGAGCGGCGTGCAACTCGTCAAGCACCAGCCCGCACGTACTTACGAAAACGAATACGGCAAGGAAATCACCAGCGTGGAGCATCGCGCGGGATGGGATGCCACCTTCTCCGCGCCGAAGTCCGTTTCGCTCACCGCCCTTGTAGGACGCGATGACCGTGTCCGGGAGGCGCACCGTGAAAGCGTCCGCGTCGCGCTCGGTGAATTGGAGCGTTACACGCAGGCACGCATCGGCAACGTCCATGCACCGGAAACGACCGGCAAGTTCGTCGCGGCCACCTTCGAGCATGATACCGCCCGTCCGGTGGACGGTTATGGACATGGCTATTCTGTGCGTTGCTGTTCTGGCTTCGCCTGCGGAAGAAGGGGCTACACACCCCGGCCCCTCGTGCCCAAGGGACCAGTAGCAGGCAAAATTGGCTGAAATTTACACAGTTTGCCTGCACAGTTCCTGTACAGCCGAAAATTGGCGTGTTATGTGCAATGAAAACAATGTGATGCAAAAGTTTTATCACCCGCTCAGGATGACACGGTTTTGGGGTGAGCGGATTTGCGCGGGACGCGGCTTCGCGGGTGGTTTGTCGGCGATCAGGAAGAATTGGCGGGTTTCAGGATGCCAAGAACAACCGCGGATCCTTCACTGCGGCTCGGCAAGGATGACAGCGCAATGAGGGACGGGGTGCTCTAGTCGCGATAAGGGGTTCGGGCCGGCCCTACGGGACGGCGGGGATATTTTGCCGAGTTTCCCAGCGTTCCGCTTCGCTCCACGCTGGGCTATTATCGTTCTGCCCCTCCGGGGCGGAGGCGGGCATTCTCTGCGTGAAAGCCAATAGCCAATAGCCAGTAGCCAATAGCCAGTAGCTAACCCGCATTTCTCGTGCGCCGTGAAAGGCGCTGGTCAACAGTGGGTGCAAGTCCCACCCGGGAACTGGATCGCTCCGCCCGGTAGCAATCGGGGCAGCGGTGGAGGCAACGAAGCCGCTGAAGCCTCCGGTGTAGAGGGTCGCGAAGGCGACCTGGCGAGCATGCAGGCCGTAATGTGAGTAAACGCTGAGCAGGCCCCGAAACGGGTGACGCAGGAGCCGACCCGCCGAGAAACGAGGGAAGGCCGACGTTGGTGAGAGAGTACGAGCGAATCAGTCTCACCAGTCCTGCCGGGGTATTGGCGATGGCAGACCTAAACCACCGCGCGACATCTCGAATCTACACAATCCTGCCCAAGCCGCAGTTTTTTCGCCCGCCCGTTGCAGTTAATTACCAGCCATGAGCGCAGACTGGAAACATGCATACTGCGGAAGACGCCTGCCGCCGGGATTCATTCATTACGGGCAGCCAACGCCTTTCGCCCATCCATTTCGTTGAAAGCTGAGGGGCAAAAAGCAAAAAAACACACCTCTCCCCACCCCCGGGGTGCTCAGAAAGTAAATAGGGTATTTTCTGACCATGTATAGGCAAACAAAGATGGTTATCCGACAGAATGAAACAAAAATGCTGTTACATTCGTTTCGGAGGGTCTCGCGTTCTAAAGCACTTACAAGCCAGTTGCTGCATTTCTGGTGCAAGAAAACGTGCATTTTCGCGTATTTGCATGTTGCGGAATTCCGGCCGTAAATGACTGACATCAAGCGTACTTACATCGAATTCCACAGACTCTGCATTTGCCTCGATTTCGCACCCAGATGCGGCTGAGATTCTCCCGTGCTTCAAGCACACTTCACTGCCGTTCGAGTGCGCGTCTTGTCAGAAATGCGGACTAATCCAGAGCGCACTCAGGTTGTCGTGATTTCACACCATTTTTCACCGCAAAGGCGCTGCCGCCTTACTCGATAGCAGCCTTCGAAATACCGCTACTCGCGGCCGGCGACTGCGTAAGCGATGCGGCCTTCTGCGATTGTGTAGTGAACTTTGCCGAGCATGTCCCAGCCGTCGAAGGGCGTGTTCTTGGCCTTCGATTTTGATTCGGTGGCGCGGTAGGTCCACTCGGCTTTGGGATCGAAGATCACTACGTCGCCATAGCTGCCCACAGCAAGCGTGCCGCGGCCTTTGAGTCCGAGCAGCGCGGCCGGCTGCGCGCTCAGCAGGCTGAGGACGCGGCCCAGGGGCATGCGCCACTCCTTGTGCAGCCAGCGCAGCGAGAGGCCCAGCGCGGTTTCAAGGCCGGTGATGCCGTTGGGCGCGAGCTCGAATTCAACTTCTTTCTCGTGCATGGCGTGGGGCGCGTGATCGGTGGCGATAGCGTCAACCACACCGTCGAGCAGAGCCTCGATCATGGCGTCGCGATCGGAGGCCGAGCGCAGCGGCGGATTCATTTTGGCGTGGGTGTTGTAGAGGCCCACATGTTCATCGGTGAGCAGAAAATGATGCGGAGCCACTTCGCAGGTGACGCGCAGTCCGTTGCGGCGCGCCTGGCGAACGGCAGCGATGGCAGCGGCGGTTGAAGTGTGCGCCACGTGCAAATGCGGGTGCTGCTCGCGCAGTTCCGTGACGAGTCTAATATCGCGTTCGACCATCGCCGACTCAGCTTCAGTGGGCATTCCGCGCAGGCCCAGCTTGAACGAAACGGGGCCGAGGTTCATGCTGGCGCCTTGGGTCAGGCGCGTGTCTTCAGCGTGCTGGATGACGGTGAGGCCTACGCGCGCGGCTGCAGCAAGGCTTTCGCGCATGATGCCGTCTTTAAGAATTGGGCGGCCATCGTCGGTGACGGCCACTGCGCCGGCGGACTTGAGAGCTGCGTAGTCGGTGAGCGTTTCACCTTTCGATCCGCGCGTGGCTGCGACGATGGGAAAGACGCGAACCTCCGCACCGCGCTCTGGCGCCTGCATCCACCGCGTGACCTCAACCGAATCGTTTACCGGCGTGGTGTTGGGCATGGCGGCAACGGCGGTGAATCCTCCGGCTGCGGCGGCGGCGGTGCCGGTGGCAATGGTCTCTTTGTATCCCTGGCCTGGCTCGCGCAGATGCACATGGATGTCAACGAGGCCGGGCGCAACGGTGAGGCCTTTGGCATCGATGACTTGAGCGCCATTAGCCAGCTTGAGCTTGCCCGGTGCGGCGATCTCGGCTACGCGGCCATTTTGGATGAAGATGTCTTTGGGCGCGTCGATGCCGGCAGCTGGATCGATGAGGTGGCCGTGGCGGATGGCTAGGGTGGTCATGCGCGGCCTCCTTCAGCGGTGGTCAGTGCGCGTTCCATCACCGCCATGCGGATGGCGACGCCGTTGGTGACCTGCTCAAGAATCGTCGATTGCGGGCCGTCGGCTACGCCTGCGGTGATTTCAAGCCCGCGAATGATAGGGCCTGGATGCATGACGATGGCGTTAGGCGCTTGCGTTGCGAGGCGCTGGCCGGTTAGCTGATAGGCGGCCTTGTACTGTTCGAGGTCGAGTTGCAGGTTGGCGATGCGCTCGGCTTGAATCCGGAGCATCATGATGGCCTGCGACTGGCGGATGGCGGACTCGAAGTCGCGCTCGATCTCAATGCCCGGCGACGATTTTGCGGCCATCTCGGGCAGCAGTTCTTTGGGTCCGCAGAGCAGCACACGCGCGCCGAGGCGCGGCAGCAGAAGCATGTTGGAGCGGGCGACGCGGCTGTGCAGAATGTCGCCGACGATGGTGACGGTGACGCCGGAGAGCGTTTCGGGGCCAACCTCAGTAACGCCGGGGCGCAAATGCGTAAGGATCGTCCGCAGATCGAGCAGCGCCTGGGTGGGGTGCTCGTGCATGCCGTCGCCGGCATTGATGACCGGCAGGCGGGTGGACTCTTCAAGCAGCCAGGCCGCGCCCGACGAGTTGTGGCGCAGGATGATGGCTTCGGCGCCGAGGGCGCGGAGGGTAAGGCCAGTGTCTTTGAGCGACTCGCCTTTTTCGATGCTCGAGCTGAGGCTAGAGACCAGCGTCGTGTCCGCTCCCAGCGCCTTGCAGGCCAGCTCAAAGCTGGTGCGGGTGCGCGTGGATGACTCGTAAAAAAGCAGCGCGATACGGCGCTTCTGCAGGATGCGGTCGCGGACCAGCGGGTCATCATGTTCGAGAAAGGTGGCGCGCTGAAGCAGATGGCTGACCGCAGGCACGGTAAGGTCCATGACCGAGAGCAACGAGCCGGGGTGATATGGAAATGACGATGCGGGCGGAGGCGGAGTTGCCAGCTTGCGGCGTGCGGCGATAGGGGTGGTTGCCATGAGGGCTCGTGAGGCGTGAACGGTGGATGGTGGCCGGTGGTCGGTGAGCGGTGGACGGTGAGCGGTGGACGGTGGACCGTGCACCGTCCACGGTTCACCTGTTTCACCCTACTTTTTCGACGAGCAACACCTGCTCGTCTTTGTCGACCTCCTGAAACTTTACTTCGATGATTTCGCGGCTGCTGGTGGGAATGTGCTTGCCCACGTAAGTGGCTTCAATGGGCAGCTCGCGGTGGCCGCGGTCAATCAGTACGCACAGTTGCACGCGGCGCGGGCGGCCGTGATCGAAGAGCGCGTCGAGCGCGGCGCGAATGGTGCGGCCGGTGTAGAGCACATCGTCGCAGATGACCACGTCGCGGCCCTCCGGGTCGAAGCCCATGGAGCCGGGCGTAACCACGGGACGAATGTCGGCGGTGGTGAGGTCGTCGCGATAGAACTGGATGTCGAGGACGCCGGTATCGACCGGGCGTTTTTCAATGCCCGAGATGAGCTTGCCCAGCCGCTCGGCCAGCGGCACGCCGCGGCGTTTGATGCCCACCAGCGACAGGTCCTCGCTGCCATTGCTTTTTTCCACGATTTCGTGGGCCAGGCGCACCAGGGTGCGCTCAATCTCAGAGGCCGACATCAAGCGGCCTTTTACACGCAAATTTGCTGTCTCTTGATGGCTCATGGCGTTTGATGGCCTTCGCACTTGATGCTGATGCTCTTGCCGGATGATACGAGGGTTGGCGGCTTGGGGCAAGTTGTGGAGATTTTTCTTCGTTTTGGAGGAGTTTCGTGGCGAATCATCGTTTGAAATTGCCGGATTTCCCCCCGGTTTTGGATTCCAGCCGCAGCTCGCGGATGACGATCCCCTCGTCGAGCGCCTTGGTCATGTCGTAGATGGTGAGGGCGGCGACTGCGGCGGCGGTAAGAGCTTCCATTTCAACGCCGGTGGGGCCGGTGGTGGCGGCCGAGGCGAGGATGCGGACGCCGCCGGCAGCGACTTCGGCCTGCACGTCGACATGGGTGAGGGGCAGGGGATGGCAGAGCGGGATCAGCTCGGAGGTGCGCTTGGCGGCCTGGATGCCTGCGATGCGCGCCACCTGGAGCGGGTCACCCTTGGGGTTGGAGGGCAGCGCGGCGAGGACGGCTGCGGATAGCTCGACAAAGGCCGAGGCCGAGGCGGTGCGGCGCGTGGCGGGCTTGGCGCTCACGTCGACCATGCGGGGCTGGCCTGTGGCGTCGTAGTGGGAGAGGCTGGAGCGGCTTGCGGGCTTCTTTGGGGGCTTGGGCATTGGGAACCTCAGGCGAGCAGAATGCGAACGGTTTCGCCGGCGTGCAGGCGCCCGGCGTCTTCAGGGAGAACGAGGAAGCAATTGGAGTGGGCCATGGCCACGAGGTCGCCGGAGCCCTGCCACTCGACGCGGCGAACGGTTGGGAATTCGCCGGGGGGCGCGGCGAAATTGCAGTAAGCGGGCAGAAAACGCGTGAGGCCTGACTTCCCTTTTACGTCTTCGGCCAGGCGGACGAGGGCAAAGCGCGGGTCGCGATGAGTGCAGCCGGCCAGGGCGCGCAAAACCGGCGCAGCGAAGAGCAGGAACGTGACTGCGGATGAAACGGGATTCCCCGGCAGCCCGAAGCACTTCGTGCCGTTCTCGTTTCGGATGAGATTTGTGGAAGGAATTTCGCCAAAGACCAGCGGCTTGCCGGGCTGTATGCGGACGCCGATGAAGTGGAATCGCGCGCCGAGGATGGCCAACACTGGTTCCACCAGATCGAATTTGCCGGCCGAGACGCCGCCGCTGATGAGGACCAGGTCAGCCTCGAAGGCTTGTCTGAGGGCTGCTTCGAGAGCCGGCGTATTGTCTGGCGCGGTGGGCAAAACCCAGGGCTCGCCGCCGGCGTCGCGCACCAGCGCGGCCAGCATCGGACCGTTGGAGTTGCGGATCTGGGCCGGGCCAGGCTCGGATTCGACGGGAACAATTTCGTCGCCGGTGTTGAGGATGGCGACGCGCGGCTTGAGAAAGACCTCAAGCGATGAGTAGCCGCATGAGGCCGCGAGCGCAATTTGAGCATTGCCAATGGCTGCGCCGGGACCGAGCAGTTGATCGCCGATCCGAGCCTGTGCGCCGCGGGGGACAATGTTTTCGCCGGCTGCGATGGTGCGCGGCGGCGCCAGGCGCACACGGCCGCCGCCGGCTTCAACGTGCTCAAGCATGGCGACCGCATCGGCTCCCTCGGGAACTGGCGCGCCGGTCATGATCTCCCAAACAGAGCCCACGGGCAGCGGCGCGGAAGGAGACTGGCCCGCGCGGGTTGAGCCGGCGAGAGTGAGCGGTTGGTGCGCATTTGCTTCGGCGGCGCGGCAGGCATAACCATCGCGCGTGGAGCGGGAAAAGGGAGGCTGATCGCGATCGGCGTGAAGGGTCTGCGCGAGCACGCGGCCGTTGGCCTCAGTGAGGGCGACGCGCTCGGCTGCCACCGGCGACACGCGGGCTGCGTGCGCGGCTACCAGCGCAGAGGCATCACCAAAGCTGAGGAGAGCGCTGCTCATTGAATGGATTGTAGAGGGTTAGCTGCACAATCGGGATAGGGGGAGCAGTCACCTGCTCTCCCCTCCCACACCACCCGGCCTGCGGGTCCGCACCGGGCGGTTCGAGAAGTTGAGGTTTACCCCGTGCTCCTTGTGTGAGGGCGCGGGCGTCGGTCTTCATCACTGCCCGGAACAGACTTGGCTTCACCTCGCCCAATCCGGACCGTTCCGCCAATGCGGACATCTGATGCCATTTCCAACACATCGCCTTC
>JBEKCW010000198.1:0-9187 GCA_050014675.1 Occallatibacter sp. | reverse complement strand
CGCGCCATTTGCTTGATGAGCCGTGAAATGGGGGAATCAGCCAATGCCAACGGCGTGGCGTTGATCTGCATTTTGCGAACCGCGGTGTAGTCGTTGGGAATCTTCCACTGCGCCGCACGCGTTAAAGCTTTGGTGATATGTTCCTCGGAAACTCCCATGGAGCGCGCTTCATAACGGTTGATGACAATTTCGAGCCGCGGCCCGCCGCCGGTGAAGAACTGGGTGATGAGGCGATTTGAATTGCGCAGTTCGGGTATGCCGGCCTGGGTCACCAGATAGATCGCGGTTGACTCCTTCAATACTGAAGAGCGTTCGAAACTCAGCTGCGATCCCCAATCGACCACGACGTTATCGAACTCCTGCCGCGCCACCGCAAGAAGCCGATCGATGTCTTCGTCCCTGGCTTCGAACTGAAGGAACTTGCCGGGAGCAGCCAGCACCCACACACCGGAACTATGCTTGACCAGCAGCTGATGCAGAAACGCGCCGTCGAGGCGGCTGGCGGCCTGCAGCGCATTGATGGTGGAGTACTCGGCCACGATGCCCAGGTTGAGCGCCGCATCGCCCAGTGGCAGATCAAGGTCCACCAGCAGGGTCTTCTGATTGGGCTCCTGCGCCAGCGCCACTGCAAAGTTGCAGGCCAGCGTGGTTGCGCCCGAACCGCCCTTGGCGCCGATAAACGTAAGCAATCTGCCGGCGGCCTTTTTGGTCGTCTTGTTGACGGGACGCCGCGCGGTGGCGCGGACCAGCGCCTCGGCCACAATATTGCGGTCAAAAGGAACGGTGAGATATTCGCGGGCTCCTGCGCGCATGCAGCGCATCAGCAGGTCGGGATCGGTCTTTGTGGAGTACACCATGACCGTCGCCGCTCCGGAAGAGCCAATGCTCTCGACCAGTTCCAGCGCGTACTCCGGGTCAGAGTCAAGATCGATGATGATGACGTCGTAATGCTGCTCCAGAACGCGGGCAACATCGTCGAGCCCGGGAGGATACGACGCGAATTCGCGAACGTCATTCCCCGAAGTCCCGGCCAGAGCGAGCAATGCCGACGCGCGGCGGTCCTCATTCGGTCCGATCAAGGCAATCGATAGCGCCTCCGATCCGATCGAGTCGGGATACTGTGAACCGAAATACGGGGAAGAATCCGTTGACACCGTGCCTTCGCTCCTCAATTCCTTATTGCTTCCCTGCACGTGCTTCCATCTTCGATCGTTCTCTCGAGCGCCAGTCATGGCTTGCTCACTCACCCTTCAACGTACGAAAAATGAGAACAGCGTTCCGACAGCGATGGCCGGTGCGTAAGGCATCTTGCGCCGCTTGGGGTTTTCGATTGTGGCCTCGGGATCGCGGATCTTTCCTTGACCCCACCCAGCCATCAAATCTCCAGTGCCCTTGAACAGGTCGCTCAAAAAGCCGCCCAGCGCCGCCCAGATCACAACCACTACGCCACCCGCCAAAGCGGTAAAGATCAGCGCAAAGATTATCTGAGCGGGACCTATCCAGGCCCCCACCGCAGCACAGAGCTTTACGTCTCCGGCTCCCATACCGCCTAACAAATAAAGACCACCAAAAAAACCGATCGCAATTCCAGCTCCGGCCATGCTCTGCCCAATGCCATGCCAGCCGAAGAGCACACCCTGAACCACGATCCCGGCCAGCCAATAAGGGAAGACCAGCCAATTCGGGATGCGCCTGCTGCGTAGGTCGGTGAATGTCGCCACACTCAAAACTACCAGTGTCGGCCACCAGCCAAACGAGTGCATCCCCCTGCTCCTTATACCCCGTTACAGTCAGGGGACATAACAGTAAGAGCAATTCGCCAACCAAATAACAATGCCACTATAGCCCGGGGATTCAGTAAGTTACACCTGAGTCAATTCCCCACTGTACACGCCTGTTTACGCAACCATCCCGGCTGTGGAACAACTCGTATACACGGCAGATCCAAAACCAGCTTGAACCAATCGTCGGAGCGCCGTTCCCGGCCCGTACTACTCCCGGGGTCCAAAATCACTGTCTGGCACACTCATTGGATCAGCTGTATCAAATTAAAACAGATACGCCACTCAGATCAACCGTAAAGTTTTCATTATGGACCGCCGTTGACTCATAGTCCAGCAAACGGCACCGGCCGAAGGCACAGATTCCGCCGCATCGCATCGACAATTCGCAGCCGATCCAGGACGATGATGGCGATCAGGGTAGAGAAAACTCAAGCAATTTCTGTACCACTCTCACCTTATTGGCATTGTTTGAGAAAAAGGCAGCTGTATGATAGTAACTACCATGGTTACCATAGTTAATCCCCCTTAGCCGCCGGCCGATTCTTCGATCCCCCGCGCAGGCACCTTTCGCTTACTGTCCATATTAGCCTGAATCCAAAGGGTCTTCATGATTACATAACATTATTAAAATAAATGGGTTATGAAGCGGTTTGCCTGGTTCTTGCTGCGCTTTGCACGGGCCTTGATTGAACGGCCATATTGGTTCCCGAGAAGCCGGATTCGAATGGAGAAGCGTGGGGCCGATGCCCCAGATTCGTATTCAGTTGTTCAATTTCACTGACCGCTCGTGATTGACCCGATTACCAATGTCGCATTGTTTAGCACTAAACAGGGATTGGCAAAGGCCTGGTGATGCTGGATTATGGGGGTACATCGCCGAACACTTAAAGATATTTCCCCCCCAACGGAACAACCGGGAATCCAGGAGGAGGCAGCGCCTCGACCATGATTCGAATCGGACTATACTCTGAAGACCGCACCCTGCAACCACTTCTATCTTCCGCCCTTGGTAAAGAGTTTCAAGTTCTGCTGGAGTCGGACGGGGACGGGATGGACAGCCTCATCTCGGCGGGTGAATGCGATGCGGTCATCCTCGATCTCTCCTCGCACCGCGACACGCTGCAGGAGCGCATCGAATGTTCGCGGCGCCTGATCGCTTCAAATATTCCCGCAATCCTGCTGGCCGACGACACCCTGCGCACGACCGCATTTGAACTGGTAAGGATGGGCGCGTTTGGCTATTGCCGACGTCCGCCTTCCATCCGTGATTTGAAGACGATGTTGCAACGGGCCCACGAGAACTCCTCGCTGAAGCAGCAATTGCAAACCGTTCAGCAACGCATTGAGGAGCCCGCGAGTTGCGATCAGATTCTGGGCTCGACGCCCAGCATGCGGCGCGTCTACCAGCTGGTGCGCAGCGTCACCAACCTCAATGCCTCGGTCCTCATTACCGGCGAAAGCGGAACCGGCAAGGAACTGATCGCTCGCGCCATTCATAACCTCGGCTCGCGCTCTAAGAAGCCGTTTGTCGCCGTTTCCTGCGGCGCGATTCCCGAAACGCTGATTGAAGCTGAGCTGTTCGGCCACGAGAAAGGCGCATTCACCGGGTCGGTGGGCGTTCGCTCAGGTTATTTTGAGCAGGCTGAAGACGGCACGCTCTTTCTGGATGAAATCGGTGACTTAAGCCTGTTTACGCAGGTCAAGCTGCTGCGCGTTTTGCAGCAGATGGAGTTTAGTCGCCTGGGCGCGAACAGGCTTATTCCGCTGCGGGCGCGGCTTATCTTTGCTACGCATCAGGATCTGTCCAAGCTGGTGGCTGAAGGCAAGTTCCGCCAGGATCTTTATTACCGCATCAACGTAATGCGCATCGAATCGCCGCCGCTTCAGGATCGGCCTGAGGATATTCCCCAGATCGCACAACATTTCCTCAAGCGCTATTCGCAGGTGTTTCAAAAGCCGATGGATTCGATCGAGCCAGAGGCGCTTGAGGTTCTGCAGAGCTACTCCTGGCCCGGCAACGTTCGCGAGCTTGAAAACGTGATGCAGCGCGCCATTATTGTTTCAACCGGGCGCAGCGTTCGCGTGGAAGACCTCAGCGTCAACGCGCAGGAAGACGAAGTTGCCACCGCCGGCGACGTAGTAATCGACTTCGCCGACTACCATCCCGACGGTTCATTCGAGCGCCAGTTGCGCGACTACAAAATCAAACTGGCGGTGAACGCGGTTCGCGAGCACAACGGCAACAAGACCATAGCTGCCCGCAGCCTGTGCATCTCGCGCGCCTATCTGCATCGGCTTCTGCGCCTCGCCGAGTCCGATTCGCAGTTTGCCGAGAGCGGTTTGCGCGAAACAAGAACCGCGTAGAGCGATTCAACAACTTTCCCCTGGTCTGTACTTGAGTCCGCGGCGGATTTTCGCCGCGGACTTTTACGGCATTTTCTGAAATACTGTGAACTTTTGAGAGTCGCACATGTGGGTTTTTCTTAAGGAAAAACCCACTCAGCAGTCGTGGCGCCGGTCTACATCATTTCAGAAAATGCTATAATTGGCGCGCCTTACCAGGCAATCACTCTTTCACTTCTTCACTGTTCAACTGCTTCACGCCTACGTGTGCAAGTTATACGCAGGCGGCCCGGCCATCACCATTCCGCTTTTTTGACGGCCGTGAATATACCAGCAGCACCACACGGTTTCGTGGGCTTCGCCTTCACCCACCGGCATCAGGTCTTTGTAAACCACCTTGCCGTAGAGCAGGATCAGCTCCTCCCACTTTTCAACCCTCTTGAGTTTCTCGTCGCTGCCGCAGAAACTCTTCACTTCGTCGCGGCTGAATGTTTTTATCCCACTCGATTCGCCGGGCAGCAGGACTGCCGATGTAAGCGCGGCGCTGGGAGTCAGCTCGCTAAAATCCGGTTCATTGGGCAAGTGAGTCTGGTCAACAGCGGTGGTGATTTTGTCGATTGTGGAAACAATTTTGGCCGGTCCGCGGCCGCGGTTTGCGGCGGTAACGGTAAAGCTGTTGTCTACGCTGCGCGAGGGCTCAACGGTAATCAGAATCCACGGCCGCTCCGCGCGAATAATGGCCTGCGCGTGCAGCAACGCGGCCTGGGCGCTGTCGGCCGCGGCCTGCGCAGCGGTTTCGGCATAGCGCGATTGCCGTTCAATTTTCTTGAGCGTTGAAAGCGCCACCATAATTCCTACGTAGCCCAAAACCGCTAACAGGATGTACGCGAGGCTCGCGATCCATGTCACGCGCAGCTGCCACAGTGTTGGCGCGGGCGCGGTGGCCGGCGGATTGGCGACGGTAATGTGCGAGGGCTGCGCATCGCATGGCCCCTCATCGCAGTTGGGGGTGGCGCCGCTGTTTACATTTGTGCCGGGGTTGGAGTTTGGCTGCGTCTCAGCCGGAGCCTGTAAACGATTGGCGGGATTTGAAGATGTTTTCTGACCGTTTTGCGCGGTTGGGGAAACTTGTCCGCTGGCTTGTGCTCTTGTCGTTCCGGTGCCCAGCGCCGCCAACAGCAGCAGGGCAAGGATCGCCGTACCCTTGCTCACCATGGCGCAAATGTATCACACCGCATCAGGGCCAGCGATGTACCGGCAGCCGCATGCGCCAAGACGGAAAACAGGCCACCGTTCCATTCTGTTTCCGGCTTCCCGCTGCAGCCGCATTTTGCCAATTCACTGGACGGCGCCAGTACTTCAGCATCAATCGCGTCAGTACTTCGGCAACTTGGGGTCAACCTGATCGGACCACGCCAGAATGCCGCCCGCGAGGTTGATCACTCTGGGATAACCGTTCTGCACCAGGAACTCCGCAATGCGCTGGCTGCGCCCGCCGGACTTGCAATGCACAATAATCTCGCGGTCGCGATCGATCTCTGCCAGCCGCTGCGGCACATCGTTTTGCGGAATCAGCTTGCCGCCGATATTGGCGATCTGGTACTCGAATGGCTCGCGCACATCGAGGATGAACACATCTTCGCCTGCATCGATGCGGCGTTTCAGTTCAACTGGGGTAATCTGTGCAACTCCGTTTTTCACCTTGATTTCCTCTTTTGACGCGGGCGCAATTCCGCAAAATTGTTCGTAGTCAATCAGCTTGGTTAGCGTGGGATTCGGGCCGCACACCGGGCACTCGGGATTCTTGCGCAGCTTGAGTTCGCGGAAACGCATGGCGAGTGAATCCACCAGCAACAGCCTGCCGATGAGTGGTTCGCCTGCGCCCAGAATCAGCTTGATGACCTCGGTGGCCTGAATCACGCCGACCAGTCCCGGCAGAATTCCCAGCACGCCACCTTCAGCGCAGCTGGGCACCAGGCCGAGCGGCGGCGGCTCAGGATAAAGGCAGCGGTAGCACGGTCCCTGCTCGGTTGCGAAGACGCTCGCCTGCCCCTCAAACCGGAAGATCGAGCCGTAAACATTCGGCTTGCGCAGCAGCACGCATGCGTCATTCACCAGGTAGCGGGTGGGAAAGTTGTCAGTGCCGTCGGCGACAATGTCGTAGTCCTTCAGAATATCGAGAGCGTTGGCGCTGGTCAGCATCGTCTCGTGCTTCACGATGTTCATCGCGGGATTAAGGGCGTTCAACTTCTCCGCGGCCGAGTCGAGTTTCTTTCGCCCGATGTCCGCAGTCGAGTGAATGATCTGCCGTTGCAAGTTGCTCGCGTCAACCACGTCAAAGTCGACCAGGCCCAGCGTGCCCACGCCGGCTGCCACCAGGTAAAGCGCGAGCGGCGAACCCAGTCCGCCGGTGCCCACGCACAGCACTTTCGCGGCCTTCAGCTTGCGCTGCCCTTCTTCGCCCACTTCAGGCAGAATCAGGTGGCGCGAGTAGCGGGCAAGCTCATCGGTGGTGAGTTCAGGCAGGGAGACGGGATCTGCAATTGTGGTCATAGTTGGACTTTCAAGAGGCCTACAGGCCGCCCGCGATGGAAGGAATGATCGACAGCGTGTCGGTTGCCGTGACCGGTGAATCCTCTTTTTGCGGAAGATAACGGACGTCTTCATCGTTCAAATAAAGATTCACAAACAAGCGCACTTTTCCCTGCTCGTTGAAGAGGTGCTTTTTCAAATCAGGATACGCGGCCGTAAGCTCGTCGAGCGCGCCCGCCACAGTCGTTGCGCTCACTTCGAGCGCCTTGCTGCCGCCCGCGAGCGCACGTAACGGCGTGGGGATGAAAATTGTCATTCGCCTGCTCTTCCACTCCTGCATTTCATTTGATTCGCCTCAAGCCCCTCAGGACTCGCTGCTTGACTCAACAATCTCATTCGCGAGATGAACGAGTCAATTCTCTGGACCGAAACAAAACGGGGTTTGCCGATAGGTGGACTTTGTGGTCGCCCACCCATCGAGCAAAAAGACGCTCGATGGATGGGGCACGGGTTCATCTGCTGTGGATCGACCTTCGCCGGAGGGGGACTGAACCGAAAACCAAAGACCGCCACCGCACTGACCGGCCCTCGCCTGGACCCGAGCCCGGGCTGCGTGCGCAAGTTCGGCGGGCCGATTAGAATTTTGCCATGGCGCTCGAATTCACCATCTCTTATCTCGCGGACTCGCTCGCCATCTTCCGTAATTACAAGCGCCTGGCCGAGCGCGCCATGGAACAGGTGAGCGATGCCGATCTGTTCACCAAGCTTGGACCGGAGACCAATTCGATCGCCATCGTGGTCAAGCACATGTCCGGCAACATGCGCTCCCGCTGGACCGGCTTGCTGACCACGGACGGCGAGAAGCCCAACCGCAATCGGGACAGCGAGTTTGAGGCGCCGCCGCAGACCCGCGCTCAGGTTTTCGAGATGTGGGAGCAGGGCTGGCAATGCCTTTTTTCGGCTCTTGATCCGCTCACCGACGACGATCTTGCGCGCAAGGTTTTGATTCGCGGAGAAGCCCACTCCGTGATGCAGGCCATCAACCGCCAGGTGGCCCATTACCAGTACCACATCGGCCAGATTGTGTTGCTGGCCCGTCATTTTGCCGGCGACCGCTGGCAATCGCTCACCATTCCGCGCAAACAGTCGGCGGAATTTAATCGGAAAGTGGCTGCCGGCGAGGCCAGCCAGCGGTAACTGCCGTGGCGCCCCAGCCATACGCCTCTCAGCTACAATCAAAGAAGGGCTAAGGCCGATATTTTTGGGTACTTTGTCGCAAGCACATTAAGGAGCACTACCGTATGGCGATTCCCGCCACTCAAATGCGTCCGGGCATGATCATCAAGCACAACGACAATCTTCACCTCGTCTTTAAAGTCGAGCACCGCACGCCAGGCAACCTGCGCGCCTTTATCCAGGCCAAACTGCGGAATCTCAAGTCCGGCGCAATGTTCGAGCACCGCTTTCGTTCGGCCGACGCCATTGAGAAGGTGGTGGTTGACGAAGTCGACATGGAGTTTCTCTACAACGACGGCGACGATTACTACTTTATGAATCCCGTCGACTACGAGCAGACGGTGCTCAAGGGCTCTACCCTCGGCGATGCCGTTGAATACCTCACTTCGAATCTGCGCATCAAGGTCAGCTATCACGACGGCCAGGCGGTTGGCATCGAGCTGCCCACCTTTGTCGAGCTCACCGTGGTTGAAACCGAACCGGGCCTGAAGTCGGCGACGGCCTCGAGCGTGACCAAGCCCGCCAAGACCGAGACCGGCCTGGTTGTCCAGGTTCCGCCCTTCATCAATGAGGGCGAAAAAATCCGCGTTGACACCAGCGAAGGCGCGTATATGAGCCGCGCATAGACCCTTCATCAAGGCCAGAAAAAGGCGCTCCGCCTGGAGCGCCTTTTTATTTGCCGCGAAACAGGCCCGGCCTTACAGCATATACGGCACCACCGCCGCTGCCTGCCTGGAATAATTCACATATTCCGCGCCGAATTGCGCCTGCATCCACTTCTCTTCAAGGCGCAGCTTGTGCCACAGTGAAACAGCGATCAACGCGAACGCCACCAGGGCGCGTGGTTCGCCCAGGGCCAGCACGGCGCCCAGGAAAGCGACATATAGCCCGCTGTAGATGGGGTGGCGCACCAGCGCGTAAGGTCCAGTGACGATGAGCTCGTGGTCCTGTTTGATGGTGACTGAGCGGCTCCAGTTGCGGCCGAGATGCAGGCGAGCCCACACGCAGAAAAGCATTCCGGCAAGGGTGAGCGCAACGCCGCCCCAAAAAGTAACCATATCCTGCGGCCAAAGCTGGAAGTTGAGCCAGGCGACCGGAAACCGAAAACTCAGCAGAACGATGGCCGCCAGAAACGCGGCGGCGCGCAGCACGCGCGAAACCGTCGGCTCCATACGCTCGGTAACCTTCGTCCTGCCGGCCATCAGGTTCCAGTAGGCAAGGAAAACAATCCACAAAGCAGTAAACAGGTAGTCGTAGACCAGGCGCATCGCTTCATCCTCGCAGTCAGCTGG
>JBEKCW010000197.1:0-9218 GCA_050014675.1 Occallatibacter sp. | reverse complement strand
TGCGAAGAATCGCTTCACGGATATTTTTGTCTATCGCGATGGACGCTGGCAGTGTGTCGCAGGTCATGAATCCCATTTTCCTGAAGAACGCTAACGGGCCCATGCCAAAACCTGTTTTTCGGCGGCGGCCGGCTGAGGAAGTATGTTTGCCATCATTCGATGTTTGCTCATCGAATGATGACTTCAGGCCTTGCCACTCATCGACCTCCATTTACGCACGGTCGGCCGGGTCGCTCCCGGAAAGCGCCCTTCAATCCCGCGATGCCCTGGCTGCTGATTGAACCCTTACTCCTCCCGCATCAGCCGTGAAGGATCTGCCGACAGCGCCCGTCGCGCCGGAACAGCCGAAGCCCCGGCGCCCAGAAACACCATCGTCAGAACCGCTCCGCCAATCACCACGGGATCGCTGGGATTGGCCTGATAAACAATTTGCCCCAGCAGCCGGCTGGCGACGACCCCGGCAAGCAGGCCCAGTGCGGACCCCACGCCGAGCAGCATCAAGGGCCGTCCCACCGCAGCGGCTATCACCTGCGTTCTGCGCGCTCCCACGGCAACGCGGATCGCGAGTTCCTTCATGCGCCGGCTCACGCTGTAAGCCGCCATGCCGAAGATGCCAGTCACCGCCAGCATTGCCGCCAGCAGCCCCATTACGGCAAGTGCGCCTGTGGCTGCGCGCGCCGGGAAGAAGGCCAGGTCGAGCACCTCGGGCCAGCTTCGCACCGTGAGCGGAATATTGGGATCGATGCCGTTCATCATCCGGTTGAGCGCGGTGGCCATCTCCGCGGGCGGCAACGCCGACCGAACCACGAGCGCCGTATCGCTGCCGCTGTTGCCCTGAGCCAGCGGAAAAAACATGGCCGGTTGCGGAGTCTCCGTGAGGGAGTTGTATTTCCCGTCTTCCACCACGCCCACAATTTCTTTCAGGTGTCCGTTGAACAACTCAAAGTGCCGGCCAACCGCCGGAGTATCGCCAAACAGCAGATGCGCAAACCGGGCGTTCACAATCGCAATCTGAGGAGAGTTGGTTTCGTCATTCCAACTAAAGTCCCGGCCGGCCAGCAGACGGGTTCCGGCAGTGGCAAGGTATCCCGGTGAAGCGTAAAAAAAGTGGGCAAAGAAACTCCGCTGCGACGAGCGAAAATCGGTGGTGCCCTGGCGATAAACCGACTCTTTCGCGCAGCAATCGTTGTCCAGCATCACTCGATCGATCAGGCCTTCTGACGAAACCCCTGGAATCTGCGCTGCCTCCTGGGCCATGCGCTTCTCTACCGGCCACGATTGATCTTCCGTATAGCCGCCCATGTCCAGTTCTGTCTCCGCAATGGTCACGCCCAGCGGCCTGAAGCCGAGGGGCGTGTGCAGCGACCGTTCCATGCCCCGGAACGCAACAAACGACCCCGTCACCAGCAGCGTGCAAAGCGCTATCTGCACGCACAGCAATATGTCGCGCATCCCGAAGCGGCGCAATGCCGGGCCGGCGCTCTTGCCGCCTTTCATCGCCTGCGCCGCATCCGTACGCCAGATTTGTCGCGCGGGAAGAAGCCCAAACAAAAGGCCGCTGCCCACGGACAACAGCAGCGCCAGCGCATAGACCTTTGCATCCGGCTGCGCAACCACATGAATCGGAAAATCCACGAAAGGGCGCCACCGGCTCAGGATCTGGAGCAGGGCAGTTGCGAATAAGGTTCCGGTCACGCCGCCCAGCACAGACACCAGCACCGCCTCGGTGAGCAGGGTACGCAATATTCTCGCGCGGCTCGCCCCAATCGCGAGGCGAAGCGCCAGTTCACGGGTGCGATCCGCCGCACGCACCGCAAAAATGCTGCCCAGGTTGGCGCAGGCAGCAAGCAGCACCAACACTGACATCGCCATGATCGCGGCCAGAAATGCGCGAATGGGATCGCCCCACACGTCGCCCATCAATCCAGGCCGAACCAGCCGCGCGTCCAGATCGTCATCCGCCGTGGGGTAAAGTTGCGCAAGGCGGCGCGAGATTGCGTTCAAATCGTCGCTCGCCTGCTCGGGCGTGACGCCGGGTTTCAGCCGTCCCAATATCCAGAAATTGCGGTCATCGCGATGGGCGAGATAGTCTGGGCCGCATCCGATCTCAGGTGCATCGACGAGCGGAATCCAGTAGTCAGGCCAGAAAAACAATTCGGTTCCGTGGAAATCTCTGGGCGCGACGCCGATCACCGTGAACGAGTGGGCGTTGAGATTAACCGTCGTCCCGATCACCTGCGGGTTGCTGTTGAATCGCGCGCGCCAAAAATCGTAGCCGAGCACGATATACGGCGTTGAGTTCTGCCCGTGTTCGTCGCTCGCATGAAAGAACCGCCCGATCGCCGGCCGCTCGCCCAGCATATCGAAATAGTTTCCCGAAGCCAGATAACCATAGCTCTTCACTGCTTGCTTTCCGATCACCACCGCAACGTCGGTCGTATAGTATGCCGCCATCCCGCTGAAGGTGCTGTTGTGGTCCCGATAGTCGATGTAGTCGGGATAAGACTGCCAGTAATCGGCGTGTTCCTTGTGTTCGACAGCAAAAAGGCGCTCCGGCTGGTAGACGTTGAGCGGGCGCAATACCAGCGCATTCAGAACGCTGAAAACCACCGCGTTCGCGCCAATCCCCAGCGCCAGCGTCAGCACCGCCGTCACTGCGAATCCCGGCGACTTCTTCATCTGCCGAAGCGCGTAATGCACGTCCTGTAGCACGCTTTCGATCAGACTCATGCCGCGCGCCTCGCGGCAGTCTTCGGCCACCTGGCTTTGGCCGCCGAAGGCCAGCCGCGCCATCCGCCGCGCCTCTTCGTCGGTCAATCCCGCCCGGCGATGCTTCTCCACCTCCTCGTCAAAATGGAAGCGAAGTTCGTCCTCCAGTTCTTCTTCCATCGCGCGCCGCTGGAAAAGCGCTCTCATCCGGAATCTCAAATCGCTCAGCACAGACATGGCTCAGTCGCCCTCCAGCACCAGCGAAACCGCCGAGGTCAGCTTCCGCCAGCTTTCCGTTTCGGATGCCAGTTGCTTGTGCCCGCTGCGGGTAAGCTCGTAATACTTTGCTTTGCGATTGTTGTCTGAGACTCCCCACTTCGCCTTCACCCAGCCCCGCCGCTCCAGCCGGTGCAATGCGGGATAGAGCGACCCCTGCTGGATGCGCAGCATATCTCCCGATACCTGCTGCACCCGCTCTGAAATAGCCCAGCCATGCTGCGCGCCCGGCAGCAGCGTTCTCAGAATCAGCAAATCCAGCGTGCCCTGCGGCAGATCGAGACTTGTCATTGTCACCCCTTCGACTTCTACAAGAGATATATATCACCATACCTGTAGAAGCACAAGGGGAGGGAAGATGCCGCCGTATCTTCGCGGCAGGTTGAGCGTTCAGGTCTCTCACCGGCGAAGCTGACCCACAGCAGATGTTCCCGTGCCCCATCCATCGAGCGTTTTTTGCTCGATGGGTGGGAGACCAGGAATCTCAATGTGCCGGTAGTTGGTTTTATGTTTTCTCAGGCACCTTCGCGCCCGCCTTGCGGGCCTCTGAGAGTCCAATCGCGATCGCCTGTTTGCGGCTCGTCACTTTTCTCCCGCTGCGGCCGCTCTTCAATGTCCCGCGCTTCATCGCGTGCATCTCAGCCTCCACGTGTTCTGAGGCCGAAGCGCCGTATTTGCGATTCAACTTTTTTGCGGCCTTTTTTGTTGCCATTGTTGCTCTCCTTTAGATTTCTTCCGGATCGTGACGCGTAAAACTTCGATGGTAAGTTCATACATCGCAGTTGCTTGCGTCCAATTCCGGCTCCGCTGACCCACTGACCTCCGGCCATTGATAATTTTCAACTGGTTTTTGCAGATAATTACCGCCTTCAGGCGCACAATCATCATTACGTAGGACTGCGACCGCGAGCATGAAGAACCTCACCACAAACGACAAGCGATGCAATGCCGCGAGAAACGCAATGAAACACATCTTTCTTTTTTTTCCTGTGAAAGGGTGATAGCGCTTCCAACGGAATCAGCCACATAGCGGCAACCTCATCACAGTTTCACCGTTGAACCCCGCGAACAGCAGCAAAAAGCCCGGACTCATTCGAGTCCGGGCTTTTTGGTTGGCGCGGATTGCGCTTATCTTCTGGTCGGGTTTATTTCCTGACCTGGAGGCTGAGCGTGGTTGATGCGCTCTTGGCGCCGCTGGTGCCCTTGATGGTGAGGGTGTAGGTTCCAGTCTTGGCGGTCTTCGCAACGTCAATGTCGAAGTCCGTTGTGCCGGAGCCGGTTACTGAGGTTGGGCTGAAGCTGGTGGTGACGCCGGAAGGCGCGCCGCTTGATGTGAACGTGACTGCCGAGTCGAACCCACCCGAAGCCGTCACGGTAACCACCGCGTATCCGTCCTGGCCTTCATCGAGGTATCCCGACGAGGGCGAGACAGACAGCGTAAAGCTGCCGCTGTTCGGAGCCGTAACAGTAAGCGAAACGGTGGTGGTTTCAACAGTCGAGCCGGAGGTGCCGGTCACCGTGATGGTGTAAGTTCCAGCCGCCACCGTCGCAGCAACGGTGATCGTCAACGTCGAGCTGCCCGCGCCGGTGATCGAGGTCGGGCTGAAGCCGACGGTGACGCCGGTCGGCTCACCCGAAGCCGTGAGTGCGATTGCAGAATCGAATCCGCCTGTCACGGTGCTGGTGATGGTTGAAGAGCCGGCGTTGCCTTGCAGGATCGATACCGCTCCCGGCGAAGAAGTAAGCGTGTATCCTGGTGTGGTCGAAGCCGAGCCGGCCAGCGCGTTGATGAGGCCAGAACCGTTGGGGCTGCCCCAGCCCGTTGCCAGATCGTATCCGGTTGTGGCCGAGTAGCCGTTGCTGCCGCTCGTGATGTCGTGGAAGTCGGAGTCGTAGCTGGAGCCTTCGCCAATGGTGTAGAGGCTCGGATTGATAAAGCCGAGCGTCTTGTTGCCATTGGCCACCGACTGCTGATTGATGAGCGCCAGGTAGCCGGCCCACATGGGCGCCGCAAAGCTGGTGCCACCGTAATCGTTGGCCGTGCAGGTGGTCTGGTCGGCGCAAACGTAGAACGTGAAGTTTGCGTTGGCCGAGACGTCAGGCGCGTTGCGATAGCTCTTGGAGCAGCTCGAGCATCCGGCCGCAGCCGTAGTTTGCCACGATGGAATCGCGTACTTGTCGGGCGAAATGCCGCCGCCGCCGTCTGCCCAGGCAGTCTCAGAAGACCAGGGGCCGGCAGCCGAACTGGTCTCGAGATCCGTGCCGCCTACGGTTGTCACATACACATCGTCGGCAGGGAAGATCTCTGCTCCGGTCCCTGAAGTGGTCCACTTGCCGCTGTCGCCCGCAGCCTGAAACAGGTTCTGCCCCTGCGCGGCGAACTCCTCAAAATAGGGGTTGTCGGTGGTAGGGTCGGCCGGGCTCCATGTCCACGACGAGCTCAGCTGCGCATTCAGCGGGCTGTGGGTCGCCATGGAATTGAAGATGGCCGCGTCAGTCGAGCCAACGTACATTACCAGGCTCGAGAGCCCGGGCGCCATGCCGATGGCCTGGGTCATGTCCAGCGTCTGCTCGGTATCGTCGCAGGCGGAGTAAACGCAGCTCGTGCTGGTTCCATCTGTCGAGAGCAAGGTCACGGGCACGTTGTTGGTCTGGCCGGCATTCTTGAAGTAGGTAGTCAGGTCGGCCAGGTCGGTGCCGTAGTACTCGAGCAAACCAAGCGACTGGCCGCTGCCCGTCAGCGATCCGCCGTAGTATGCGGCTCTCATGTCGCTGCCCAGGAACGAAGCCGAGGGGCCGGAGCCCGTGGTCGCGTTGGACGTGGACCTGGTGCCCGCCGGGCGGTGTTCCAGGCCCGCCGGCTTAGGGATGGAGAAGTTATCCAGGCCGCCGACGTGCCAAAGCTGGAAGGGCAAATTGACGGTTGGTTCGCGGTCGGGCGCGTAGAAGGTGCGGTTCTCGGTCGGGTGCTGGTACATGGCCATGTGAACGTTCAGCGCCCGCTCAACATTTGCCACCGTGCCCGAAACCTGCAGGTTCAGGCGGTTGCGCGAGGTTGACACAACCGTCAGCCCGTTCTCATGCGCAAACTCGACCAGCGTGTTGTAGTCGTCCTGGGTGGGTCCAAAGCGCGCCGTGAACTCATCCACGGTGAGGAAGTTGTGATACGAGGGGCTGTCGCGGTTGTAGATATCCGACAGCAGGCTGTCCAGCTCGTCCTGGTTGCGAAGCGGCAAAACCAGTACCAGGTTCATGGTCTGGCTTGCAGGCATCCGGCCCAGCATTGGCGCCTGGCCGCTGCTCACCGCTTGACGAACATGCCTGGTTAGAGCTGGTTGAACTTGCGCGTGGCTCAAAGCTGCCGCGGCCAACAGCACCGCGGTAAGGGTGAAAACAATACGGCTCAGTTTGCGGATCATTCCTTCTCCTTGGCAGGGAGTTATTGGGGCATTGTTTTGAGCAAAGGCTTGATGGTTGCAGGGGAACGATTGATCAGGATCGGGCCGGCCTGTTGGAGAACCGGCTCATCTTGCGCCTCTTTCGGGTGCTTGCATTCACAGTTTTCCGGGGCCCGATGTTGACGAATTCTGAGCGAAATGGGGTGCAGCTGTAAAGAAAAATCAACCGTCTTTAGAAATATCCGGTAATCGGGTTTTTGTGACCCAAACCGTTTTTACAGCAATTTATAGGTCGGGCGACCTGGGAAATATTGGCTTCAGAGCTGGCGTTGCCCGTGATGATAGCATCAATAGTGACTGATGCATACAAATCAAAAGCTCAAGATCATCCCTCTGGGCGGGTTGGGCGAGTTCGGGATGAACTGCCTGGCCTTGCGCTGGGAAGACGACATTATTGTCATCGACGCCGGACTCATGTTCCCTGAATCGGAACTGCTGGGCGTCGATATCGTCGTTCCCGACATCTCATACCTGATTGAAAATAAACAGCATGTGCGGGCCATCCTGCTCACCCATGCCCACGAAGACCACATTGGCGGCCTTCCCTGGATTCTGAACGAGATCAAGGTGCCGGTGTATGCCACGGAGTTCACCCTGGCCTACGTTGACGGCAAGCTCGAGGAGCATGGGCTTACCGACGAGATCGAGCTCATTGAGATTACGCCCAAAGAGAAGTTCACCATTGGGCCATTCACCATTGAGCCCATCCGGGTAACGCACTCCACGGCCGATTGCGTGGCGCTGGCCATCGATACGCCGGTGGGCGTAATTATTCACACCGGCGACTTCAAGGTCGATCTGTCGCCGCTCGACGACAAGGCCTTCGACCTGCACACTTTTGCCGAATACGGCAAGCGCGGCGTACTGGCCCTGCTGCAGGACTCGACCAATGTGGAGCGCTCCGGCTACACGCCCAGCGAACGCGCCGTCATTCCCCGCCTCGACGAAGTATTCTCGCGCACCAAAAAGAAGCTCTTCTTCAGCTGCTTTTCGTCGTCGGTCTATCGCATTCGCATCGCGCTTGAGCTGGCGCGCGCCCACGGCCGCAAGGTTGCCGTGGTCGGCCGCTCAATGAACGACAGCACTGAGATTGCGCAGGACCTCGGCTACATCGACATTCCGCCGGGGCTCATCATCAATCCCGGGCAGCTGCGCGACTACCCGCCCGAGCAGTTGATGATTCTGATCAGCGGCACGCAGGGCGAGCCCATGAGCGCGCTGAGCCGCGCCGCGGTTGACAATCACAAGCACGCGCGCATCGATGCCGGCGACACCGTGGTGTTAAGCTCGCGCATTATTCCCGGCAACGAGAAAAACATTCATCGCGTGATCGACCATCTCAGCCGGCGGGAGGCCGAAGTGATCTGCGACGACGGCGCAAGCGGACTCATCCACGTAAGCGGCCACGGCAGCCAGGAAGAGATGCGGCTCATCATCAACCTGGTGCGGCCCAAGTTCTTCATCCCCGTGCACGGCGATTACCGCTTCCTCCGCAGGCACGCAAAGCTCGCCATGGAGACCGGGGCCGTGGAGCACGCCATGGTGATTGAGGATGGCGATGTGCTCGAACTGGACAAGGACGACGCTCGCAAAAAAGATAAAGTAACAGTCGGCCGAATCCTCATCGATTCCGGGTCGTCGATCGACGTGGTCGAGGACCTGGTGATGCGCGACCGGCGCATTCTTTCAGAAGACGGCGTAGTGCTGGCGGTGCTGGCCATCAACAAGAGGACCGGCAAGGTGGAGCGCGAGCCGGAAGTGCTGATGCGCGGCTTTGGCGGCGCAGATATTACCGACCAATGCCGCGAAGTGGTTCTGAAAACGCTGGATAGTCTGAATGCGGAGCAGAAGAGCGACTACGGCATGGTGAACGAAAAGGTTCGCGTCGAGCTCAAGCGGTTAATCCAGAAGTCAACCGGCCGCCGCCCAATGATCATGCCCGTCATTCTGGAAATCTGAGTAAAGCAGGGAACAAGGGAAGAGAGAGAAGAGAAAAGAGAGCAGAGAAAAGGGCCAGGTCCATTGGAGACCTGCCCCCTTTTTCTCTTTTCTCTTCTCTCTTTTCTCTGTTCTACGCCGCGGTGTTGCGCACAATCGGGCGTGGGGTTTTATGGGTTGCGCCCTGCCGCGCCGCATGCGGAATCGTGCGCTTCAGAATAAACACTTCGCCGAGCGCAATCTGCGCATTGCCTTCGAGATCCAGGAACCCGGCCTGGCTTTCCCTGCACGCGGCCCGCATTTCATCCGAAATCTGCTGCGCGATAATCACGGGTATTGCCGCGGTATTCGAGCTCGCGATGCTCGAGCGCAACTCTTCAAGCAGCACGCGCAAATTCGCGGGCTGGTTGTCAGGCGCAATCTCGCAGGCCAGCGTATGCTGTCGGCCGTATACATCCACGGTGGCGGTGAATGCGCATGCCGAATCCGCTTCAGGCAGTGCATGGTTGATCTCCCGCACGTTTGTTCCGGAAACCTCTCCCAGCAGCGCGCGCAGCGCTTCCGCCGCCCTGATCCGTAGTTCCTGCTTTGTCCCGATCGGTTTCATTTCGACTCCGTCCCGACTGTTCGGCAGGCCATTTGCCCGCGTCTTCGCCAAGGTGAGCGCCGGCTCCCCCACGCATATCGAAAGCTTCAGGCCGCCGCGCCGGTTTCCAGGTTTTCCAGTTCGAACTCCACGTCGCGGAACTCAGCCTCAGTGCTGCGTCCGTGTGTGTGCGGGTGCCGCGACGCAAATCCCAGCACAAAGGTTTCTTCATCGCCGGCCGGCATCATGTA
>JBEKCW010000196.1:0-10680 GCA_050014675.1 Occallatibacter sp. | reverse complement strand
AATACGAATTGCTGGCAGATCCCGAGCCGCAGCCACAGCATGCGCCGGAGATAGAACTGGCATCGCTGAGCCGGCGAATGCTGGCAGGGGTTGTGGATGCCGCGCTGGTGGCCGGGGCGCTGATGGCGGCTGCGGCACTGGCCGCCAAAAATGCAAGCGGGCTGCCGGACTTGCGCACCGTCGAAGTTGGATCGGCGCTGGCTTTACTGCTTGCCTTTGCGGCGTACAAGATTCTGTTTTTCACGCTGGCTCGCGCTACGCCGGGAATGAAATACGCGCGGCTTGCGCTCTGCACGCTGGACGGCGGCGTTCCCACGCGGGCGCAGCGCTATGCGCGGCTGGCCGCGATTCTGCTGTCGATTCTGCCGGTGGGTCTGGGCTTTGTGTGGGCCATCTTCGACGACCAGCACCTGACCTGGCACGACCGCATCACGCGGACTTATCTGCGGATGCAGTAGGGACAGCGAGTCAGCAAGTCAGCGAGTCAGCGGTGAGTGGGAGAGCGGGCCACTTGCCAGCATAGTCTGGAAATGTCATCGGGACCGGGGCCATCCGCCGCTTTGTCGAGCACCATTTCAAAGATCGACTTTTCGGTTCCCCGGGAGCCAAAGAGTTTCAATGCGCTCAAGCCAATCGAGGATAAAATCGATGCATTGGTTTGCGCGTGGGTTGGGATCAAAGTGCCTGAGGGAAATGCGGTAGCGATTGGTGACGAAGAAGCAGCCATATGGATCCCAAACGGGTAGAGATGATGCTCCGCGTCCGAAGGATTGGTCGGACTAGCTCAAGTCGACGAACGCCGCTTCGCCGGAATTCATGAACGGAGTGGAGGATTTGCCCGTCCAGGAGCGCGCATTCTTTCACTACTCTCGAACTGCGCGCGCTAAGGCTCCCGCGCGGAAACGCTTGAGCTAGCGAGGCTCATGGATGCCTGAGGAACCGGGACTTCTATTCCCTAGCCCCTACTGCCTGTTCCCTGTTTTTTACCCCGCCACGGAGCGCATGGCGCTGATGCCTGCGCCGAGCAGCGCCGTTTCGTCGTTGGGCGGCAGAATCTCGAGGGAGAAGCTTTGCAGCGGGCTCATGCGCACCATGGTTTCAAGATGGCTGCGCATGAGAGGCAGCTCGAGAAAGTGCACATTGTGGCCGGTGAAGTAGAAGCGGCCCGGGCCGGCCAGGTGAATGAATGAGGCCGTGGCAGCCGCCAGCGCGCGATGCCACAGATCGACAAAATCGCGGCAGCGCTGGTCGCCCTGCCTGGCGTGAGCGAAAATCTCTTCCGGTTCGAGGTCGAGAAAGCGCAGGCGCATGGCGCGCTGGCCCATGATGCCCTCGAGATGGCCCACGCCGCCGCATCCGCAAAAGCGTTCTTTGGGGTCGAGAGTTACGGTGATGTGGCCGCCTTCCCACACGCCTTCGACGTAGGGCCAGCGGCCGTAGCCGATGCCGTTGCCGATGGTAGCTCTTTGCCCAGCTCTTCGGCCAGGCGCATGCCCTTTATCTGAGGCAGGTTGGGCGAGTCCTCAACCACGCCGTGGCGCACGATGCCGGGGACGGCGACCCCGATTGCGTCAACCTTCCACTGGACTTCTTCAGCCAGCGCCGATACCTGGGCAGCGAGCAGATCGATCAGTTCGCCGCGGGGAATGGCGCTGAGATCGTCGGCAGTTTCATCTCCCGGATCAGGAAAGCGAAGCAGTTTGCTGGCCAGGCGTTGATCTTCAAGCCGGCCGGCAGCAATGTGGTCGGTAATTACAATGCCGATTGCGGTGGTCACTTGCGACCTCCTTGGGAAAACCGCGGGCGAATTGATTGGTCGAGGCTTTCAGTTTCTTTCCGAATCATCTGCATCCCGCTTCGGCAAAACGGAGCTAAAAGCTGACAGCTAAGAGCTAACAGCTGTTTTTATCCGGCCTGGTAACGGTGCAGCCGGCCAAGCCCGTTGAATGCGGCCACCTTGTAGCACTCGGCGAGCGTCGGATAGTTGAAAACCGTGTCGATGAAATAGTCCACGGTGCCGCCCAGCGTCATCACGGCCTGGCCGATATGCACCAGCTCGGCCGCGCCCTCGCCTATGATGTGGACGCCGAGCACCTTGCGTGTATCCCGATGGAAGATCAACTTGAGGCGGCCGTTGATGTCGCCGCGAATCTGGCCGCGCGCGACCTCGCGATAGTAGGCCATGCCCACCTCGTAAGGCACGTCTTCGTCGGTGAGCTGCTCTTCGGTTTTGCCGATGAAGCTGATCTCGGGAATGGTGTAAATACCGTAGGGATAAAAGCTGGGATTGGAGGTAGCCGCGTTATCGTCGAAGGCGCGGGCCGCGGCGATGCGCCCCTGCTCCATTGAGACCGAGGCGAGCGAGGGAAAGCCAACCACATCGCCGACCGCGAAGATGTGTTCAACCTTGGTCTGGTAGAAATCGTTGACGGCGATGCGGCCGCGCTTGTCGGCCTCGATGCCGGCGGCGGCCAGGTTCAGATCGTCCACATTGCCCTGGCGGCCGACGGCGTAGAGCAGCGCGTCGCCTGAAACTTTCTTCTTGCTTTCAAGGTTGGCTATCACGGTGCCGGGCGTCGGCTCCTCGACGCAGTCCACCTCTTCGCCCATGCGCATGGTGACGCGGCTGTCGCGCAGGTGGTAGCTGAGGGCCTCGATAATTTCCTGGTCGGCGAATTCGAGCAGGCGCGGGCGTTTCTCAATGAGCGTGACGCGCACGCCCAGCACCGCGAACATGCAACAGTATTCGACGCCGATCACGCCTCCGCCCACAACGATGAGCGATCTGGGCAGCGGGTCAAGGCCCAGAATCTGGTCGCTGTTGACGATGGTCTTGCCGTTCACCGGCACCTTGTCGGATATGGCGGGCTTGGTACCCACGGCGATGATGATGCGCGATGCATCGAGCGTGACATCGCTCTGCGGCCCTTCAACGTGCACCTGGTGAGCATCGGCGAAGCTCGCGATGCCGTGCACCACGTCAATGCCGTTGCGCGAGAGCTGCGCCTCGGTTACGTCCACCTCGGTTTTGATCACGGCCTGCACCCTGAAGGCCAGGTCGGCCATGGAGATTCTTTCTTTCACGCGGTAGTTGACGCCGTAAATATTGCGGTAGTTGTAGCCGGACAGGTGCAGCACGGCCTCGCGCATCGTTTTTGAGGGGATGGTGCCGGTGTTGATGCACACGCCGCCCACCACCGAGCGGGCCTCAACTACAGCCACGCGCTTGCCTATTTTGGCCGCGGCCACGGCCGCCCGCTGTCCCGCCGGTCCGGAACCGATGACAACCAGGTCGTACTTGATGGCGCTCATCTGAGTCTCTCTTCCAATGGTCGTTGTGCTGATCCGGTTGAGGCAAGCAAAAAAGGATGAAGAATGTATGAATACGCAAAACCGGGCAGCGAACCAGGAGGTTCACTACCCGGAGCGTAACACAGAGCGCGGGGCGAGGGAGAAGCAGGAAAAACTCCAACCGGAGCCGCGGACCGAGGAGCAGGAGGCTTCGGCACCAAAGTCCGCAACTCCGTTGGCTGGTCCGCAACTCCGGTTGGCTTTAAATCGGCATGGGTCTCAGGCGCGGGCGGTTCGCAGCGGTCTTGATGAAGGTGAATGGGCCGAGACTGGACGCGCACGCACTACGGCCTTCTTCTCCGGTTGCCCATCGTCGAGCCGGAACTGCTTGATCATGTCCTCAACCTCCCTGGACAGCTTGGCGAGCCCTGTGAGCGCCTCCACGGCTTGCTCGGCTACCTGCACATTCTCAGATGAAAGCCGCGAAATATGGCTGGTGGATTCCGATATCTCACCGGCTGCGGAGGTCTGTTCAGTGGCGGCGGTAGCAATCAGGTTAATCTGCTGCTCCACCTTCTTTGAGGCCTCAATCATTGAGTCGAGACTTTGCTGGGCGCGCTCGGTTTCTCCACGGCCGTTTTCGACCGCGGTACGGCTCTCCTGCATCACGTCGAGGGTGTTGCGAGTCTCTTCCTGGATGCTGCGGATGGTGGTGGCAATCTCTTCGGTTGCGCCCTTGGTGCGCTCGGCAAGGCGCCGAACCTCGCCGGCCACAACCGCGAATCCGCGGCCATGCTCGCCGGCCCGCGCTGCTTCAATGGCGGCATTGAGAGCCAGCAGGTTGGTCTGCTCGCTGATCTCCTGGATCACGTTGACCACGCGGCCAATCTCCTCGGAGCGCTGCGCCAGCGAATTCATTTTTTCGGCAACGGTCATGGTAGCTGTGGCAATGTGCTCCATGGTCTGAGCGGCGGCGCGCATCACTGCGCCGCCCTGTTCGGCAGTGTCAGCCGAATCGCGGCTGGCGATTGAAGCGTCGGCTGCGTTGTGGCTGATCTCGCTGATGGTCGCGGTCATCTCCTGCACGGCGGCGGCAATCTGGTTGATCTTGCCCGCCTCGGTGCGCGCGTTGCCGGCGCTTTGCCCGGCGGCAGTGCTTACTGCCGAGGTGCCCTCGGTGAGCCTGGTGGTATTATCCGAAACCGAACTCAGCACTTCTTTGAATGAGGCAATGCATGTGTTTATGGCGTCGCCCATGCGGCCAATTTCGTCGGTCCCGGTTACTTTTACATAGAGGGTCAGATCTTTGGCCGCAAGCCGTTCCAGCATGTCGGTGGCGTAGCGAATGCGGGGAGCGATCTCGCGCGATAGGCCCATGCCTATCAGGCAACATAGCCCGACGATCAGTAGTGTGACAGCGGCATCGATCCATGTGCCACGATTGCTGGCCGCCACGCTAGCTTGCGCGCTGTCGAGGCCGGCGCTGGCATTGAGAGCAAAATCCGAGTTGATGGCGTCAATAGTGGCTGTGAACTGCCCGAAAGTTACATCTCCGCCGATCAGGTCCTGCGCGTCACGAGTCTTGCCCGCCATCGCCAGCGCCACTGCTCGATTGCTGGTATCAAGGTAAAGAGCGTAGGCCTCTGTGAACTTCTCGTAGATCTCTTTCTCCTCGGGATTGCTGATTAACGGCTCGTATTTCTTGACGGCTGTCGTATAGTCAGCGAGCGTCTGCTGACGCTTTGCGGCGTGACCGGCGATGCATTCCGGCTTGTCGCACAGCGCGAGGGCAAGTTCGTGGCGGCGTTGCGAGTTCAAGCTGGCCCGCAAATCGGCAAGAGCCAGAATGGACGGCAGGGCGTTGTCGCGCACATCGACACATTTGGTTGCCACCTGGCGAAACGCGAACAACGTGTAGCACCCCAACAGGACGCAGAGCAAGCAAACCGCGCCAAATGCGTAGAAGAGCTTTCTTGAAACAGGCAGATTCCGAACGTAGGACATGCGCAGACCCTTTCTCAGCAGATTCCTTCTCCTTATCGGCAAGGATGGGACTGACTTGAGTTGGGGATTCTGTCCAGGGCTGCTGTCTAATCACGGAAAGCAGCGAGGGCCATGCGGGCCGAATCGCGGTTCCAGCGGACGATCAGGGCGACGGCGATGACGATGAGCGCAAGGGTGAGCCCGATCCACATGCCGTAGATTCCTCGGTGCAGCACGAAGCAGAGAAAAAAGCCGAGCGGAAGCCCCAGAACCCAATAGCCCACGAAGTTTGCAACCATGGGAACGCGGGTTTCGCCGAGGCCGCGCAGGGCGCCGGTGGAGACGGTCTGGATGCCGTCGAAGATCTGGAATGCGGCGGCGATGGCGAAGAGCGTGGGGCCGACGGCCAGCACGCGCGGGTCGTGGGTGTAGACCTCAACGAGCGGCACGGGAATGGCGAGGAATGCAATGGCCGCGAGTATCATGAAGCCGGCGCCGAGAGCCATGGAGAGCCAACCGGCGCGGCGGGCATGGGCCGGGTCGCCGGCGCCAATGGCGTGGCCCACGCTGACAGCTGCGGCCGATGAGATGCCGAGCGGAACCATGAAGGTCATGCTGGCGTAGTTGAGCACGATCTGGTGGGTGGCGAGCGCAACCGGTGTTATATAGCCGATGCCGATGGTGGCAAGACCGAATGCACCCACCTCCATCAGGATCTGGCCGCCGGCGGGCAGGCCGAGCCGGGCCAGTTCTTTCAAGCGGGCGAGTTGCGGGCCGGCCCAATGCCTGAAGAGCGGATGCCCGCGTCTGCGCTCGTAGCGCCATGCGAATGCCAGCAAGGCTACTGCCATAAAAGTGCGCGACACCACGGTGGAGATGGCCGAGCCGCGCACTCCAAGCGCCGGAAACCCGAGCTTGCCGTAGATGAGCACCCAGTTGCCAAACCAGTTAATCAAGTTTGCGAAGAGGTAAGTGGCGGTGACGACGCGCACCTGTCCCACGGCCTGCAGGTAACGGCGCGTGCCGCTGTAAAGCAGCAGCGGGAGCGTGCCCCAGAGCAGCAGGCGCAGATATTGGCTGGCCGGCGCGGCAACTTCTGCCGTGATGCCGATGTGCGTGAACCCAATGCCTGCCGCAACCAGCAGCAGCATGATGAAGGGCGTAGCGGCGAAGGCGAGATAGACTCCCTGCGCCAGCCAGCGATGGCACTCGTCGTGGTCGCGGCGGCCATAGGCCTGGGCGACCACGGTGTCGAGACCGAGCAGCAGCCCGATGCCGAAGAGCGAGGGCGTGTAACAGACGACGTTGCCGAGCGCCACTGCGCCGATGGCCGCCGGACCCAGGCGGCCGACCATGATGGTGTCGACCATCCCCATTGCCGTCCAGCCAAGCTCGCTGAGCACAACCGGTATCGCCAGCGCCACCAGGGTGCGCAGCTCGCCGGCCCAATCGGGGCGCGGGTTGGAGCCGGGTGCGGTGTTGGGCTGGAGAGCGGCCATAGACTTACTTTACCGGGCTATGGGATCTGTTGCGACTCGGCAAAATGATCAATTATTATTGATCTTATGGTTCGAACATGATTAAGATCAATCTTAGTTGACTTTGATGATCCCTTGTATCATAATGATCAATAAAGATTGATTATGTTGATTCGATTAAATAAGAATCAATCTTTATTGATCATGGCTGAACTCTTTTACGGACACGTGTATTTTCTCGACCGCTTCGCCGGAGTGCTGCGGCAGGAGACAGGAGAGCGCTGCTCATTTACCTACGACAGTGCTTATCTCGATGCGGGTTCGCAGCCTGTCTCTATGACCCTTCCACTCACGAGCGAGCCGCAGGTTTATGAAGGCAGGCTGCATCCCTTTTTTGACAATCTGCTTGCGGAAGGGCGTCAGGCCGCGGTGCAGGCGCGATGGCTCGGAGTTCGCGTGGAGGATCGTTTCGCGCGGCTATTGGCCTTCGGGGGTGATTGCATCGGCGCAGTTACGATTCGGGATCCCAAACCGCGCGAGGCAACGGGCGAACCGCCGGAGTCGGCCGAAGATATTGCGGCACTGGAGAGCCGTGCCTCGATCTCAGGTGTGCAGGCGAAGCTGCTTGCGGTGAAGGCGGGGAGCGCTTTTCGCCCGGCGCGGAGAGGCGAGCTGAGCACACATATCGCCAAGCTGCCGAGCGGAAACTTGTCAGAAGTCGTCGAACTCGAACACTTGTCCACGCAGGCAGCGCGGGTATTGCTTACCGACGACGAGATTGTGGAAACCGAGATCGCTCCGCTCGAAGGAATTGCGGAGCGGTGCCTGATGATCCGGCGGTTCGATCGCGTTGAGGGGAACGGCGCAATCGGGAAGCGGCACTTCGAGGAGTTCAACCAGGTACTCGGGCGCGTGAGCGAAGACAAATACCGGGGAGCATACGGAGACATGGCCGACGTAATGCGCAAGAATCCGCGCTGTTCGCCGATCGATGTGGAGAAGTTATTCCGGCGTATTCTGGTTTGCATCCTGCTCGGAAATAACGATGCGCACATGAAGAACTTTGGCCTGCTCTATGCCGAAGACCGGCTGCGGCTGGCGCCGTTTTACGATGTGCTGGCCGTGGGGCTCTATCCGGAGTACAGCCGGACTCCAATGGCGCTGCGGCTGATGAGCACAGGAACCAACCCGACTTCGCTGGCTGGAATTGGGAGGGTGCACCTTGTGGAGCTGGCTACATCGTTTGGATTGAAGAATTCGGCGTTGCGCGAGGCAGCGCAGGATTTGGGAAAACGGATTGAGAATGCGCGCGAGGTCGTGCGCGAAATGCCGCACGGCTCGAAAAAGTTGAGAGAGAATTTTGCCGACTACATGAGGAAACGATGGAACGGGACGTTGAAGGAGATTACCGGCTCGACTGGCCGCGGCTAGTTGAGACAGCGAAGGCGCGACGGAAGCAGTTGAACCTTACACAGCGGCGGCTGGCTGCCGTTGCGGGTGTAAGTCTGCCCACGGTAGTCGGTCTTGAGGCTGGAGAGGATTTGCGGCTCTCTTCCGCGCTCAAGATTCTGAGGGTGCTTGATATGGTGGAAAGCCTTCTTGAAGGAACGCTTTGGATACGTTCTGACCGGACTCCAGGAACTGCGCCATATGAGGTGACATATTCTCCATATTCTGGTGCTGGAGGAACTCTGGAAAGGAAGCCGCTACCCGATTTGGAAGCCTTGAATGGGTTTCTCGACTTACTCCGATTGAGTAAGGAACAAAAACAAGAGGCGCATGCAAACTTGACGCGCGGAGAGGGCGCGAACATTCTTGGCGTCAGGCTTTCGCCGACAGAAGCACGCCGCTATTGGCCCACGCAATTCGCTGCGGCATAACAACGGGTTCGACGGAGTTTCCGTTTGAGCAATGGAAACTCCGCCGGCTCGACCATGCTTTTACTTGCCGGTGTACACCACGCGCCAGATGCTGCGCGATCCGTCGTCGCTGACGTAGAGCGCGCCGTCGTGGCCCACGGCCACGCCTACCGGCCGCCCCCATACCTGGCCGTCGGCGGTTGTGAAGCCGGAGAGGAAGTCCTCATACTCGCCGAGAGCCTTGCCGTCCTTGATGGGGATCATGACCACCTCGTAGCCGCCGCGGCGTTTGCGGTTCCACGATCCGTGTTCGGCGGCGAAGGCGTCACCTGTGAACGACGCGGGAAATCCCTTTACGTGGTCGGGATAGAAGGTGACTTCAAGCGAGGCCATGTGAGGCTGCAGCAGCACGTCTGGCACAAGCACCTTTGAAGACATGTCCGTGCGCTTGCAGTCGGCGGCCTGTGCCTGGGTGAGCGGCGCGGCGAGTTGGGGGTTGGGGCCGGTGCCGTCTGCGCAGGGCTGGGGCAGGCGCGGGTCCTGGTGGCCGCCAATGTAGTACCACGGCCAGCCGTAGAAGCCGCCCTTTTGAATGTGGGTCACGTAGTCCGGGGGCAGGTTATTGCCCAGCGCGTCGCGCTCGTTGGTGCTGCACCATAGTTCGCCGGTGGTGGGGTTGATGGCTTCGCCCACGCAGTTGCGGATTCCGTAGGCGTACACCTCAACGAACTTGCCGTCGGGCGTGTATTCAAGCACGTCGGCGCGATGAAACTCCCGGGGGTGCGTGTCGGGATCGTCGATATTCGATCCGCTGCCCACAGAGATCAGCATGTGCTTATCGTCTGCGGTGAAGGTCACATCGCGCGTCCAGTGGCCGCCGCCGCGCAACTGCGCGTAGCCGGGAATGTCGGGGATGACGGTTTCAGGCGCTGGGTTTTGAGCCTTCAGGTCGCCGGATTTGTAGGCGAATCGCGCGATGGTGGTGGCGTTGCCCACGTAAACCCACCTGGGATTCGGTCCAGATGGGTAGAACGCAATGCCGAAGGGGTGGTCGAGACCGGCTGCGAACTCGCTCACGGTTGCGGCCTTGTCGTCGGCAGTCACTCCGCGCAGCACATAGATGCGACCCGCCTGCGAGTCGGCAATGAACAGGTCGCCGTTGGGCGCGGTGCGGATGATGCGCGGCTCAACGAACGTTCCTGACGTGGCGGTGGTGGTTTGGCGCACCATGTCGCTGCGCTGCATGGGCTTGGCGGCGTCGCCGCCGGCGTAGAGCTCAACCTTGAATCCGGGAGGCGCAATGGGCCATGCGTCGGCGGGCTTGGCGATCACTTGCGGCCCGTTGTCGACCGATTCAGTGGCGAATGGGGTGGGCAGGTCGGCCGCGGTGATTTTGCGCATGGTGCCGGGCTGCTGCTGCGACCAGTCGGCATAGGCTGCCTGCCCGGTGATGGGCTGCTGGGCCTGCTGTGCAAAGAGGACCGGAGCGGAAGAAAGTAGCGCGCCGGCAACGGCGAAGAATGCAAGCGAGCGGAATGCAAGAGAGGAAGAACAGTTCATCGCATATGCCTCATTTTTTTGGGTGTCAGGGGAAACAGGTTACGGCGGTTGAGCGCGGCCGCCACCGAGATCATACCTAATGGGATGTGCGTTGACCCTTTTTGGATCGGACATTGTGCGCCATGCGGGCTGATTTTGTCCCGCTTGGCGGGAAGGGGGCCTTTCGACTCCCGGTCGCGAATCTTCATCAACCAGGCACCAAATTGATATAGAATCCGGTCGCTTGGAATCATCGAGAAAAAGAGATGAGCAGGCCCCCAAAACGAAATGAGCCTATAATTTCTAGTCATAGCGACGTATGTGGTCAAGAATCGGGTGCCCTCTCCTGAAGAAATGGGACGCACGTTGGGTTTGAGCCCGAAGCGCGTCGCCTCGGTGCGCTTTATTATGGACTCGCCATCTAAGCGTTCGAATAGCAGGTCCAGAGCAACGGGGGCGGAGATTCGATCAAGCGAGAAGCGCCCGAGCTCGCGGGTCAGTGGGCGACGGTGAGCAGTTCGTGGCAAGAC
>JBEKCW010000195.1:0-9223 GCA_050014675.1 Occallatibacter sp. | reverse complement strand
GGATCGCTACAACATGATCCGCGCGTACTTTGAGATGCTGCTGGCTGAAGAGATTGCAACCCGCGATCTGCCTCGCGATGGGCGCATGGGCGATCCGGTGGGCAAGATGAAGCAGTTTGCCACGTGGTTTACCCATGGAGTGCCTGGAGGCGCAAAGCTTCGCGCGGCTATCTATCATGCGCATACCGGGAACGGGGTTCTGGCCGAGGTGGAGCGGTTCTTTATGGCGAGGATTGAGGCCGGTGAACTGGCGGAGCCTGAGTTGGACTCGATCGTCGAAAACGAGCCAGCCGGATTGGCTGACGCGGTTCTGGTTTGCGATTGAGCTTGAGCCAATCAACAATTAGTTTTCAAGGAAGCAAAAGAGCCGCACTCGCTGCCGGTCTGCATTTTGTCTATCAAAATGCAGGTATATAGTTGAACTCATCCCGCATCGAGAAGGTCCCCCGTTGCTGAGCCTCATGCGAACGCTGAATTGCATGCCGCGGCGTGTCTTTGCACACTGCGTCCGATTGCGGAGGCCGTTGCGAGCCGGCCACGCACACAGTCGTGTGGCAGCTGCGATTGTGGCGTGCGCATGTGCATTGGCTGCATCTGTTTGCGCGGCGCAGCAGTTAAGTTTCAGCACCATCACCAATGGGTTTGAAAACCTGAATGTGAACTGCATAACGCAGGACCGCACCGGCTACCTGTGGGTGGGAACCGAGAACGGACTTTACCGTTACGACGGAAGGCAGTTCAAGAAGTTCGGGCCAACCGAGGGGATTCGCGGGCGCACCATTCAGAGCCTGTTCGTGGGCCAGGATGGAACGCTGTTTGTGGGAACCACGGCGGGCGTCTATTTTCTTCGCCACGACGGCCGCATTACCGAGATCAAGGCGCCCGCGCCGGTGGATGAATTCTCGGTACGGATCGGCACCATTTTTGCGCAGAACGCAACGGGCCAGGTGGTGATGGCCGATCGCAGCGGCGCTTTCGCTTTGAATAAAGTGGCCGAGGAACAGTGGGTTGCGGAGCCGCTTGCGCTGGAGCCGGGAAACATATGGAGCGTTCAGTATGGGCCCGATGGAGCGCTGTGGTACGTTTGCGGGCTCGATCTTTGCCGATACTCCGGCGGCAAGACTGCACATGTGGGCGACGAATACGGGCTGCCGAAAGAGAACTGGCTCCATCTTTTATTCGATCGCGATGGGCATTTGTGGTTGAGAAGCTGGGTTCGGGTGGTGGAGCTCTTCCAAGCTGAAAAGCGCGTTGAGTCGCACGATTTGCCCGGCGAAGGCACTGCTGCGCCGTACAGTTCGCTGGGCGAAGATGCAAGCGGCCGGGTGATTGCATCGCAGGGCGCGAGTTTGGGGCTCTGGGAGAACAACGCGTGGAAAATGATCACCGAGAAAAACGGCCTGACGCATAACGACATCTCAGCCCTGTTCGTTGACCGCGAAGGTTCGATCTGGATTGGCCTGGTGGGGCACGGGCTGATGCGCTGGGTGGGACAGGACCGCTGGGAGGCCTACACCGCAGCCGATGGGCTTAGCGACGACGTGGTGTGGAGCACGGTGCGAGATCGCTCGGGCCGCTTGTGGGTTGGAACCGAGTCGGGCCTTGACTGGATTGCGCCGGGAAGCACCAAGGTTAATGTATGGAAGAGCGCGGGCATTGCGACTGTACGCGCCGCGACCCTGGCCGTTGATGCGGATGGAAACATCTGGATGGGCAGCGCAGCCGGGACACTGGTGAGGATCAATCCGCGGACTCTGGCGGGTCGGGAATGGAGTATTCACGAAGTGTACCGCCTGCTGACGGGGCCGGATGGACGCCTTTGGATTGCAACCGGCGGCGGCCTTTACACCAAAGACCCAAGCACGGATTCTCCGCCGGAGTTCGCGGCGGGACCCGGAGCGGCGCTCCCGCAGCGGCGATTTACCGATGTGTGCGTGGACGGAGCGAAGACGATTTGGGCTGCTTCGGATGCGGGTTTGTTCCGGCTCGACTCGAAGGGATGGCACAACATCGACACGGGGCTTTCGAACATCAATCCCCTGGAGCTGGCCGCCGGCCCGGATGGCAGCTTGTGGGCATCGGGAGCGTTTCAGGGCATTGTGCGGCTGCGGATTGCCGGCGACCGGGTGGTGGAAACGAAGCATGTTTCGCGGCCGCACCTGCTATCGGACCAGGTGGTGGCCATCTACATGGACCGACGCGGATGGTTGTGGGTGGGACAGGATGCCGGGTTGGCAGTTTACGACGGCCGCACCTGGCGCGGGTTTACCCGGAGGGATGGGCTGATATGGAACGACACAGATTCCTACGCCATCAACGAAGATCCCGATGGCAGCATGTGGATCGGCACATCGGGCGGCTTATCGCACCTGATAAAGCCGGAGACAATTCCGCAACCGCTCCCGCGAGCGCCGGTGGTTTCCGAAATGAGTTTCGGTGGGGAGGAGATTGCCAATGGCTCCAGCGTTGCGTGGAGCGCCAATCCGCTTACCATTTCGATTACCGCCCTGAGTTTTCGCGATGTCCGGCATATGCATTTCCGGTACCGGCTGCTGGGGCTTGAGCCGGAGTGGGTGGAAACGCCAGAGGAGACGATTCGCTATCCGCGACTCGAGCCCGGAAACTACCGTTTTCAAGCTGCGACGGTTGACGAAAACGGCGAACAGGTTTCGCCCGTGAACGAAGTGGATTTTCACATTGCTCCGCGCTGGTGGCAAGACCTGTTCCTTCGCTGGACGCTGATTGTGCTTTGCGCGCTCGGAGTAACGCAGTTGTGGCGCTGGCGCATCCACGCGCTCGAGGCTCAGAAGGGACAACTCGAGCTCGCCGTGCAGCACCGCACCGAAGATTTGGAACGCGAAAAAACGGAATTGCTGCGGGCACGCGAACAGATGCGTCACTACGCCGAGCACGACGATCTGACCGGGTTGTGGAATCACCGCATCATTGTGGAGCGGCTGCGCACCGAGGTGAAGAAATCGCAGCGCGATGGGACTGCGCTGAGCGTGATCCTTGTCGATCTGGATCATTTCAAGCAGATCAACGATACGTTTGGACATCTCGCCGGCGATCTTGCGCTCAAGGAGGCGGGCGCGATTTTTCTGCGCTCCATTCGTTTTCACGACTGGGTGGGTCGCTACGGCGGTGAGGAGTTTCTGCTGATATTGCCGGGATCGAACTTTGCCAACGCGCGTCAGCGCGCCGAGCAGCTACGGTTGTCGGTGGAGTCGGCTCGACTGGCATACGGCGACCGGTCAATCCAGATCACGGCGAGTTTTGGCGTGGCTTCGGGGTTCCCCACCGATGAGGGCAAGCTGATTAAAATCGCCGACGGCGCGCTCTACCAGGCAAAGGCCAATGGCAGAAACTGCGTGGTGGCAACGGAAGTTTAGAGCCTGCGTTGTTTGATAAAAAACAAAACCAACTGCCGGCATATTAAGATTTGTGGTCTCCCACCCTGGCCGCAAATGCAAAGACGCGGCGAGGGTGGGGCACCCACTTTTAGTGCTCGATTGAGACGGAGTGGTCGAGGTTCGTACTATCCCCGGTCCCCAAGTGCGAGGGACCGGGGGCACCCAGCTTTTCATTCATTTTGGGTCGGCTTCGCCGGTGGCGGACTTGTATCGGTTCGCGATCGGGAGAACCGGCACGCTTTGTGCGGTTACGGAGCATCAATTTGATTCACTCCGGGATGAAGACGCCAGACCTTGCTATGGAACTGGAAGCTGCCCGTGAGCTTGGCAGGCAGAGTGATGATGGCCTTGAGGCCCTCGCCCTGGCGGTGATATTCAAGCTTGATGTCGCCCGCTGGATGGGGATACGTGGCAGTGAGCGACGTGAGCGACCCCAGGTGAGGAGCGATGCGGACCGTGGCAAAGCCGGGACTGGCTGGCTCGACTCCGGCCACCAGCGTGAGCAGGTCAAAGATGGGATGAGCGCTCCACGCGTGACAGTCGGAGCGGGTTCTGCCGGGAACCTCGGGCCAGGTGCTGAAGTGAAGTGGAAGTAAATCGCGCCAGGGATCGAGAGAGCGAAGGTATTCGTCCGCGAGGCCAGCGTGGTCAAGGGCGCGAGCCAGATAGAAACGAAAGTAGTAAGAAGTTTGAAGGCCGTTCGATAGGACCTTGCGCAGCACGCGCTGCTGCTGGTCTTTGGGCACGGCGTCGTAGAGCACGGCAAGAATGTTGGCCTGGTCGCTGAAGCCGGACCGGTCAGGATTGTCGGCGAAGAGTCCGCGCGAAGGGGCCCAGCAACTGCGAGTGAGCGTTGCCCGCGTGTGCGCGGCACGTGCCCGGTAACGCAAGGCGAGCAGCTTGTCTCCAAGGCTGGATTCCATTTCCGCAGCTTCGTCGAGCGCGCCCATATAACCCAGAGTGCTTACGCAGGACTCGCCCTGGGCGTCGGCCGTGTGAATCTCGTCGCCCTTCGGAGTCCAATCTCCAAAGCCTCCGCAGGGAGAATGGTCGTTGAGCAACCCGTCAGGCGCTTCGCATGTGGCGAAGCGCTCGAGCACGGCGCGCGTACCCACCAGCAGTGAGCGGACTTCATCGGGGTCGGGCCGGTAGAGCCAGTAGTCGTGGACCATGCCGATCCAGAGCGGTGAAAAGAACGGAATGTTTTGTGGAAGCGAACTGGGATAGCGGCTGCGGGTCAGACCGTCGGGGGTTCGGGACTGATCGATGGCGTCGATTGCCTGGCGGCCAAGGCGTCCATCTCCAGCCACGGCGTAAGAGATGAGCGCCTGCACGCGGGTATCGCCGATGTATTGGAGCTGCTCGTAATAGGGCGTGTCCATGTAGGTTTCATGGGCGTCGAGGCGGGCGGTGCGCCAACTGATGTCCCATATCTTTTCGAGATCCGGGGCGCCGGAGATAAAGCTAGCGCGCTGTTGAAATGGATAGGCGGTGAAGTTGGCGGTGAGCGACTCTAACTGTAGAGGGTCGCCGGCGGTCTCGACTTCGATGTCGAGATATCGCCAGGTGCGCCACCAGAGCGGCTCAAAGAACCGGTGCGCACCGCCATCGGGCAAAAGGCTGTCGGTAAGGCCCAGCGTCACGCGGTCGTCCACGGCATCGCGATCACCCTTTTGCTGATTCTTGTCGTAGAGAGCTTCGGAATAGTGGAGAAGAATCTTCGCGCCCTTGCCGCCGGAGACAGTCAGCCGCGGGTAAGCGGTGGTAAGCGTGCCGCGATCGAGTAGCAGATGGACGTGGCTGCCGGCCGCAACAGTGATGGGCGCTGCGGGAAACGTGCGAAGGCTGTCCTGAGTGGCGCGGACAGGCGTGCCTGGTGTCGTTGGCGAATATTCCATGGGGGGAAGCAGGTCGGGAACAAGTCCCCATCGGTTGTCGCTGCCGCTGACAGTGTCGGCGGACTGCGCGTGGCCGGCTCCGGGATAAATGCTTTCGCGGATGGGCGTGTCTGCCGCAACCCAGGCGCCGGTCGAGGCACCAGTCGAGGCACCGGTCGAGGCCGGCGCGTTCCACGACCAGTCATAGTGCGCGGCATCAATCTGCTCGGCGGTGCCTGATGGGAAATAGTCCCAATAGCCATTGGCGACATGCGGCACCGGACGCTGCCCCTGTTCAACTTCGACCAGCCATCCTGCCGGAGTGCTGATGGAAGTGTCCCCTTCTGCCTGGCTCTCAAGAAAAAAAGCGGTACGGTCGGACATTTGCGCGAGAGGCGCGTAGATACCGAAGTTCCAAACCGTGGCGGCGATGATGTTCTCGCCGGGCTGAAGAAATGGCGCCAGGTCGAAGCGCTCGTAACGCCAATGCGGCAAATCGCCGCGGGCCGGTCCATCGCCTACGCGATGGCCGTTGACGAAAAGCACAAATCGATTGTCGGCGCTGACGCGGACCATGTAGCTGTGGTGAACGGCGGGCAGCGTGAGCGTGCGGCGGAAGTGCAATATGAGCGGCTCGCGCAGCGGAGCGGTTGGATGAGTGATCCACGCGGCTTTCCACTGACGATGGGGCGAGTCGGGCGCTGTTGTGTTCTCGATGGCGCTTTGGGCACGAAGGGCAACGGTAGTCAGCAGCAAAGCGCAAGAAATGAAAATTGCTCGCATTGGATTGGGTCTTCCTTTGAAAAACGGCCGTTAAAATACCGCTCGGGTGGCGCTTTAGAAATTCTTCGCACAAGCCGCCCGCCAGGCAGCTGCTGGTTGATGAACACTCTCGTGTGCTCGCGGCGTGGATATATGTAGGGTAATCCCGCGGCGCTGGACTTCTCGAAGTCGCTTGGACGCCGCGAAGTCAGATGCGGCCGGCGGCACGGAGATCGTGAATCTCATTCTCATCGAAGACTCGCCCGCGGATGAGAAAACGTACGCCTTCAGCGTTGTCGAGCGAGAACTGACCGCCGCGGCCGGGAACCACGTCGAGGATGAGCTGCGTGTGTTTCCAGTATGCAAACTGGCTGCGGCTCATGTAGAAGGGCTCGCCGTCAACTTCGCCAAGCTGAATATCGCTGTCGCCGACCAGGAACTCGCCGCGCGGATAGCACATGGGCGAGCTGCCGTCGCAGCATCCGCCCGACTGATGGAACATGAGCAGGCCGTGCTTTTCGCGCAGCACCCGGACGAGGTGGATGGCGAGGTCGGTGGCGAGAACTTGTTGGGGAAGATCGGGCATGGTTGAAAGCAGCGGAGCTAGCGGTGTTAGCGGGTTGTGTGGGTTCGTGTAATCCCACCCTTGCGACAAAAACAGAGACGTCGCAAAGATGGGGCACCCACTGTTTGTGCTTGCGTGAAATTGGAACGTTGAGGTTCGTGCTATCCCAGGTCTCAAAATCGAGACCTGGGGCACCCATTCTGATTACTTAACGCTGACTACTGATCACTGATCACTGACCACTGTCTTTAAAAGAAGCCCAGCTTCTTGGGGCTGTAGCTTACCAGCAGGTTCTTGGTCTGCTGATAGTGATCGAGCATCATGCTGTGAGTCTCGCGGCCAATGCCTGACTGCTTGTATCCGCCGAAGGCTGCGTGGGCGGGGTAGGCGTGGTAGCAGTTGGTCCAGACGCGACCGGCCTGGATGCCGCGGCCTAGTTGATAGCAGCGGTTGGCATCGCGGCTCCAGATGCCTGCGCCGAGGCCGTAGAGCGTGTCGTTGGCAATGGCCAGCGCATCGGCTTCAGTCTTGAAAGTGGTGACCGAAACTACCGGGCCAAATATCTCCTCCTGGAAGATGCGCATTTTGTTGTGGCCCTTGAAGACCGTCGGCTCAACGTAGAAGCCTTCGTCGAGTTCTCCGCCCAGGCGCGCGCGCTTGCCGCCGGCCAGCACTTCAGCGCCTTCCTGCTTGCCGATATCGATGTAGCTGAGGATCTTTTCAAGCTGCTCGTTCGACACCTGCGCGCCGATCATGGTGGAAGATTCAAGCGGGTTGGCCTGCTTGATTTGCGCCACACGCTTGAGCGCGCGCTCCATGAATTTTTCGTAGATGCCTTCCTGGATGAGCGCGCGGCTGGGGCAGGTGCACACTTCGCCCTGGTTGAGCGCGAACATTACGAAGCCCTCGATCGCCTTATCGAAAAAGTCGTCGTCTTCGCGGCACACATCGTCGAAGAAAATGTTGGGCGATTTTCCGCCGAGCTCAAGCGTGACGGGAATCAGGTTCTGGCTGGCATACTGCATGATGAGCCGGCCGGTGGTGGTTTCGCCGGTAAAGGCGATTTTGGCCACGCGCGAGCTCGATGCCAGCGGCTTGCCAGCTTCAAGGCCGAAGCCGTTGACGATGTTGAGCACTCCGGGGGGCAGCAGGTCGCCCACCAATTCGGCCCAAACGAGAATGCTGGCCGGAGTTTGCTCGGCGGGCTTGAGGACCACGCAGTTGCCTGCGGCTATTGCCGGCGCCAGTTTCCAGGTGGCCATCAGAATTGGGAAGTTCCACGGAATGATCTGGCCGACGACGCCGAGCGGCTCGTGGAAGTGATAGGCCACGGTGTCGTGGTCGATCTCTGAAATTGTTCCTTCCTGGGCGCGGATGCAGCCGGCGAAATAGCGCCAGTGATCGATGGCGAGCGGAATATCGGCAGCCGTGGTTTCGCGAATAGGCTTGCCGTTGTCCCATGTCTCGGCCAGGGCCAGAATGTCGAGATTGTCTTCCATGCGCTGCGCAATCTGGTTCAGGATGATTGCGCGTTGGGTGGGGCTGGTCTTGCCCCACGATTCGCGGGCCGCGTGGGCGGCGTCGAGAGCGCGCTCGATGTCCTGCGCGTTGGAGCGCGGAATTTCGCAGAATGTTTTGCCGGTGATGGGGGTGATGTTCTCAAAATACTGGCCGGAAGCGGGCTCGACCCACTTGCCGCCAATGTAGTTGCCATAGCGTGACAGGAAGCTCACGCGTTCGCTGAGCTTGCCGGGGTGCGTTGCGGTTGAAGCCATGTTTATACCTCCTTGCGGGAAATCTTTCTGCGCTCAAAGAACGCCCTTCGACGTTGGAACCGGCCTGTTGGCCGCTATACGAGTGCGTGGTTGAACCGCGAAGGGGACGCAGCGAATGAATCATACACCTCAAGCGCGAGAGCTGGCACCAATGGCTTGAAAAGATTCGACACCAGGGATTCTTGCCGGGCCGCGGACAGGCCTGGCGCGGCTACTAAAATGATTTACGTAAGGAATTGGAGCGACAAAATGCTTTCACGCCGGGAATTTATTGCCAGGGGAACGGGAACCGCCGTATCCATGGCAGCCGCAGCGAGCACTGGATTGCTGGCCGGTTGCGCAAACAGCGCGTCAAGCCATCCGCCGACGGTGAGCTCGTATCACGATCTTGCCGGAGCGCGCTCGCTGCGCGCGCATGCCCGGCGACACGGGCTCATCTATGGTTCGGCCGTGGTGATTCCCGTGGTAGAACACAATGCCGATTTTGCCGCGCTGGTGAGCGAGCAGTGCGGCATCGTGGTGCCTTCAAACGAATTGAAGTGGGTTGCGCTGCGGCCTTCGCGCGATGTGTTTAATTTTGGCCCGCCCGATTTTCTCTACGACTTTACCCAGCGCAAAGCCATGCTGATGCGCGGCCACACGCTGTGCTGGCATGAATCGGTACCCGGGTGGCTCAGGAAGATCGACAACAAGGACGAGATCAGGCAGATCTTTGTGGACCACATCACGACGGTTTGCAAGCACTATGCGGGCAAGCTGCAATCGTGGGACGTGGTGAACGAAGCGATTGACCCCCACAGCAATTTGCCGGGCGGATTGAGGAAGTCATTC
>JBEKCW010000194.1:0-9227 GCA_050014675.1 Occallatibacter sp. | reverse complement strand
GGCCTAAGCATCGCATCAGGGCGCGGCTTCAGCCGCGCCGCAACAATCAGCAACAATTCGAAATGAAGCACGAACGCGGACCGCAAGGTCCGCGTTCGTGCGCACTAATTAGTTTCATCTAGGTACTTTAGGCTCTTTCCATCTTTGGTGACCCAAGCCGTAAGACCATTCGCACTGCCTCCATGAATGACGACAGCCGCCGCAGACGGGCTTGAAAACTCCGCATTTCTCGTGAAGCGAAGAAATTCGCCTTCTCTTATTAGAGTGCCATCAGATATTAGCTGTTGGCGCTGCGCAACCACGTAGGGATACGACTGGGCCGACGGTCGGTCCTTGAGCACGGCAGTCGATCCCTTGAATATCACGAACCCATTTGGTGTGCGCTGGCCCCTTGTCTAACTATGCTAAATCTGGCATATTTGTATGAGTGAACGGACAAGGCGTCAAGTCGCTGATCTTTGTCGGCGATTCCCATCGCGTTCTGCGCGAGTTTCCAGAGCCAGTGCAGCGTCAAGTAGGTTACGCCCTTTATCAGGCTCAAGTTGGCAACAAGCATCCGGACGCGAAAGTTTTGAAGAGATTCGCGGGAGTGCTTGAGGTCGTCTCGGATCATCGAGGCGATACATTCCGGACCGTATACACCGTCAGGCTCAGGCGCGCCGTATATGTACTTCACGCATTTCAAAAGAAGTCGAAACACGGCATTGCCACGCCGAAGAGTGAAATCGAGTTGGTAAAACAACGGCTGCGTCGGGCTATTGAAATCGACCAGGACGAGGAGATTTGACCATGCCGAAACGCGAAAAGGATTACGTTGTCAGCAGCGGAAATGTCTTTGCCGACCTTGGGGTTCCAAAACCTGAAGAGGCGCTTGCCAAAGCTGAACTGGCAAGCAAGATCGGGGCGCTGATCCGCGAGCGCAAGCTCACGCAGGCCAAGGTTGCAAAACTGTTAGGGATCGATCAGCCCAAAGTGTCGAACCTGCTCCGCGGGTATCTTACTGGCTTCTCGCTGGAGCGGCTGATGCGATTTCTGCTTCTTCTTGGTCAGGATGTTCGCATCACCGTGGAGGCGGCACCGCGGAGTCGCTCGCAGGCTCGCGTGCTCGTGGCGTAGGTTTTGTGCGCTTCGAATGGGCAAGAGGGACTATTGAAGGCGATGATGTACAACCCGTGCCACCCCGGTGAGTTGCTCCGCGAATACCTCGGCGCGATGCCTGTTGGCGAAGCCGCAAAGCGGCTGAAAGTGGCCCGGTCGACTCTCTCGCGGCTGCTGAATGGCCGCGCCTCATTCACCGCGTCAATGGCCTTGCGCCTCTCTGATGCATTCGGCACGGAGCCGCGCCTATGGCTCGATCTGCAACAGCAATACGATCTATGGCATGCCTCGCGGCGCAGGCGGCCGAAGATCCAGGCTTTTCCAAGAGCTGCATAGCCGCGCTCCAATTCCCAAAACCCACCCTACGCACGAACGCGGGCCCCAGGGGTCCGCGTTCGGCGTTTCAACCAGCAACAGCCCTACTTGCTGAACGTCACGTAGTTTCTTCCCGCATAAAGCCGGTACCCTCCGGCGGCGTCGGCTATTACCTGCAGCGGCATGGGGCGCTTGATTGCTGCGTCGTTGGTTGAGGTCACCGTGAGCGCATCGTGACCGCCAATGTCTGTGACCACAAACTTATTGCCGGCGATGAAACCTGCGCCGTATACGCCGGCTGCGAGGGTCTGGCCGCCGATCTTCACTGGTTCCTCGACAATAAAATATGCCTGATACTTTGATGCTACGCCGGTTGAGTATCCGCTGGTGTCAACCAGCGTGGCCAGCACATAGTGCCCATCGGCAAACTTTACGCCGCTCGAGTTGCGCAGCTGCGTTGGCGCGGCCTGGCCGTCGTAAAACACGCTCGCCGGCAATAGTTTCTGCGTGTCTGCCGGCTTCAGAATCTTGTCGCCCGTTTGCGCCGTCAGCGCAACCGGTACCGCCAAACTCAACAGCAATGCTGCAAAAGCAAACTTTCTCATTCCCTTACCTCTCATCGTTAAAATTCCCCGTCCTACTCCGGTCCGGAGTATAGCGCATCTCAGCATGGTGGCGTCGTCTGCCGTTGGTGGATGAGGCTTCCCTTCCCACCCTTTCCGCGATGAGGCTGCGAAAAGGATGGGGCAACCTCATCGGTGGAACTTCAAGCGGACTACAGCTTAATTCTCAGTGCACAGCACGTCGTAATAGTAGTTGATGCTCACCTTCTTGATCGGCGACTGAAGCTGGGGCAGGTTAAACGTGTGCTCGTAGGTCTGATTGCCGGTCATGCGCATCTGCCCCATCCGCATGATGCGGCCGTTCTCCAGCTCGAGGTAGATCGGCACCAGCCCCTTGAAAGAGTCGGATACGCCCGATTGAGTCAGCTTGACGTGCACGGCGTTTCCATTGGCGCCGGGCGTGGCATCGCCCTCAAAGTGATAGACCGGCAGCTCGGTGCCGTACACGTAGTCGTTAAAGAACCAGTCCATTTTGCCGTTTCCGTCAAGATTCATGGCCGGGCTCATGTGCTTTTCAACCATCGCCTTGAAGTCCTCGGTCGTGGCCGGCTGCAGCATGTAGGTTTTAACAAAATCGTGCATCGTATCTTTGAATCGCTGGTCTCCTTCCTGCGGCGTCCACATCATCATCTGGACCATGTGCAGAATGAACGCTCCCTTGGGATAAACCAGGTCGCCGTAGATGTTCCAGCCTGCCTTGGGCGAACTGAGACGCATGCCCATGGTCACGGGGCCCACATCGATGGGCCTGAAACCGAACTGGTTCTTGTCGGTGAGTATGCGCCTCTCTTCTTTCCAGAAATTCATATACTGGTCGGGTTTGGGATTGGTGTAGAGAAGAAAAATCGCGGCCGACGCGTCGGCGAAACCCTCGCTCATCCACTGGTCCTGGTAGCCGCGGAAGCCCACCGTTTGCCCCCACCACTGGTGCGCCACTTCATGCGGCGTCACCACCTGCCAATACATGTGCTTGTTCAGGTTTTCGCCGCCCAGTCCGAGGAAATGCTGCTGCGTAGTATCCATGAAGCCGCAGACGGGCAGGTAAACCAGCATGGGCCAGCTCTGGCCGTAATCGCAAGCCGACTGCTCGGTGAGGGCAACATGCGGAAATGGAATCTGGCCGTAGTACTGCGTGTAGATCTGCACAGCGGCTTGGCCCTGAGACAGCTCATTGGCGAGCATGGGAGTGGCGGCCAGGGTTCCCAGTATTCCGCCGGACGATTCGGCGACTCTTTCGAGAGCCTCGGGAGGCAGGGAGTTGGCGTACGCATCGAGCGTCAATTGCCCCTGCGCCGCGTTGCCGAGCGTCACTTCTTTCGATTTGAAATCTCCCAGGCTGAATCCCACCACCGGCAGCGGCGTTTCTGTCTTCCATTCGGTAGTCGAGTATTTGCCTTCGTTCGATTCGTTCATTTTGGTTCCGGTGGCAATAAGCTGCATTCCCTTTGGAACATGGAACGTCATGTGATAGGTGGCGTAGTCGCCGAGGCCCTGGCTCGAGCTCGGATACCAGTTTTCGCGCGCCACGGGATAGTAGTTCCCGTTGCCCATGTTCATCACCACGTCTTTGCCGCCGTAAGTGATGCGAACCTTCGCCGTTTCGCCCTTCTTGAGCGGCGCGCCAAGTACGACGCCGAAATCCGGGTCCAGTTCCTTGTCTTCCTGGACAAAATCAAGCGCATCGCCCTTATCGCTCTCGACCTTGCTCACGCGCAGCGAGGGATAAAGATTGAGCGGCACCACAACCACGCCATCCTGGTTGGCGCGTACCTCAACCGTCGCCTCACCAGAGAGCATTCCACTCTTCTCGATCGTTACATCGAGGTCCTCATCCACAATCTTGTACTCAGCGTTCTGCTCGTCGCCCGAGGGCGTGCCGTTGGCGTACTCAGCGGCGCGGCGAAACGCGAGAGGATAGGTGGTTGCATTGTTGGTGGAATCCCAATGCATCAGCGCCACTTCGTCCGGGGCCACGTCGCCGACGCCATTCGGATCGAAAACGAAGAAGAGCTGCTCGTTCTTCATTCCATGCAGCGCAGCAAAAAAGTACCCGCCCGGGGCTGAACTCAGTACATCCTGCAACACCCGCAAATCCAGGTTTCCGTAGAAGATATTGTAGTAAAAGGTGCCGTTGTCGCTGGTTGCAGTCTGGATGGAGTGATGCCTCAAGAGCGACTTCAGATCCTGCGCGGGCTTGGTGAATGAGCCGGCATCCTGCCCGGCGCCGGCCGAGGCCTTGCGCAACTCGTCGGCCGTGCCGTCGGTAAAGCGCAACACCGCTTCGTCAAAGTTCTCGTCGAACTCCTGCGTGCGCGTAAACAGCGCCAGGTTGTTGCGCTCCTGCGGCGTAGGCGGAGTGATGTGCACATGACCATCTCCGCGGAAAACCGCGCCCGTCACTTTCCCGTTGACCTCGCCGTAGAAAGTAAAGCTTCCGCTCTTGAAGGTGAACACCGCGGCGTCACGCTTGATGGCGAGATTGTTGACGGCGATGGCTGCGCCGCCAGGCAATAAATTGCGCAACCGCTGGTAGTATGGGTTCGCGTTTGGTCCCTTTTGCGCGCGCGCGGCAAAACACGAGAAGAAGAGAATAGCCAATATAAAGCAGGCAGAGACGCGCTTACATATCTCCATTAAGAGGGCCCCCGGGATGGATTTGGAGTTCTGGAGGATAAATATAGCCCATGCACGGGGAAAGTGCCGGGAAAAGTTCAGGGATGGTACAGTTCGACGTACTTGTTTACCGGCATCGCATCCAGCACATCAGCGTCGAGCGAGATCTCAACAATCCTGTTCTGGCGATCGAGATGCGGATACCGGCGGCGCAGGTTGGTTCTGAATTTTTCAACCAGCAGCGGCAGGCCCTCGTCGCGGCGGCGCTTGTGCCCGAGGGGGTACTCCACAGTCTCTTCCATTACGCGGCCGTTTTCGAGCTCAAGCTTAAGCGAATTGGCAATCGAGCGCTTTTCGGGGTCGTGGTAAGCGGCTGTAAACGCCGGCTCTTCAACGCATTCAATTTTGGCGCGGAGGGCATCGATTTTAAGATCGCGTGCGATCTCATCCTCGTAGTCCGCCGCCGTTAGACGGCCGAAGAGCAGCGGAACTGAGATCATGTACTGGATACAATGATCGCGGTCGGCGGGGTTCGCGAGCGGCCCCTTTTTGTCGATAATCCGCAGGCACGCTTCATGGGTCCGCACCGTGACGCGCCGGATGGCCGAGGAGCTAAGCCCCCGCGCCGCCAGCCGCGAATGCAACGTCATCGCTGCTTCAACGGCCGTTTGCGCATGAAACTCAGCCGGGTAACTGATTTTGAACAGCACGTTCTCCATCACGTACGAGCCGTAGGGACGCTGAAATTTGAATTCGCCGCCGCGAAACGAAGCGTCGTAGAAGCCCCAGGTTTTCGCAGTCAGCGCGGAGGGGTAGCCCATTTCGCCCATGCGGGCCATCAGCGCCAGCCGCACGCCGCGGCTGGTGGCGTCGCCTGCGGCCCAGCTCTTGCGCGATCCCGTGTTGGGCGCATGCCGGTAGGTGCGCAGGCTTTGCCCATCGACCCACGCCAACGAAATTGCATTGATGGTTTGCTCGCGCGTGAGCCCCAGCAACTTGCATACAACGGCCGTGGTGGCTACTTTTACCAACACCACGTGGTCGAGCCCCACCTGGTTAAATGAGTTTTCAAGCGCAAGGCAGCCCTGAATCTCGTGCGCCTTGATCATGGCGGTCAATACATCTCGCATCTTGAGCGGCGATTTGCCTTCCGCCAGCGCCGTGCGCGACAGCCAGTCAGCCGTTGCCAGAATGCCGCCGAGATTGTCCGATGGGTGTCCCCACTCCGCGGCCAGCCAGGTGTCGTTAAAATCGAGCCAGCGAATCAAGGTTCCGATGTTGAATGCGGCCTGCACAGGATCGAGTTCGTAGCCCGTTCCTGGCACGCGTGCGCCGTGCGGCACTACCGTTCCCGGCACAATGGGGCCCAGCAGCCGGGTGCATGCGCGATAATCGAGCGCCTCAAGTCCGCAGCCCAGCGTATCCATCAGGCAATAGCGCGCAGTGCTATACGCCAGGTCGCTCCTGATCTCGTAGCTGAGCGCATAGTCGGCAATATCGGAGATCACTTTATCGGGTGCGGGGCGCTGATTGCTGATATGGCTCGACACTTCGGCTCCTTGCGCGGGCGGGGAATCTTTGGGGCGCTATAAACAATGTAACTGGCTTGGGCGCGGGGGTGGGTTGGAGCGCGCTTGCGGAACGGCGGTTCCGCCCCGGAAGCTTCGTGCCCCTGCTGTACCGAGCGTTGCGGAGTCGAAGGACCTGTTTCTTGATTTCGCCTGCCGCGGGGGTGGGATCGCATGTCCCTGGGCCGCGCTACTGAAGCACCAGCACGTTGCCGGCAAACTCGGCGCCGGCCATGTAGCGGATTCCCTTGTCGAATGTCACCAGCACACCGTCTTCTTTGATGGCGAGGCTGAGCAGATATGCGTCTGTCACTTGCTGGTGGCCTGAAATGCGCGCGGCAAACGGGGCTGTGAGAGTGACCCAGCTTTGTTTGATTTCCCAATACCGGTAGCCGGGCAGCGTCTTAAGGGATTGCAAAATGGCTAAGGCCTGCTCGAAGGTGTGTGGGCCGGGGCGAAATGTGGCGTTGGTCGTTACGCGCAGAAATCCAGCCTCGGTAAATGGGCACACACCCCAGTCATCCTTGCCGGATGCGGTGAACCAATTCCGGGCTTTCTGGTGGTGGTTGTGCCGTTGATCGGCGAGCGCGATCAAAACGTTCAGATCAAGCAAAGTTCTTCGGATCAAATTCCTCTTCCTCTATCTTCTTGACCATCTCTGATGTGATGGTTCCGCCTGCGGGAGGGAACATGGGAAAGCCTTCGGGAGAAAACACAATTAGGGGCTCGCGGTCCTGAGGTTTCTCGGCTTTGCGAACAAGTTCATTCATCGCGGCGCTGAGGCTGATTCCTTTGGAGTTGGCGTAATGGGTCGCGAACTCATGCACATCATCATCAAGTGTGACTGTGGTTCTCATAGCTCAATTATGCATCAATTTAATATTTGATGCTATGCTTCTAAATTTGCATCAATCTCAGGATTTGATGCGCACCTGTGCGCGCCATCACGTCTGTGTCTCAAACTCGTACATCTTTTTCCCGTTTGTTCGCCTTTTTTGCTGTCAATCTCTAATTCGCCCTGCTACAATCCCTTCGAAACGCCTTGTCTTCCAGGCTCTTATTTTGTCCGCCGCGTTGCATTGGCGGAGAGATTCTGGATTGCCATATTTTGAGGAGGAACCACCCATGCCCGTAGCCGACGAGCGCGCCAAAGCAGTCGAACTCGCCCTTGCACAGATCGAAAAGCAGTTTGGAAAAGGGTCCATCGTCCGGCTTGGATCGCGCGAAGCCCTTATGCCCATTGCGGTTATCTCCACTGGATCCATCAGCTTCGACGCGGCCCTCGGCGTGGGAGGCGTTCCACGCGGCCGTGTGATTGAGATCTTCGGACCTGAGTCCTCGGGCAAAACTACCATCACCCTCCAGATCATCGCCGAGGCTCAGAAGGCCGGCGGTCTGGCGGCTTTTGTGGATGCCGAGCACGCGCTTGACCCCGGCTACGCCAAAAAACTGGGCGTCGATGTGGACAACCTGCTCGTCTCGCAGCCTGACTCTGGCGAACAGGCTCTCGAAATTACTGAAGCGTTGGTCAAATCCGGCGCTATCGATGTGCTGGTGGTCGATTCGGTGGCTGCCCTGGTCCCCAAAGCCGAGCTCGACGGCGAGATGGGCGATTCCCACATGGGCCTGCAGGCCCGCCTCATGTCTCAGGCGCTGCGCAAGCTCACCGGCACGGTTTCAAAGTCGCGCACCTCTCTCATTTTTATCAACCAGATCCGCGAAAAGATCGGCGTGATGTTCGGCAACCCCGAAACCACCACCGGCGGCCGTGCGCTTAAGTTCTACTCCTCGTGCCGCATCGATATCCGCCGCATTGCGGCCGTCAAAGAGGGCGACACCGTGGTCGGCTCGCGCACCAAGGTCAAGATCGTCAAGAACAAGGTTGCCGCACCCTTCCGCGAGGCCGAGTTCGACATTCTCTACGGCGAGGGCATCAGCCGCGAAGGCGACGTGCTCGACCTGGCCGTCACCCACAATATTGTTGAGAAGTCTGGCGCCTGGTACAGCTATGCGGGTGAGCGCATCGGCCAGGGCCGCGAAAACACGCGCAACTTCCTCAAAGAAAATAAGGAAGTGTTCGCGAAGATGGATGCCGAGTTGCGCAAGCGCCTCAACATTGGCGCGGCCAAGGCCGACGTTCCCGAAGTCCCGGCCGGCGGACACACCGAAGCCAAGGAAGCGGTACGCGCCAAGCGCGGCTAGGAAATTGGGATAGGATTCGAGACAATGGCCGCCTGCGAGCGGCCATTGTTTTTTGGCACCAATGGAGTAATATGCACCATAGGTCCATTAGAATGTAAATTCTACACTATAAGTGTTGACATCGCGCCACTGATGGGGTAAATTCCAAGATGTAATAGAGACTTGGGAGGCGGGATTCGGCATGGCCGTCGTGAAAATGACTCTCCCGAAATGTGATGCCTGCGGAGAGGTTTGGCTGCCGGATAGACGTTTGCCGGACGGAACTGAAAACCCAGCGCGAGAAAACCCCGAACTCTGCAAGCGCTGCGGGAAATGCAAAACCCCCACTTGGAACAAACGCGATCGGAAAACGCGGAGCCGGGCCGGGTCGCGGCATATGGCGAGTCCAGCCTCAAGCCCCACCGATGAGCCTCCTCCCGCCGAAACCAAATCCATTGCCGATGGCACTGGGCTGGAAGATCTCTACGGGATTCTTGAGAATGAATTCAAGGCTCTTGGGGGCGGCGAAGCCTTTTTGAGAGCAGAGCGCGCGGCATGGGGACCAGACCCATGGCAGAAGATCGCGCTGGAGGAACAGTCGCGGCGTGAGCGCGCCAAATGAGCCGGGTTTATTGGGACTCAATGGTGTTTATCTACTTGATAGAGAAGAACCCCACCTATTTTCCAATTGTCAAATCGGTTCATGAAGCAATGAGACGGCGCGGCGACACTCTCTGCACGAGCATGTTTGACGTGGGAGAAGTACTGGTAGGTCCAAGAAAGCTTGGGTCGCAATCGGGAGTAGACAGGATCAGGAAATATTTCGCGG
>JBEKCW010000193.1:0-9232 GCA_050014675.1 Occallatibacter sp. | reverse complement strand
CCGGAACTCTTTTCTCGGCGATCAGGTTATCGAGCACCGTGAAGAAAAGCCCGTCGATGCCGTCGGCGGTGACGAGAAACGGAGCCTCCGTGCCCGGCACATACTGCTGCGGCACGTAGACTCCGACATGGCGCGTGTACGGCGCCGGATGGCTGCTGACAACCGCCTTGGCAGGGTTATCTGGATCGCCGGTCACATAGGTTCCTTTTTCACGCGCGATGCCAGGGTAGAATTTGCTGTCGGCCGAGCTCATCGTGAACTCGTAGACCTTGCCTTTGGGCACGCCGTCGTGCGCGGTGGCCTCAGGCGCGGCCGGGTGCGTAGGCCCGAGGATGAAGTTGCCGTCTTTGTTCGGCGGCGCATTTTCGCCGTCGGGCAGTTGCTTGGCTTTCACGTAGCCCGGCGTATGCGGATCGCGAACAGGCGCGCCGGGATGCGCAGGAGGTGCGGCGTGCGCGGCCGGAGCAGATGTTCCCGGCGTTGAAGTTGTGGATTGAGCAGACCCCGCGACAGCAATAGAAGTCATCAAAGCAGACAAGATTGCAAAACCAATGCGATTCTTCCAAAGTTTCATCAAAGCTCCCAATTCACCGTTCTCTGTTCTCTGTTCTCTGTTCTCTGTTCTCTGTTCTCTGTTCTCTGTTCTCTGTTCTCTGTTCACTGACCACTCGTCGGCTTCAGCCGACGCTCAGCACCAGCTTGCCGAAATGGCTGCCCGATTCCATTCGCCTGAACACTTCGCGCGTTTCGCTCCACGGGAATGCTTCATAAACCGGCCGCAGGCGGCCCTGGACGATGGCGCGGTTCACCTCGAGAAAGTCGCTTCGCGAGCCAACATAAATGCCCTGCATCCGAACCCACTTATGCAGAATGAGCGGTATAGGAAACCGCTCGGCTGCCTGCGCCAGCACGCCGATCTGCGCCACAACTCCGCCGTAGCGGACTGCTTTGACCGACCGCTCAAGTGTACCCGCGCCGCCCACCTCCACCACCAGGTCAACACCCTCGCCGCCGGTCTGCTCCCTTGCCCAGCGATCCCAGTCTGGTGTTTCTTTGTAGTTCAGCCCGGCATCGAGGCCCAGCGCTCGCGCCCGCTCCAGCTTGTCATCGCTGCTCGAAACCCCCAGCACTCGCGCGCCGGCCATTTTTGCAAGCTGCAAGGCAAAAATCGAAACGCCGCCGGTGCCCTGGATCAGCACCGCATCTCCCGGCTTCACTTCGCCGGCAGCAAGCGCATTCCACGCGGTAACCGCGGTGCAGGGCAGCGTGGCCGCCTCTTCGTAACTCAGGTGCTCGGGAATTTGTACCAGCCCCTGTTCTTTGAACACGATCTGCTGGGCGAGGGTGCCGTCAATATCGCCGCCCAGAGCGCCGCGCGCCTTGACAGCAGTCAGCGGTCCTTCGAGCCAGTTCTGCATAAAGATTCCGGCCACCCGGTCGCCGGGCTTGAACGCTGTCACGCCCTCCGCCACGGCAAGAACCTCGCCGGCGCCGTCGGAACAGGGAATGCGCGGCAGCTTCAATTTGGGGTTGTAAAGGCCTTTGACCATGAGCAGATCGCGAAAATTCAACGAGACTGCACGAATTTCTACCAGCACTTCGCCGGGGCCGGGCAGGGGGGCGGGACGCTCGGCAAACTCCAGCGAATCAACGCCAAAGCTCGGAACTTGCCAAAGTTTCATGATCTAAACCTCAATGTCTATATGGGTGCCGCACTCAAATCGTGGGATCGCTTTTAACAAAACGCCCGTAAAATGAAGATATGGCCCGAGGTTGGGAAAGTAAATCGGTGGAGGAACAAGTGTCAAACGGCTTCGATAGCTCCGGCGCGATGAACCACAACCAGCGGCAAGTAGCTACACAGGAACGCGCTGCCCGCGAACGCAACCGGCAGGCGCTGAACCTGCAGCGCGAAAACATTTTGTCGCAGAGGACATCGAATCCGGCGCGGCGCCAGGCCCTCGAGGCCGCACTGGCTGAGATTGAGGCACAGATCGCCGCCATCGGCTGAGTCGGTCGCTGAGAGCTTGATTCCTTATTTTGGTGTCTCGAGTTCCCCGGTCCCCAAAAGCGAGGGACTGGGGGCACACAAAGTGGTGCGCCGCAGGCGCATGCGGCCGCTATTGCTCTTCGCGGTGAATCAGAATGCTGTTGGCCTGGTCGACTGTGGTGAGCGTGATTCTAGCAACGTTGACGTGCTCGGGGCGCGTCACGGCCCACAGAATCGCGTCGGCAATATCTTCGCCGTAGAGCGGAGTAAGGCCCTTGTAAACCTTGGACGCGCGGCCTTGGTCGCCGTGGAAGCGCACCACGCTGAAGTCGGTTTCAACCAAGCCAGGATTTACGCAGGTGACCCGCACGCGCGTTCCGAGCAGGTCGTCGCGCAGGCCGTCGTTGATAGACTGCGCCGCAGCCTTGCTGGCGCAATAAACCGCGCCGCCCGGATACACCAGCTCGCCAGCCACCGAGCCGAGCGTAACAACGTGGCCGCGGTTGCGAACCACCATGCCCGGAACCACCGCGCGGGACACGTACAGCAGCCCCTTGACGTTGGTGTCGATCATCTCTTCCCAGTCTTCAATGCGGCCGGTGTAGAGCTTCTCCATGCCGCGGCTGAGGCCGGCGTTGTTCACGAGCACATCGATCTCGGCCCACTCGGCGGGCAGTTCGTCAATGGCGCTCTGCACCGCGTGGCGGCTGCGCACGTCGAGATCGAACGAGTGAACCGCCTGCGCGCCCGCGGCCAGGGCCGCTGAAGCTACTTCGGCCAGCTTGCCGGCGCGCCGCGCCGCGAGCAGCAACCGCGCACCCTCGGCAGCGAACTTGATCGCCGTGGCTGCGCCGATTCCTCCGCTTGCGCCGGTAATAAAGACAATCTTCCCTTGAAGGCTCATAGCTTTATGGTAACCAAAACTGCGGATGATACAAGGCCGTGCGTCACAGGCTCAATGTGTGCCGGCGCAACATATGAGACGGTTCGATCCGGCCTGAGGGTCCCGTATTTCGGCTGTTTTTTTCAGGGGCCTGACTGCCCCTGCTCCCTCCGACGTTGCTATCCGCCACTCAAGTATTAGTAACGCCAGCTCTTTACATCAGCTCCTGCCGGCGCCGTAGCCAGCATGTGCGTCACCATCAAAGGCAGCACGCGCTGCGTCCAATCGGCGCCGTTCTCGCGCATGGTGTACTCCGATGGACCGCCGGTGTAGCAGTGCGGCATGCGCGGGCCGTATTGGAATGTCGCGTCGCTGTGTGGATTGCGCGATGCGTCGAGTTGGTCCTGCAGCAGATGAACGGCGTTATTCAAAAAGTATGTGTCGCCATCGCCCACGGTAAAGTGCAGCTTGCCCTCGAGTTTGGGCCCCAGCGTGGGCCAGTCGCGCTTCAAAATCGCCGTCAGGTCGTAGTGGTCGTGCCAATAGGCAACCACTTGCTTGTCGATGACGCCGGTAATTGGATCGATCACCTGGGCCGGGTATCCGTCGTCGCCGGCGGGCGAAAAGACCGCCTGCCATATATCCCACTGCTCTGTGGAGCGGCCGTGTGTGCCCAGCACGTACTCATATGCGTATTCCGCACCGGAGAGCGCGATGATGGTGCCGTCGGGCTTGCGGTCGGCGGCAATGGGAATCTCGCCAAAGTCGCCCTTGCGCACAAAAGCGTTGGTGTCGTTGTAGAGATCGATGTTCTGGTAGGCGTGGAAATCCACCGGATCGGGGCACGCGATATACGCGCCGTTATAAAAATCGGGATAGAAGACCTGCGTGGCGATTGCCTCCCATCCGCCGGTCGAGCCGCCGTAGGTTGCGCGCGCCCATCCTTCGCCAATGCCGCGGTACTTCTTCTCAATGGCCGGGATCAGCTCATGATTGATCGCCGTGCCGTATGGGCCGACGTTGGCCGAGTCTACATCGTAGGAATCGTCGTAGTACGGATTGGCATTTTGCACGTAAATGAGAATCACGCGCGGCAGGCGGCCCGAGGTCCAGTCCTGAAAGAACTGATAGCTGGCCTTCTCGCGCCCGTAATCGCGTGACTTGGGATCGGGCGGGATTTCGGTGAGGGCAAGGTCGCGGAAGCCCGGATGAAAATGATCCTGATAGACGACGACCGGGAATTTTGCATTGGGGTGATCGTCAAAGCCGTCGGGCAAAAGGATCCACGCGCCCAGGTACACATCGCGGCCCCAGAATTTCGAGAGCGCGTCGCTCTTGAAGCGCATGTACTTGAGCCATTTTGCCGCCGGGCTTTTGGCGGCGATGACCATGGGGTCGCGGTCGGTGCCCTCGATAGGCGGAATCACCTGGTCGAGCGCGAGCTTGATGGTGTTTGCCGATTTGGGATCGAAGTGAATCTTGACGGGCTTGTTGAAGGGATTGCCGGGTTTCGAGTTCCAGTGCTGACCCTCGCCCCTGTCGGGAGGAAGCCAGACGGTCTTGCCCGATGCGAGGTGGAACTGCTCATAGACGCTGAAGACGCCCTGCACAAAATAATCGCCCGCATCGAGGTCGGCGAGCGAGCGGCGCGGATAGCCGAAGGTTTTGGCGTCAACCACAAGCGGCTGGCCGGGCGCCAGGTCGTCTGCATCGACTCCGAACGCCTGCGCCGAGGTGTAGGTCTCCTCCATCTGGTTGCGCGGCTCGGGGCTGGCTTCCTTAGAAACGACCAGAATGAGATGCCCGTTCAGCGGAGCGGTCGCGGGGACCGTGACTTCAATTCTTTGGGCGTGGGTGAGGCAACAGCAGGCAAGAGAAAGCGCGGCGGCTGATAGATAGAGTTGTCGCATCAGATCTGGGACCTCTTCGAGAATGAGGCCAGTCTAACAGTTGTAGCGGCTCACGCCTTGCATTCGTGGGGGCTCACGCTTTGCCTCGCCGCTGGGCCATTTTGTACTGGCCCACCGCCCAATCTTCATCGGCCAGGCCGGTGGCGCGGGCTTCGGCAAATATCTCGGCCAGGGTGTCGGCGAGTCTCAGCTTTGTGTTGCGGCTGGCGGCGGCTTCGCGCAGGAGACGAACATCTTTTGCGCCGAGTGAGATGGTCGCTCCTGGGTGTTCTGGCGGATTCAGCATCACTTTCGCGTAGGCCGCGTAGAAAGGCGATTGAAACAGCGCGCTATTGACGGCATCGAGAAAGAGCGCCGGCTCAATTCCCTGCCCTTCAGCGAACACAAACGCCTCGCTGAGCGAGTGAATCATGGCGCTGATGAGGAAGTTGCCGCCGAGCTTTACGGCGTTGGCATGCGGGGGCTCGCTGCCGATTACTGTGACCCCGCGAGAGAGCGGCGCGAAGATGGGGCGGGCACGTTCGATGGCCTCTGGAGCGCCGGCGGCGACAATCCAGAGCTTGCCGTCGGCGGCAATGTTGGGCCGGCCGAATACAGGCGCTGCTACAAAGTCGATGCCGCGTTTCGCGTGCTCCGCAGTAAGCCGCTCGCTCAGCGCCACGCTGATGGTGCTCATGGCAATGTGCAGACTGCCGGGGTCGAGCGCATCGAGCAGGCCGTTGGCGCCCAAGAGGACATCTTCATTGGCCGCATCGTCAAAGAGCATGGTGACAACGGCGTCTGCGCCGAGCTCGGCTTCGGCCGGCGTGGCTGCGGCGATTGCGCCCTCGCGAAGCAGCGGCTTGGTCTTGCCTTCGGTGCGATTCCATACCGCAAGTTCATGGCCTGCGCCAATCAACCGCAATGCCATCAGCGTGCCCATCTGGCCGAGGCCCAGAAATCCTATTCGCATTTTCGCCTGCCTCCCACGGTAATTATCGAACCTGCATCCTATTTACAGATGAAGCCGGAGCTCGATGCGACACACGCGTGCCGCGCATTCCGGCTTGTCCGGTCACAATTCAGAAACAATTCCCGGGCCGGGTCGCCGGTAGACTGGAACTATGTCGATTCTTTCCGTCATTATTCTTGCCATCATTCAAGGCCTGGCCGAACTGCTTCCCGTATCAAGCTCGGCGCACGTGGTGGTCGCCGAAAAGCTGATGGGGCTCGATCCCTCGTCGCCGCAGATGACACTGCTGCTGGTGATGCTGCATACCGGCACCATGTTTGCGGTGCTCATCTACTTCTGGCAGACATGGCGGCGTTTCTATTTCTCGAGCCGCGACGCGTTCCGCCGCTTCGCGGTTTTGATTGTGTGGGCAACGCTGCTGACGGGGATTGTGGGCGAGGTGCTCAAGAAGATTATCGAGCACACGCTTTTCAAGGGCGCGCCCAAGGCGCAGATCGAGGACCTGTTTGGCCGCCTCGACCTTATCGCGCCGGCGCTGGCCGCAGTAGGCGTTCTCATTCTGATTGCCGGGCTGCGCGAACGGCACCGTGAATCTGTTATTGCAGGCAACCGGTCGTCGGGCGAAGGAACGCTCACTCTCTATCAAGCTGCTTGGATGGGGTTGGTGCAGGGACTGGCGCTGCCATTTCGCGGATTCTCACGATCGGGCTCGACCATCTCGGCGGCCCTGTTGACCGGCGCTGCCAAGGAGCCGGCCGAACGCTTCAGCTTTGCGCTGGCCGTGGTGCTCACGCCGCCGGTGGTGTTTATCGAAGCTATGCGGCTGGTTCACGCCGCGCACGACGCACGCCTGGCCGGCACGCCCATAGATTTGCATGGCGCTTTGCTTATGAGCCTGCTGGGCATGGTGTTCTCATTCATTGCGGGACTGCTGGCGCTCAAGTGGCTCAGCAGCTGGCTTGAATCGGGCCGCTGGCACTGGTTTGGTGTGTATTGTTTGGTGGCGTCGGGAGTGGTGTTTTGGCTGCATGCGCGGGGATTCTAGAGGCAGGGAGCGAGGGAACGAGCGGCCCCACCCTAGCCGCAAGGACAAAGACGCGGCGAGGATGGGGCACCCGCAATTCACGCTTCAGCTAGAAATACTCCAAGCAGAACTTCCTACATCTTTTCGAGAAGGATGGCTCCGCTCTCAGCGCCTGCCACCGTTCCGCTTAGGACGGCTTTCTGGCCGACCTCGCTCATGGTCAGGATCAGGACGTTCGGCGCAGCTGGATCGGGGCGCAGCAGTTGAGGAGTGGAGACTCCGCCTAGCAAAAGCTGGAACCGGCTTATGCCGGTGACGCGGCCGTCCTCAGGCATAAAGCGAACGCGGTACTGCGCGGCATCCTTGATACTGCTGTTGAGGTCGATTTCGAACTTTCCATTTTGCCAGCGTCCGACTTCATCGTCCGCGCCGGCGCGGGCTGGTGCATCCCAGGTTGCAGGAGCAGTTGCTGCGGTGTGGAAGGCGGCAAACCGACGGAGCCGCGGCTCGCCTGCGGATTCGGTGACGACGAGGCGTAGCGCGGTGAACGGCTGCGCGGCAAATGGGACGACGCGTTTGTGGCCGATGGAACTGCCCTTGTAGATTTCTTTCCATTGTCCGCCGGCAAGACCTTCGAGACGGAAGCTGCGAACGCGCTGGCCGAAGTGGCAGTCCTCCTGCAAGATCACGTGGTCCACGGGAGCGCCGGTTGTTGAAATTGGCAGCTCGATGCGCGTACCAGTTGCGGAAGTCTCGGCAATGCTCTTGCCGAAGCGCCGGCGGATTTCGCCGCCAAACTCGCGGGCGCGGGCAAAGTCGGCATCGGGCATGTGGCCGCGGCGATCGGCGGGAATGTTGAGCAGAAGCTGCGCTCCGCGTCCGACCGACCGGTAGTAAACCTCCATGAGCTGATCGAGGGTCATCAAATTGCGTTCGTTCTTCGTGCTCCAGAACCAGTCGGGGCGGCGAATGGACACATCGCACTCGACGGGAACCCACGCTGCGCCGTCGGGATCGCTGTGCAGCGAAGTCGAGACGCCGCTGCGGGCGTCGGATTCAGATTCTGTATCCCAAAGCGGGTATGGCGCGAAACCCATTTCGTTGCCAACCCAGCGGATGGTTGCGTCGGGGCCCTGGAAGATGGCCGCGTGGGCGGCGTATTTGCGCACCAGGTCTGAGGTGGGCACGACGCTCGATCCATCGAACCAGACCTCGACCATCGAGCCGTAGCGCGTGAGCACTTCAGTGAGCTGTTGACGGTACATTGCGTTGTAGGCAGGCTGGCGGCTGGGGTCCTTGCAAATGCCGCCAACATTCGCGCCGAAATAGTCATCGCGCGGCGAGAGATACACGCCCAGGCCGAGCCCATGCTTGCGGCACGATGCGGAGAGATCGGCGAGCACGTCGCCTTTGCCGTTTTTCCAGGGAGTGTGACCGATGGAGTAGGGAGTGGTTTCAGTTTGCCACATGCAGAATCCGCCGGCATGTTTGGCTACGAAGACGATATAGCGCGCGCCGAGATTCATGGCGCACTCGGCCCAGTTGTCGGTGTCGATGTCAGGGTTGATGGCGCTCAACGGGGTGGAGAGATCGTCACCTTCTTTGTCTTGAAAAGTGTTCGGGGCGAAGTGAACGAACATGCCGATCTCAAGGTCCTGCCACGCCAGAATGTCGGTGGAGGGGGTGGCTCGCGGCGCGGCGGTTACGTTAGCGGCGCGGGCCAAATTGCCAAACGCGGGAAAAGTTGCAGCGGCCAGAGAGCCGGCGACAAAGTTACGACGATCGATCTTGATTATTGGCATTTGTTTTTGATGCGGACGTTCGCGCTGACCACTGATCACTGACAACTGACCACTGTCTTTCAATTCGGCGTGCCTTCGGCTTCTTCGCGGGTGAAGCGGCACTCCTGACACTGGCACACGCGGCGCAGATACTCCCACGAGTAGATGCCGCCGTTATGCCCGTCCTGCCAGTTGAACTGGATGGCGTAGCGGCCCACGGCGTGGGCGCTGGCGGGTTTAGGCGGCGGCGTGAACATGGGTAAAAGTGCCGCGTTCTTCGGTTTGGCTTCGCCGGGCTTGCGGCCCTCCTGGTTGCGCTGATCTACGCAGGTGGCGCAGGGGCAGGCCTCGCGGAGCCAGGCAAAGCTCCACGCACTGCGGTGCCCGTCCTGCCAGTCGATCTCAAGGCCCTTGCCCTCGGAGAGCAGCACGCGCACCTTGTCAGGCGTCACGGCTATGCGCGGCAGCGGCTGGCTTTCGGCCTCCTGCTTTGCCTGTTCTTCCTTCGACGCGAAGCGAATGCCTTCGTGGCTCATGTATTTATTTTAGCTTCTAGCCTCCATTTCTCATGAGCATGGCTTCAGTGGGCGCTAGTGCAGGTCCCATTTCCTATAGCAAAGGGGATATCCCCCCTATTTCGATACCCCCTACCGTGCCAAAAGTCTCAAAGTCTTTTGCTTTCAGAGAGATAG
>JBEKCW010000192.1:0-9281 GCA_050014675.1 Occallatibacter sp. | reverse complement strand
GACGAGCTCGAGTATCTGCGCACGTTTGTAAGGCAGCTGCGTAAAAAGATTGAAGACGATCCGCGTCACCCGAGATATCTTCTTACTCATGCCTATGTGGGTTATCGCTTCAATGGGCATGAGCACGGCACCGCGCACATGCAGGCTTCAGCAATGTCCGCAATTCAACCGCACTAAGTCAAGAGATATTGACCGTGTAATTGTCAATGTAAGTTGCGGGTATGAATAACCGCCTCATGCGAGGCGCGATTTCAAAGTCCCAATCGCGAAGATTGCGCCCAGGGCGTCTCGGTTGTTCGCCGCTGTCCGAGCCAGTCGGGAGAATGTTTTTCGATGGCGATTCGCACCAGTTGGCTTCGCGTCCTGACTCCGGCTTTTTGAAAGAGCTCCTGGATGACCGCCTTGATTGAAGTCTCAGACGACTTGAGATTGAACGAGATCTCCTTGTTGGTCAGCCCGTCGAGAATGCCCCGCATGACCTCGCTTTGCCGCGCAGTCAGCGGCCTCGCGTTTTCAGAACCGCTGGGAACGCCGTACCTTGACGACAGCAGCGCCCGCACCGCGCCATCACCCAGCCAGCGCTCTCCCGCAGCCACGGTGCGAATCGCGGCGATCAACTGATCCAGGCTGCTGTGCTTGAGCAGGATTCCCATTACACCCTCATCGAATCCGCGAAACGCCTCCTCATTCGGCATGCCCGCAGTCACAATCAGAACCGCGGAATGGATCTGGCGTTTCCTGAGCTCCGCGAGCAGCGATGTTCCCAGCTCGTTGCCCAGGTCGTAGTCGAGCAGAATCACGTCGGCTTCAACCAGCGAGAGTGCCGCAAACGCCTCAGCCAGGCTTTTGCATTCGCCAACCACGCTAAAGCCTGGCTCCGCCTCAAGCATCCTGCCCAGGCTCTCCCTGAACAGGCTGTGATCATCAACGATCAGAATGCGGATGTTCATAGGATGAACTCCAATAGCATACTTGGCGTGCACGTTTTTCGTAGTGCCAATTGATGGACCGCCATAATTCCGGGATCAAATTATGGCATGCAGACCGGCCAGTGTTACCGCGCAAAAGCGCAAAGCCTAAGCGAATTATATAGATGAAATATGAAACACATAGTCGAATCGTTAACATTCTATAAAGCACTGTGATTATTGGCCAAAAGATAGCCTACGATAGCAAATAGATAGCTTATCGAGATGTACTCAACAGTTATGCTTGAAGCAACCTGTTATCGTGCATTGCTATTGAAGCGCAATGCTTCCAGCGCAAGCGCCAATTCGCATTTGTAACCGGAGAACTCTCTAGTGGAAACGCCAAAACTTATGCGCAGATCCGTGATTGCGGCGTGCGCCGCCGCGCTGCTCTGCCCATTCGGAATTCATGCCCAGGCCCCGCAAGCGCTGACGTGGGATCAGGTGCGCGAGCGGTTTATCACGGGCAATCCGGCGCTAAAGGCGGATGCGGACAATGTGGTCGAGATGAAGGCCGAGGAGATCACGGCGTACCTCAGACCCAATCCGCAGTTTACGGGCACAGTCGACGGAACCCAGATTGCGCCCAGTCACGGAGTGTGGGCGCCGCTGTCCGGCACGTTTGTCTCGCCCAACTTCAGCTATTTGCACGAGCGCGATCACAAGCGCGAGCTGCGCCTCCAAAGCGCGCAAGAGGGCACGCAGATTTCGCAGTCGCAGCACGAAGATCTGGAGCGCACCATGGTCTTCACGCTGCGCTCGCAGTTTGTGGCGACGCTACAGGCCAAGTTCATCCTGAATCTGGCTAAGGCGGATCTCGAGTACTACGACAAGATCATCGCAATCAGCAATGACCGGCTGAAGGCCGGCGACATAGCGCAGATCGACTTTGACCGCATCGAACTGCAACGAGTGCAGTACGAGTCGGAGATCGAGACGGCGATCGTGAATCTGCGCACGGCCAAGATACAGCTGTTGCAGCTGCTGAACGACCGCACGCCGGTTGACCAGTTCGATGTGGCCGGTGTGTTCGACTTCAACGAGTCGCTCGATCCGCTGGATACCTACCAGCAGGCGGCGCTGGCGGCGCGGCCTGACCTGGCGGCCGCGCTCCAGACCCTGCAGCAGTCGAACACCAACCACAAGCTGGCTGTTTCAAACGGCTCGACCGACCCCACCTTCGGTGCGTGGTACACGTGGAACGCATCGGACAACAACCCGCAGGGCCTGAATACGCTGGGGGTGAGTGTGAACATTCCGCTGCGCATCTTCGACCGCAATCAGGGTGAAAAGAAGCGGACGCAGATCGATATCGACCGCGCGCAACAGGCGAGCGATGTGGCCAAGGCGCAGGTGTTCAGCGACGTTGACTCGGCCTACGAATTGGTGCGCAGCAACATCGCCCTGCTGAAACCGTATAAGGCCAAGTACAACGACGAGGCGCTCAGAGTGCGGGACGAAGTAGATTACGCGTACATGCATGGCGGAGCATCGTTGATGGACTTTTTGAATGCGCAGAGCGACTACCGCCAGGTACAGCTTGCGTATGCGCAACTGATCGGCGCCTACATGACGGCGGCCGCGCAACTGAATCTTGCCGTGGGGCGCGAGGTGATCCAATGACCGGATATCGAGAGGCCAATCATATGCTGATGAACCGCACCGCGTTATTGCTTGCGTTTGCCGGCTGTTTAGCGCTCGCCGCGTGCAAGAGCAAAGAGAGCGGCGACACCGGACCGGCGCAGGTATCGGTGGTGCAGACCGGCGACATGAGCCTCGTGAGCGTTGACAAGCCGAACCAGTTTCCGCTGGTGGATGCCGAATCGTACGACGCGCCGTCGCAGTTAGACGTAACCGGATCGGTGTTCCCCGACATCGCGCGTGAGATTCCGGTAATCTCGCTGGCCAGCGGCCGTGTGGTCGACATTAAGGCGCGGCTGGACGACTACGTGAAGAAGGGCCAGTTGCTGCTGAAGATTCAGAGCCCCGACAGCTCGAATGCCTTCGACACATATCTGAAGGCGCGCAACGACGAGATCATGAACAACAAGGCGTATGTGCGGGCCAAAGATTTGTACGCGCATGGCGCCATTTCGCAAGGCATGCTTGAGCAGGCCGAGGATGCGGAGAACGATTCGCTGGCCGATCTGAAATCGGCGGAAGAGCAACTGGACACCCTGGGCATCAACAAGGACCATCCTTCGCCGGTGGTCAATGTATATTCGCCCATCTCCGGCGTTATCGTTCAGCAGTTTGTAACGCAGGCCGCGGCCGCGGGTGTAACTTTCTCTGGCTCGGCGACGGCATTTACGGTGGCCGATCTCTCGAGCGTGTGGATTATCTGCGATGTATATGAAAAAGACATACCGAAGCTGCAGCTGGGCCAGGAGGCGAAGATCGTGGTCCTGGCCTATCCTGACCGGCCGCTCATCGGCCACATCTCCGACATTGGTCCGGTGCTCGACCCGAGCATCCGCACGGCGAAGGTGCGCATCGAGGTGCCGAACCCGGGCTTTCTGAAGCTGGGGATGTTTGTGACGGCGACGTTCCAGAGCCTGAAGAAGGAGCATTTTACGCTGGTGCCCGCGGCGGCGGTGCTGCACCTGCACGATCGCGACTGGGTGTTCGTGCCGGCCGGCGACAACAAGTTCCGCAGAGTCGAGGTCAAGGCCGGCAATATGGTCGGCGACAAGCAGGAGATCCTGGCTGCGGTTGAGAATTCGAAAGAAGTTCCGTTCCAGAGCGGCCAGCAGGTCGTCTCCAACGTGCTGCAGCTCGAAGCGACGCTGGAGGCGCAATGATTCGAGGGCTTGTCGATGCCGCGTTGAAAAACCGGCTGATGGTCATTGGCATGGCCACGTTTCTCCTGATCTGGGGCGCGATTTCATTTAAGAATCTGCCCATCGACGCATATCCCGACGTAGCCAATAACTACGTCAACATCATTACGCAATGGCCCGGCCACTCGGCTGAAGATATCGAGAAGCAGGTCACCGTTCCCTGCGAGATTCAGATGGCTGGAATTCAGCACATGGAAAACCTGCGTTCGTTTACGCTGGCAGGGATTTCAAGCATCATGATGAATTTCGACGATTCCTCTGACGATAACTGGAATCGCGAACGGGTTCTCGAGCGTTTGAGCCAGGTTACGCTGCCTGGCGGGCTGGTGCCGCAACTGCAGACCGACTGGAGCCCTGCGGGGCAGATCTACTGGTACACGCTGGAGAGCAAGAATCCCGCCTACGACGTAATGGAGCTCAAGTCCATTGCGGATTGGACACTGACCAAGCAATACAAGAGCGTGCCTCATGTCGTCGATCAGGCGACTTTCGGCGGCCTCACCAAGGAATACCAGGTCCGTCTCGATCCCGAAAAACTGATCGAATACAACCTGAGCATCTCGCAGGTCGAACAGCAACTCGCTAACAACAACACTAACGCCGGCGGCAGCTTCATCCAGGCCGGCCCGCAGCAAATCAACGTGCAGGCGCAGGGCCTGTTTCGCACCGTCCAGGACATCGAGAATACAGTCGTTGCGCAATCGGGCGGCACGCCCATCCGCATCCGCGACATCGCGATCGTCGACGAAGGGCCAAAGATTCGTCTCGGCCAGATCAGCAAGGCCTGGTACGACGATAAGACTCACCGCATCGTGGATGCGCCCGATGTAGTTGAAGGCACGCTGCTGCTGCAAAAAGGCGACGATGCCGATCCCGCGATCAAGGGGATTGAGGCGAAAACGATCGAGTTAAATGGCACTGAAGCCCAGCCGGCTCAACCAGGTGGCCTCTTTCATCGGGCCAAGCCGGCCGAGAGCGCGACGCCGGGGATACTTCCGCCTGGCGTCAAAGTTGTTCCCTTCCTCGATCGCTCCGACCTTGTCCACTTCACCACCCATACCGTGTTGCACAACCTTACTGAAGGCATCCTGCTTGTCGTCATTATTCTGTTCATCTTCCTGGGCAACGTTCGCGGCGCGTTCATCGTCGCATGCACCATTCCATTTTCATTGCTGTTCGCGGCAACCTGTCTCAGTCTGAATCACATTCCCGCAAACCTGCTTTCGCTTGGCGCGCTCGACTTCGGCATGGTGGTCGACGGCGCGGTGGTGATGATCGAAAACATCATCCGCCATCTCGGCCACAAAGAAGACCCTCGAACCAATTTCGAGAAGATTGTTGGCGCCGTGCATGAAGTGCAGCGGCCGGTCTTTTTCGCAATCACCATCATCATTACCGCCTACATGCCCATTTACACGCTGCAGGCGGTTGAGGGGCGCTTGTTCCGGCCGATGGCGTGGACGGTATGCTTTGCGCTGGCGGGCGCGCTCATGTTCTCAATCATCATCGCGCCCGTGCTTGCCAGCATGCTCTTCCGCAAGGGCGCCAAAGAATGGCACAACCCGTTTATGGTCTGGCTCACCAGCCGCTATCGTCCCGCGGTCGGCTGGGCCATGGACCATCGCGGAGTGACGGTAGGCCTCGCTTTCTGCGCGCTGGCTCTTACCGCTTTCATGGGATTCAGCGGCGTCATCGGTTCCGAGTTTCTGCCGCATCTTGACGAAGGCGCCGTCTGGGCGCGCGGATCGCTTGCTCCTTCGACCGGTCCCGATGAGAGCCGCAGAATTGCCGAACATGCGCGGCTTACACTGGCCTCGTTTCCTGAGGTGACTGAGGTAGTCGATCAAATCGGCCGTCCCGACGACGGTACCGACTGGACCGGCTTTTTCGATACCGAGTACTACGTCGGCCTCAAGCCGAAAGAAGAATGGAGACCGGCCTTCCATCAGAACAAAGACGCACTGATCGCCGCCATGGACAAGGAACTGGAGAAGACTCCCGGCGTCATCTGGGGTTTCTCGCAGCCCATAGAAGACAACATGGAAGAGGCGGTCTCCGGCGTCAAGGGCGAGTTGTCGGTAAAGATCTATGGCGACGATCTGCGCACACTCGAGGCCAAGGGCAACGAGGTTGTCGCAGTCATGAGCAAGATTCCGGGCGTGGCCGATCTGGGCTTGTTCCGCGTCATCGGCCAGCCCAATCTTACTTTTGTGGTCGACCGCGACGCGTGCGCTCGTTACGGCATCAACGTGGCCGATGTTCAGGACGCAATTCAAACCGCGATTGGCGGCAGCGCCGTAACCGAACTGCTGCAGGGCGAAGCGCAGTACGACGTGGTGCTTCGTTATCAGCAGAAATACCGCGACACGCGCCAGGCGATCGAGAATGTGCGACTGCTCGCTCCCAACGGCCAGCGGGTCTCTCTGGCGCAGCTCACCAAGGTGAATACCGACGACGGCGCTGAAGAAATCTATCGCGAAGGCGAGTCGCGTTACATCGCCATCAAATACAGTGCTCGCGGCCGCGATCTGGGGTCAACAGTGGCAGAAGCTATCAAGAAGGTAAAGGAGAACGTGAAGCTGCCCACGGGCTACCACGTCGAGTGGGCGGGCGAATACAAGAGCAAGCAACGCGCCGATGCCAGGCTCGCGCTCATTACGCCCATCACCATCATTCTCATCTTCATGATCCTTTACCTCATGTTCCGCTCGTTCAAGTGGGCGATGCTCATCCTGCTTAATGAGCTGCTGGCGCCGCTGGGCGGTCTTATGGCTCTCTTTGTTACGCATACCAACTTCAGCGTCTCGGCGGCCATCGGCATGCTCGCGCTTTTCGGCGTATCGGTGCAAACCGGCGTCATCATGCTTGAGTACATCAACCAGTTGCGCGTCCACGGATTCACCATCAAGAACGCCGCGGTCGAAGGCGCAGTCCTTCGCCTGCGGCCTATCATGATTACCAGCCTGGTGGCAACGCTGGGCCTCATTCCTGCGGCGCTGTCGCACGCCATCGGCTCCGACTCGCAGCGCCCATTTGCGATTGTGATTGTAGGCGGCTTGATTGCAGCGCTCATGATGAGCGTGTTCCTATTGCCTACGCTCTACGTTTGGGTGGCCGGAGAAAGCGATGTTTTGCCTGCTCCTGAGCCAGGCTGGGCGAGTGAATAGACCCTCGGCGCGGCGATGCGACGGCTAACAGCGCAGATTGGCTGGATTCGCCAGGCGCAGCCGTGCCGGCCTTGACGTGAAGTGTAGCTATGGGTCATCATGCTGCCCTGAATCCCGTTTTTTCCTGATCCGGAGGCAAGATGAACAGGCAAGCGGTCTGCGAACAGATCAATCAGGTTGGCATTATCCCCTGCGCGCGCGTGAAGGCGCCCGAGCACGCGCAGTTCGCGGCTGAAGCGCTGTACGCCGCCGGTATTCCCAACGTGGAGATTCCCCTCACGCTGCCCGAGGCTCCGGCAGTGATTCATGATCTGGCGGCGCGGTATCCCACCATGGTAGTCGGCGCCGGCACCGTGCTCGACGCCAAGTCCGCGGCGCGCGCAATTGATGCCGGCGCGCGCTTTATCACAAGCCCAGGTTTTGTTCCCGAAGTAGTGAGCTGCGCAAACGAGGCCGGCATTGCCGTTTTCCCGGGCGCATGTACCCCCACTGAGATAATTGCCGCCTGGAAAGCCGGTTCCGATTTCGTAAAGATCTTTCCGGCGGCGACGGTCGGCGGAACGCACTATATTCGCGCGCTCAAGGTGCCGCTCGGCCACATACCGCTCATCGTTACAGGCGGCGTGAACCAGCTCACAGCCTTCGACTACATTCTGGCCGGTGCAAGCGCCATTGGGGTTGGGGGTGAATTGGTTCCCAGTGAGGCCCTGGCGCACCGTCAAAGCGACCGCATTCATGAACTCGCGCGCCGGTTCCTCCAAATGGTGAGGGAAGCGCGGGCCCAGCTTGAGTCCGAATGAAAGGAAGGGGCGCCATTAGGGGGTGTTTTCTCGGCCAATCCCTCAAACGTCGTCAGCAGTTTCTTCGTCGACGTGTGCCGAACCTATACCAAAATGTGGATTATTGTTGTTTTCTCCGGTTTCGTGGAGTTTTTGGAGGGTCTTCCGGTACCACCAGGCTGCCGCAATCCCGCCGAGTAGAGCCGAGGCCGCGGCGACGGCTCCCAGTTTCAGCAGGCCTCCCCGTGGCGCATCCTGGTTCGATGGCTTATGTAAAACAGCTGATTCTGAATGGCTTGTCATTTTTTATAAACGGTTTTACCCGTCAATTCTCCCTCTCCTTACAACCTGAGAATGCCTCAACCGCTCCAAATTCATTGGCCCGTTTGATGCAAGATAGATGAGGAAGACATCTTGAAGTTGCAAAAATAAATTCTGAAATTTGTACTTGTGTTTTTCCGAATCTATGCTATGGTGTATATATTCCGGTTGTGGAGGTGGTCGTACTACCCTTCGATCCGGAAGTAAGTTGCGTCACTGGCCTCCCGGCACGGACAGAAAACGTCCGTGCCGTCTTTTTTTGTCTTCGGAGACGTCCTCTCCTGGCGCATTCGCCCTATCCATCTAAAACGCCATCCAGCTTCAACCACCGCACAATTCGCTGTCGGTTAAAATGGCATTTGAAGAGGTACCATGACCAACCGTTCCCGCGCCCGGTGGATTCTGGGCTTTGCCGCGAGTCTTCTCACCGCGGCCAGCTACGCGCAATGGTCCAATCCAGCTGAAGATGTGCCGGCCTACCACCCTTCAGCACCGTTGAAGGTGGCGTCGCTGCCGCCCATTCTTTCCGGCAGTCAGCTTACCGGGCCACAGTTTCAATATCCGTGGCAAAGGCATGTCTATCAACAGGTAGCCAAGGTCAGCAGCGTGGTTTACCAGCTCCCCTGCAACTGCCGCTGCGACCGTTCCCTGGGCCACACCAGCCTGCGCAGCTGCTTCGAGGGTTTGCATGGAACCGAGTGCTCAACCTGCGCCAAGGAGGGGTTCTATGCCTACCAGCAGACAAAGCTCGGAAAGACCCCGGCCCAGATTCGCGCAGGCATCGCTCGCCACGATTACGAGGCCATCGACCTCGATAAGCAATAACCGGAGTTCCAGCCCGGCCTGTTGCTGATTACGCCAGCGTGTTTGCGCCGGTTGCCAGATCGAAATCCTTTTCTGTCAATCCGCCCGCATCGTGCGTAACCAGCGACAGCCGTACCCGGCTATATCGAATATCGATGTCCGGGTGATGACCGGCCGCTTCCGCCGCCTCGCCCACCCGGTTCACAAAGGCGAGTGCTTCACGAAAATCCTTGAAGTTGAAGGTCTTGACCAACTCGCCGCCGTCAATTTTCCAACCCTGCAGACCGGCTAGCCGCCTTTCCGCATTTGCCGCTGAAACAAGCGTCATCTTTTCGGCTCCTCAATAAGATTTGGATGCAGTGCGGAAGGAAGAGACTAAAGCTCCGAGTCAGGCGACTGGGT
>JBEKCW010000191.1:0-9320 GCA_050014675.1 Occallatibacter sp. | reverse complement strand
AAATCGTACCGTTTCTTTCATGACCGGTTCCTCTCCGCTTGTGGCTCTGAACTGTGCTTCTTCCAGAATCACAGCCTAACCCACGGTTAGCACAGTGGGCCGGTCACTCCATTCTGACTAGCCGCAAGAACAAGGACGCGGCGAGGGTGGGGCACCCCATACTTCACACCATAAGGAGAGATGCTCTGGCAATCCTGGAACCGCTGTAATCAGGCCGGGACGGTTCCCAACAGGGCCGGGATGTTGCCGGTTTCAACTTTTTTGACCTGCTCAAACCCTACCTGCTCCATGAGACGCATCATGTTTGCGGTGGAGATGGCGTAGTAGCGAGAGTGCATGGTTTCCGCTGTCACATGCTTTGAGTGCAGGTCCTCTTTCACAATGAACATGGTCAGGTCGTAAATGTCGCCATTGAAGTCCCAGACCTGAAAGATTGCGTACCGATAGCCGCCATCGACTCGAACGCCGTATGGCTTGAAGATGTTCTTCCCGCGTTTCTCGTGTTCGTAGTCGCGGATTGTGATAAGGCACCCGCCACCGGGCCGCGCGCAATCGAAGATCTGCTTCAGGGCAGCGCTAATGCTTTCGTCGGTGAGAAGGTGAGGCAAGGCGTTGTCGCATGAAATGACAACGTCGAAGCCGCCTCCATGGTGCGCGTGGGCTGAGAGCATGTCGCAGACGGAGAACGAAATACTCTGCCTTCGTTTTTGGGCTTCTAATCTGGCTCGATCGATGGCCCCGGCTGACAGGTCCGATGCGGTTACGCAATAGCCATTTGCAGCGAGCGCGATTGCCTGGGTGCCGATGCCGCAGGAGACGTCGAGAATGAGGGAGGCACTTGGCCAGTTGTTGCGAATGATCGAAGCAAGCTGGCGGCCCTGGCGATCGATGCCTGCGTCCCAGTCTTCAAATAAGAGGTGGTAGTGGGGCGCCAGGTCATCGTAGAAGTCTTGCATGACTGATAACGATAGCATCAAGTACGGCAGGGCAAACCCGGGCGGCGAGTCAGTTTGAAAAAAACTTCCCTCAGGGGCTAAAAGCCCGCAAATATTTTGGCCGACTCATGTACAAACTAAAGCCCGTACCCTTCACACTGACCCACCGCGCAAAGGGCCGCCTACACCACGAACACCGGCTCTTCAACCTTCGCAAGCTCCATCAGCGTGAGCGGGTAATACGCGTTGCGGTTGTACTGCTTGACCATGCGGTTGGTGTTGAAGTACGAGCCGTTGAAGGCGAGCGTGGTGCGCATCAGGCGGGCCCATTTTTCTGGCGCGTCAAGATAGAGCGGAACGACGGCTGTCTCGAGCTTGCGATACATCGACTCGGCCTCTGCCTCGTCGTCGGCGCCGTCTTCAATGGCCCATCCGGTTACGCCTTCGATCCAGCCCTCGATCCACCATCCATCGAGAATGGAAAGGCTGGGCACGCCGTTGAGGGCAGCCTTCATGCCGCTGGTGCCTGAGGCCTCGTAGGGCCGGCGCGGGGTGTTCACCCATACATCCACGCCCGCGGTGAGCCTGGCGCCCAGTTCCCAATCGTAGTTTTCAAGATAGATAATGCGCAGCGTGTCATCGGATAGGCGCGCAGCCTCTTCAACCACATGCTGGATGATTGCCTTGCCCGGCCCGTCTTGCGGGTGAGCTTTGCCGGCAAACAGAATCTGCAAACCGCCGGCTGCTTTGGCAATGGCCGCAAGCCGCTGAGTATCGGTGAACAGCAGGGCGGCGCGCTTGTAGGTGGCGGCGCGGCGGGCGAAGCCGAGCGTAAGTACTTTGGGGCTGAGCACGACTCCGGTGCGCGAGCCCACTTCGGCCAGCAACTCTTCTTTGGCACGGGCGTGCGCGGCGAGGATCTCGGATTCAGGCACATCGATGGCGTTGCGCAGGTAAAGATTGTCGCGATGCCAGGCGGGAATGTGCTCGTCGAGCATTTGCTGCATTGGCTCAGAAATCCAGGTGGGCGCGTGGACGCCATTGGTGATGGTGTCGATGGCGTAGTTGGGGAACATGGGCCGCGAAACCTTGCCGTGCTGCATGGCTACCGCGTTGGCATAGCGTGAAAAGCGCAGAGCCAGCAGCGTCATGTTGAACATGCCGTCGCGGAAACAGCCCAGTTGCTGCAGGCGGGCAGTGCGCTCGCCGCCGAGAATGCGGATGGACTGCTCGGTGGAAAAGCGGTCGTGACCGGCGGGCACGGGCGTGTGCGTGGTGAAGACGCATTGCCGCCGCACGTGCTCAATGTCAGTTTCAGTGGCCGCGCGCAACGGGCCGCCGCAAAGCTGGCGCTCAAGCAGCGCAAGCGTAAGCAGCGAGGCGTGGCCCTCGTTCATGTGGTAGACGTTTACACGCAATCCCAGGGCATTGGCCATTCGCACGCCGCCCATGCCGAGCACGATTTCCTGCTGCATGCGGTAGTTCTCATCGCCGCCGTAGAGATGGTCGGTCAAGCCGCGGTCCCAGCCGGTGTTCAATTCAAGATCGGTGTCGAGCAGGAAGATGGGAACAACGTGCCCGAAGCGGCCCTGGAGGTCATAACGCCAGGCGCGGACGGTGACGATGCGGTCTTCAATCAGCAGGGTTACGCGGGCCGGCTCTTCCACACAGAAGTCTGCCGGGTTCCAGGGCTGAGTTTCCTCGGTCTGCACTCCGTTGGGCGCAAGGTGCTGCTGGAAGTATCCTTTGCGGTGCAACAGGGTAAAGGCGGCAAGGGGAATGCCCAGATCGGCCGCGGAGCGGAGCGTGTCGCCAGCCAGCATGCCCAGGCCGCCCGAGTAGGTGGGCATCTCAGGGCGTATGGCTATCTCCATTGAGAAGTAAGCTACGTGGCCTGAGTTGGGAAAGATCTCGTAAGAGGATGGTTTAGATGAGGTCGGTTGCATAGTCTTATGACTCTCCGCCGCGTGCAGGACCGGGCCGTATACTGTCTGGCCAAAAGAACCGGGCGATAATTGCCCGGACTTACCAGTCCTTCATCGGAAGAAACACCAAACAAGTTTAACAAGGTGCGCAAGCGATCTGTCGCTGGCTCATTCGTGTTATGAAATGCGCTTTCCTGTGCATGGGGATTATCTCCGATCTTCGTCTGATCGAGGAAAATCCAGCCTGATCAAAACTGCTTTTCGATTCAGGGTTCTAATTCAGCCGATGAGCCCCATCTGAGGCGTGGCAGATATGTATTTGTGGTTCGATGCCAATTTTTGCGGCATAGCGGCCAGCTAATGCCTCTGCGAAGGCGGGAGCGTCTTTTTGCTCGACCAGGTTCACAGTGCAGCCGCCAAATCCCCCGCCTGTAAGCCGCGCGCCAATCAGTCCGGGCAGGCCGTGCGCGAGTTCCACCATGGCATCGGCCTCAGGGCAACTGGCCTCAAAGTCCTGGCTGTAACTGCGGTGGGCCTCAGCCATAAGCCTTCCTAATTCACACAGTTTGCCGTTGAGCAGCGCCTCGGCCGCAGCGACGGTGCGCAGGTTCTCGCTGATGATGTGGCGGGCGCGCAGAAAAGATTTCGGAGCCATTTCGTGGCCCCATTTTTCAAGATCTTGAAGAGTGCAGTCGCGCAAGAACTTTACGCCGGGCCGGTGACTGGCGATCACGGCGCAGGCCGCCTCAGCTTCAGCACGGCGGGTCTTGTAGTCTCCGCCTGCAATGGAATGCTTGACCATGGTGTTGGCAATTACCAGCGCCACGTTGGGCGGAATAGGCGCGAGTTTATAGCTGAGATCGCGGCAATCGAGCAGGATGGCGTGGTTTTCTTTGCCGTTGACGCTGATGAACTGGTCCATGATGCCGCAGCTGGCGCCCACGAACTCGTTTTCGGCGCGCTGGCAGAGGCGGGCGAGCACCGGGCCCGGATAGGAAGCATAGATGAGAGACAGAACGGCGAGGGCTGTGGCCACTTCAAGGGCAGCCGAGCTCGAAAGCCCAGAGCCGAGAGGCACATCGCCCCACAGACTCATGCTGAAACCGGGGATGGAGTGGCCCTGGCCGGCGAGGATCTGTACGACGCCGATGGGATAGTCGCTCCACTGATGGCTGGCCGCGGTTGGCAGAGCATCGGCGTCGAAGACTGCTTCTTCGCCGAAGTTTTCAGAGTAGATTGCGATTTTGCCGTCGGAGCGCGGAGAGATGGCAGCCAGGGTAGAAAAGTTGATGGCCGCCGGCATCACAAATCCCTCTGCGTAGTCGGTGTGTTCGCCGATGAGGTTCACGCGGCCCGGCGCTACAAAAAGTGCAGGCTCAGCATGAAAGCGGGCCCGGTGAATGGAACAAAGAATTGCAGGATCGTGCATCGAGTTTATTCCTTAAAAAAATAAGCCGGCGGCCAGCCTGATCCGGAGATGCTGGGATTCGGCGCAGTTGGCAACGTTTACTTTTGACGAGCGATGGCTCCTACCCATATTACTCTTGCGCGGCATCGCTCAGCCGTTCCCAGATCCGGCTAAGCCACGCTTCATGTTCTGGTTTCATCAACACTGAGCGCAGACAGGTAATGGTGCCGGTTGGGCCTTCGAGCTGCCCTGAAGTCTCAAACCAGGAGCGCGGCAATTGTACAAGAGCCAGGTGCAGATGGCACGCGGCGGCGCGGTCGAAGACTTTTTGCGCCAGTTCCGATGCCTGCTCCGGGGTTGCTGCATTGAGTGCCCACACCACAATGTCCAGTTCCGGCGGGCTGGCGAGGGGCTGGAAACGGTGGTCGTTGCGCAGACGGCGGTCAAGATCGAGGGCGGCGCGGCGTCCGCTAGCCAGGCCGCGGGCAAACTCGCCGCCCGGTTGGAGGGGCAGCAACTGCTGCGTAGCCCAAAGCGCCACGGCGGCAGCGCCGGCGCGGGAACACTCCAGGCTGATTTCGCCCAGGTGTAACTCTTTTGAAGTGAAGTACGTATATGGGGAGTCGTGCTTGTAAAACCGGCCTACCGCCGGGTCCCGGAACAGAATACATCCGCAGCCGTAGGGCTGCAGGCCGTGCTTGTGGGGGTCGATCACGATGGAGTCAGCCTGGTCGATGGCCGCATAGGCGAGGCGGGCCGGCTCGTCGAGACTCTCTGGAATCAGCCTGAAATAGCCGCCGTAGGCCGCGTCGACGTGGACCCTGAAACTGTACTTTTCACGCAGTGCCAGGATCTGGTCGAGTGGGTCGACCGCTCCTATTGCCGTGGTGCCCAGCGTGGCTACCACCGTGCCCACATCTCCTTTGCGGAGTTCGGATTCGAGCGACTCCATGCTCATTCGTCCGCGGTGGCCGGTAGCCAGAGGAGTAAATTCCAGCTTCAGGACTCCCGAGATGCGGTTGTGCGTGTAGTGCGCCTGGCTGGAGCCCACAATGCGCTTGCCGGGCGCAAGCTGACCGGCCATCCAAAGGGCTTCAAGGTTGGCGAAGGTTCCGCTTGAGGTCAGGTGGCCGAGGAATTCGTTCCAGCCAAACATCGCGGCGATCTCGCGGACAGCGTCAACTTCCATGGCAGAACTGGCGCGGCCGCCGTCGCGGGCGTGGTTGTTGGGATTGATCTTCATGGCCAAGGCGTAGGCGGCTCGGGCCACCGGATGGGGCGGCTTGAGCATTTGCCCGGCGTATAGGGGATGAAAGTAGGGGTAATTGTCGCCCAGGCGGCTGGCCGTGGCTGCGAGGACGGCTGCAATCGCCGGCTCGTCGAGGGCGGATTCCGCTGCGGGAAGGCCTGCAAACTCCTGTTCGAGCGCCGAGAGAGCGCCTTCAAGCAGGCGGGGGATGGGATCGTTGGCCATGGCGACCTATCACAGTAACACAGCGGGCGGGAGGCGGGCTAAGTGCCAAAATGAGACGAATTTCATGCAAAGAAGAGGGTTGCGGGCATCCCAATAAAGATTTAGTGCACGGAATTTTGACAGCGATGGTACACTTAAGGCAGCGTTAGAGCCGAACCGGGCGTGAGCAGTACTCGCCCAACCAAGCAAGATTCTGCCAGTGGTCGCTCCGATTCATCCAGCGCAATTCAAAACCAGGAAATACGAGCAAGATGGAACAAGGTACTGTGAAGTGGTTCAATGACGCGAAGGGCTTCGGCTTTATCTCGCGTCAGAACGGCGAAGATGTATTCGTGCATTACTCTGCAATCAACTCAAGTGGATTCAAGAGTCTGCAAGAAGGTCAAGCCGTGCAATTCAACGTTGTGAAGGGTCCCAAGGGCTGGCAAGCGGCTGACGTTCAACCGCTGTAAATCCCTGGCGGCCGGATTCCGGCAGAGTCCAGTAAAAAACGCGAACAATTAAACATGAGGGCTGGGACACAATCCCGGCCCTTGTGGTATTTGGCGCGCGGCGGCTTCCTGTGCTGTTGGCAATACGCAGTGAAAGGGGAGCACGCAGGCGGGTTGTTGCGCCTGTTTGACTGGCTGCTAGCTGAGATGGGGCTGTGTTCAAGCCGATTCCTTCCGCCTTTGCTGCTCCAGCTACCTGGCTTCGACGGCAAGATCCGTCGCTGCCGGCGCAGATTGTTGCGCCCGAACGAGCTTCCCTGTTCTCGCCTTCCGCGATGGGCTGGTGCTCCGGGTGCGGGCCTGCAGGCCCACACGACAACCGGCCAGGAGGCCGGCGCTACTGCCCTGCCCTATATCAAACAGAAGCGTTATTTCCTAAAGCGCCGTCGAGCCGCTATTCTTTCTCCGTCACTTCATTTAAAAACTCATGCCTCCACCTATTTCCACTCCAGCCTCACAGAACCACCCTTCCGGCTTGCCTGAACCAGGTTCCGCTACGGCGTCTACCCGCGAATTCAGCGCTGGCCGGGCGATCATTGTTGGGGCCGGCCCGGCCGGTTTGACGGCGGCCATCGAACTGCTTCGCCACACCGGGGTCAAGCCGGTGATTATCGAGGCCAGCCATGAGATTGGCGGCATCTCGCGCACGGTTCGCTACAAGGGCAACCGCATGGACATTGGCGGGCACCGCTTCTTCTCAAAATCGGACCGCGTGATGAAGTGGTGGCTGGAGATGATGCCTGTTGCCACCTGCGGTGGGGCCGACTCTTCGGACGAAGGTGTGCTCAAGTATCAAGGAAAGCAGCGCGACGTTCCCGAGCCCCAGCAGCCTCGCGATCCCGAACAGGAAGACCTGGTGATGCTGGTGCGCCAACGCAAGAGCCGCATCTATTTTCTGCGCCGGTTTTTCGACTACCCGATCAAGATGAGCGCCGAAACCTTCAAGAACCTCGGCCTGGTTCGCACCATGCGCTGCGGCTTCAGCTACCTCAAAACGGCCATTTTGCCCAAGCGCGAAGAGAAGACGCTCGAGGACTTTATCATCAACCGTTTCGGCCGCGAACTGTACCTCACCTTTTTCAAGTCGTACACAGAAAAAGTATGGGGAGTGCCGTGTGACCAGATCAGCGCGGAGTGGGGCGCGCAGCGTATCAAAGGGCTTTCGCTCAAAGGCGTGGTCGCCCATTTTCTCAAGAAGACTTTCGTTCCCAAACCCGCGGGCGACCTGGCGCAGAAGCAGACTGAGACTTCGTTGATCGAGCGGTTTCTCTACCCGAAGTTGGGGCCGGGGCAGCTTTGGGAGCATGCGGCCGAACTGGTTAAGGGCGGCGGCGGCGAAATCCATATGGGAATTCGCGCCGAGCGCATTGTTGTGGACGGCAATCGCGTGATTGCTGTTGAGGGAGTGAACGATGCGGGCGAGCGCGTGCGCTTTGCCGGCGATTATTTCTTTTCAACCATGCCGGTGCGCGACCTGGTGCGGGCCATCGCGGCGGTTGAGGGACAGGCCGTTCCCGCCGAGGTGAATGAAGTGTCTGAAGGCCTGATGTACCGCGACTTTATTACGGTGGGCCTGCTGGCGCGCAAGCTGGCTGTGAAAGAGACCGACGGCGCCAAGCTGAAAGACAACTGGATCTATATCCAGGAGCCTGAAGTTACGGTCGGCCGGCTGCAGATTTTCAATAACTGGAGCCCTTACCTCGTGCAGGACGAAGAGAAGACCTGGATTGGGCTGGAGTATTTCTGCAATGAGACCGACCCGTTGTGGAAGCTGACTGACGACGAGATGAAGCGCTATGCCATTGAGGAGATTGCCAGGATCGGGATTCTGAAGGCGGAGGACGTGGAAGATGCGCACGTGGTTCGGGTGCCCAAGACTTACCCCGCATACTTTGGGAGCTACGATCGCTTCGACGTGATCCGCGGTTACTCCGACGGATTTGAAAACCTCTTCCTGGTGGGCCGCAACGGCATGCACAAGTACAACAACCAGGATCACTCGATGTTGACCGCGATGACGGCGGTTGAGAATATCGCCAGGGGCGTGAAGACCAAAGACAATTTGTGGGCGATTAATACTGAGATGGAATACCACGAGGAGAAAGCGGAGAAATAAAGGCTCCGCTTGCATTGCGCTCATGGTGGTGCTTTTGTTTGTGAAATTGGCGCGGATCGCGTTCACATTTCCGAAGTCCGCGCCGTAAGGGAGAAATGGGCGCGAAGATCAATTCAGACGCCAAAAACCTGCATTCAGCATGGTCGCAAAGGTGACCCACGCCCAGTAGGGCAACATGAGCCAGGCAGCGGCGGGCGAAACCCGCGCAAACGCAAGCGTTGTTGCGCCAATGGCTGCCCAGAGCACGGCGACCTCAGCAAGCGCGGGGCCGATGGCGTGGCCGCGAAAGAAGATCCACGACCAGGCCAGATTGAGCGTTAATTGCACGAGAAACAATGCCAACGCCAAGGTCCGGGCTGGGGAGGGCGGCTGGGTCCAGCTCTGCCACGCCGAGACCGCCATGAGTGCGTAAAGGAGCGACCACACCGGCGCAAAGACCCAGTTTGGAGGCGCGAACGAGGGCCGGACGAGAGTGCGATACCAACCCGGAATCTCCGTGGCCGTCCACCTTCCGCCGAGGGCTGCCACGCCGAAACATAACACCAGCCAAAACAATAATCCTACCCAACGCATAGGTGCACTTCCTGATTGCGCAGCCATCTGACAAGAGTTTAAAGAGCTGCCTCAGGAACGATACGGCGCTTGTTGATGCCGCGGAAGTTTGGCTTAGGCCTTTCTCGTGGGATGAACAGCAATCGAAAGTGGATCATTTGGCTGCCGCCGAACATGACTGCTTCTCAAACAGCTCGAGATTCTGGCTCTTCCACACCATCGCGGAGTGAATGCGGTTGTAGCCGCTGGGGTGGTCGAAGAAGATGAATTCCTCTATGGGGCCGGGGTGCATTTTGCGGTATTCGCCCAGGTGGATGGCCGCCTGTGCGAAGCCGTCGGGCTGGCGCGCGGCATTCAAGCCGAACATGTCGGCCTCTTTCTCTTGCGTGCGAATCTGCGTATTCAATACCGGCGTAAAC
>JBEKCW010000190.1:0-9393 GCA_050014675.1 Occallatibacter sp. | reverse complement strand
CAGGCTGAAGTGATTGCCGGCGGCCACGTGTTCCATGCCGAAGTGGCTGCGGTGAAGCTGGCGGGCGCTGAGAGTGAGGTGCGCTTTAACCTGTTGGCCGAGCTTGTGGCCGACCCTGCGCTGCCCGTCACGCTGGTGACCGCGATCTACAAGTTCGACCACATGGAATGGGCTATTGAGAAGGCAACCGAGCTGGGAGTGGCGGGCATTGCGCCGGTAATCGCGCAGAGGACAGAGAAACACCTGGCGCAGGCGGCCGCGAAGCGCGCGGAACGGTGGCGGCGCATTGTGCTTGAATCGGCCAAGCAGGCGCGGCGATCTGATGTGCCGATCATTTACGATGCGGTTGCGCTAGCGGCGCGGGTAAGCGCGGAGTCGGGCGCGACGCGCATTGTGCTGGCCGAGCAGGAGCGGACGACGACGCTGCGCAACGCTTTGGACGAGGCGATTCGAGCGGCAGGCAATGAGCAGCCGCTGTTTGAGATTGCAATTGGGCCCGAAGGTGGATGGGCGCCGAACGAAGAAGCGCTGTTTGACGCGAATGGATGGAAGGCTGTGTCGCTGGGGCCACGGATATTGCGCGCGGAGACTGCGGCGATTGCCGCGCTGGCGGTGGTGGCGTCTAGTTTGGAGTAGCTCGGGCACGCGCTGACGCGCTTGCCTAGAGCGGATCTAGCGAATATCGATCCCACCTTAGCGACAAAAACAAATACGTCGCGAAGGTGGGGCACCCGGCTGCTGTGCTGAGGGCAGAGCACCCGAAGTCAGTTCCTACAAACGCGCGTAGTGCACCAGCAGGCCTGCGAGGGCACCGCCAATCAAGTCGCCGATGATTGGGATGGGCGCGTAGCTCCAGTTGGAGCTGCCTTTGCCGGGAATGGGCAGGATCCAGTGCGCGATGCGCGGACCGAGATCGCGCGCGGGATTGATGGCATAGCCGGTTGTTCCGCCGAGCGATAGGCCAATGCCCCACACCAGGCTGCCCACGAGCCATGGACCTACACCAGCGGCAGGACCGTTGATTGCGACTCCCTTGGAGAAGATGGCGTTGGCAACGATGACCAGGACGGCGGTGCCGATAATCTCGCTGCAGATGTTGAAAAATGGGCTGCGCACCGCTGCGTTGGTTGCAAAGACACCGAGCTTGGCAGCGGGGTCGGGTGTGAGCTGCCAGTGCGGCGCGTAGTGCAGAGCCACAAGGGAAGCACCGCAAATGGCGCCGAGCAACTGCGCTGACCACATGCTGAGCAGTGAGGAGTAGTCCCCGCTGACAACGGCTACGGCGAGAGTGATGGCGGGGTTGATGTTGGCGCCGGGACTGCCGAAGGCCTGCGCCACGAGAACTCCGCAGAGCACGGCGAGAGCCCAGCCGGTGGCGATCACCATCCAGCCGGAGTCTGCTGCGTAAGACTTGCGCAGCGTAACGCCGGCGTTCACGCCGTCGCCAAGCAGGATGAGCACCAGCGTGCCCATAAACTCGCCAATCCATACAGAATGCATTTGGGCTTCCTTGATCGTGTTTGCCGCGTCGAAAAGACCTGTGGCCTCATAACGCAACAACAACAATATTTATGTGAACGCAAGCATTCTTACCTGTTCGGGGCATGGTCGCCAAGGGCCGTAAAATAACCGCAGGCACGACAAGGTGGGTGAGCAGTGGCGGATGTGGTCTTTGTCGGATTGTCGACGATCGATGTGATCTACAGCGTTGATCGGTTTCCTGTAGCGAATGAAAAAGTGGCGGCAAGCAGCCAGGAAGTGTTTGTGGGCGGCCCGGCGACCAATGCATGCATTGCGTGCGCGCACCTGGGCGGTAAGGTTGCGCTGGTGACGGCGGTTGGCAAACATCCGGTGGCGGCGATGGTGCGCGAAGAGTCGGCGCGCTACGGGATCGAATTGGTGGATTTGAACGCGCGGTTTGAGGGTGTGCCGCCGATCTCGTCGGTGACGGTGGATAGAAGCGGGCACCGCAATGTGGTTTCAGCGAATGCAGCCATCGTGCGCGCGCCGGACGCGGAGGTTGACCGCCATGTGCTTGAACAGGCGCGCATGGTGATGGTGGACGGGCACTACATGCAGGCCTGCCAGGCGTGGGCAGTTGCGGCGCGTGCGCTAAGGAAGCCGGTGGCGCTTGACGGCGGAAGCTGGAAAGACGGCACAGAAGAATTGCTGAAGAATGTGACTGCGGCCATCTGCTCTGCCGATTTTCTGACGCCGGGAGCGAAGAGCAGCCAGCAGGTGGTGGAATATTTGCTAGCGCACGGCGTGGCCAACGTTGCCATAACGCACGGGGGCGAGCCGATTGAATTTGTCTCGGGAATGTCGTCGGGGACGTTGCGCGTTCCGCAGGTCGATGTGGTGGATACGACTGGCGCCGGCGATGTGCTGCACGGAGCGTACTGCTACTACGCTGCGCTCGGCCACGGATTTATTGAAGCGCTGAGCGAGGCCGCGGAGATTGCAGCGGAGTCGTGCCGGTATGAGGGGACGAGAGCGTGGATGGAAAAGCAGGGACCAGGGACCAGGGACTAATTAACAACTATCAGGGAGCGGCGGGGACAACGCGCTCGTATTGCGGCCAGTGGGTGAGGAGTTCGTTGACCACGGTGTGGCCCACTGTGTACGCGGCTTCGAGTGAGGGCAGGTAGGCTGCGTAAGCGCCAATGCGCTGCCTGGCGAGGCTCTCAGAGGCGCTCATGCCGCGGGGCTGGCGGTCGTAGTTGCTCACGGTGCGCAGGACGAGCACGCGGCTGAGATCGACACGTCCGGCGTGGGCCAGGAATTCGAGCGATTGCAGGGTTCCGGTGTCTTCCATCGCGGTGGTGGCGAAGGCTCCCTTGCCGCCGGTGAAGTAAGGCACCCACTGCACAGCCCACGCGTCAAAGAGCTGTCCGTGCCAGTAGGTTGAAGACGAGAGCTCGTCGCCGAGGGTGACTGAGGGCGGACGCTGAGCGGCTGCTCCGTCGAAATTGCTGCGGATCTGTTTGAGTTTGTCGCTGTCGCCGAGATTGATGTTGCGCGTGAGGTTGAATGCCCACTGCGCCAGCGTCGCGTTGAGCGCATACACCTGGCCGGGGAGTGGCTCGGCAGGCGTCTCGAAGGGCTCCTTCTTGCGCAGGGGAATGTAGCCGGTCGACCAATCGGGCGGAATCTCGCGGGCGTCGATCTCGTAGGCCAAGTCTCCATCGACTACATAGCGAGCCCACGCGGCTGACCCGAGCGATATGCGGTCGGGCGAACCGCCGGCAATGCCTGCCACAATCCAATAGGCGTGACTGAAGTCGAAGCGGGGATCGAGGCCGACTGCCATGATGGAGGCTGCCGCATGCGCGGTGCCCTGGCCGGTGAGCACGGCCATCTCGCCCTCATCGTTCATGCGCACGGCATGGTAGGCAGCGGGCATGGGGTAGACGCGGTCAAGATGGTCGCGCTCAACCCAGTACTGCAGTTCGCCTGGCTGGTCGCCTGTGTCTTCTCCCACTTCAAACATGGCCACCACGACGACCTTGACTTGGATGGGGCGAGGCTTGGCCGCGGCGATTGCCCCGTGGGACACGATAAGCAGTAGTGCAGCGAGAATATGCACGCGGGGCATCATTAGATGCGATGGTAACGCAGGAGCGGTGAACAGCGGACAGTGTACGTTGAAACAGTGAATGAGTGGAGGAGTGAATTAGTGAAGGAGTGAACGGCCAGGCGAAGAGCCTAAAACCAGGTCCTCTTTTTGTATTCCAGGTATGCGTCGCCGAATTTTGCATCAAGGATCTGAGATTCTTTGCGGGCGCGGACGATTTGCATGGGAATGATGACGACGAAGAAGAGCAGCAGCATGGGCTTGCCGGTCCAGATGATGATGCCGAGGGACATGAGCGCGCCAAAAACGTAGATGGGGTTTCGGATGCGCGAGTAGAGGCCGGTAGTGACGAGTTCCGTTGCCTTGGCTTCGACGCTGAACGAGCGGCCGAGCTGGATGCGAGCCATGCAGAACAGGATGAATGCCGGGAGTGCGATGGCGACGCCGGCGATGCGCAGGGGCGTCCACGCCAGGTTCATAGAATAACTTGCGAAGAGGAACAGCGCGAAGATAAAGACAGCCAGCGTTGCGACGTTTAGTTTCACGAAGGGCGCCTCTCGGGATTTGAAGGGCTGAGCACAATATTAGCGCCTGACGCAGCGACATTGACGGCGAATCGGCGTGCTGACGCTGTAGCATGTTGGCTATGCAAATGAGCGGTGTGAGGACGATCGTAGACGGGGGGCGACGGGCGATGAGGGCAATATGCGGATTGGTTCTGGGAGGATTGATGATGGCTGCAGCAGCGGGCGCGCAACAACCGCAGACGCACCACTGGGCTATTGTGGTGCATGGCGGCGCGGGCGACATCGATCGCGCGACGCTGGGCGACAGGGGCGATGCGGAGTACCGGGCGGCGCTCACCAAAGTGATTGAGGCGGGAGCAGCGGTGCTGGATCGCGGAGGCACGTCGATGGATGCCGTGGAAACGGCGATCAAGGTGCTCGAGGACGATCCGCATTTTAACTCGTCGCGTGGCGCGGTGTTTACTTCGGCCGGCAAGACGGAGCTGGACGCGGCGATTATGGATGGTGCGACGATGCGCGCCGGCGCGGTTGCGAGCGTGACGCACACGCGGTATCCCATCAGCCTGGCGCGCTCGGTAATGGAGAAGACACCCTATGTGCTGATGGTGGGGCCGGGCGCCGATGCGTACAGCGTGCAGGCGGGGATGGTGCAGGAGCCGCCGAGCTACTTCTTTACCGAGAGCCGCTGGCAGTCGCTGGTGAAGCAGCTTACGAAGGAAGGCAAGCCGATTCCGCCGCGGCCTGAGGGCGCTCCGACTGAGGGAACAATGATTCCCGTGGCGCAGATCGAAGAGTCGTCTGCTACGCGTCGTTATGGAACCACCGGCGTGGTAGCGGTTGACCGCCAGGGCAATGTGGCTGCGGGCACTTCGACCGGCGGATTGCAGGGCAAGGCGCCGGGGCGCGTGGGCGACTCGCCGATCATCGGCGCGGGCACTTATGCCTCGAATCAGTCGTGCGCGGTTTCAGGCACGGGCGTGGGTGAGTTCTTTATCCGCTACACGGTGGCGCGCGAGGTGTGCGCGCTAGTGCAGTACAAAGGCATGGGGCTGCAGCAGGCGGCGGACGAGGTGATTCAGACTCGGCTGAAACCGATTCACGGCGACGGAGGCGTGATTGCGATTGCGCCCGACGGGCAGATGGTGTGGAGCTTTAATACGCCGGGAATGTTCCGCGCGCGGCTGGCAGAGGGCGGCAAGATTGAAGTGCATATTTATAGCGATGAGCCGTAGAACGACAGGGAGCTAGGGAACAATGCGGCGGAGACCGCACTACATGGGTGAGATTCGATGACAGACGCTCTGAGATTCGGCGTTGGTGTGAATGGGGTGGTTCTTTTACTTGCGCTGCCTATCGCTCTGGTTTCGTGTTCGGGTGGAGTTGCTTCGACCCCGCCGGCAACTGCACCTGTGGGCTGGGGACTGCTGTCGAACGGCATGAGAGACAAGACCGAGTGGCCGTTTGACTCGACTTCAATCTGGAACACGGGGATCGGGAGCGGGGCTGTTTATCAACCAGCCGGAATTACTGCAAACAATGGCGGGGGCTATCCAACTAATTTCGGGCCTGACGAAGACGTGATCGTTATGGCTCCGACCGCGCCCTTGACGCAGGTTTACTACAGTCCCGTTGCATGGAACGGAGGAAATCGCTGCTCGCCACAGGGGAGCGCGCTCGCGAGTGTGCCTGTTCCCGCCACTTACACCGTTCCCAATAGCGGCCAGAACAATTCTGCTGCCATCCTGATGTCCGATGGCCAAACCCTGAACCAGAACCAGCCCTTTACCCTGTGCACGGCGGGCGGCCCCGCGACCACCCTGGTGGTTGAAGCCTCAACCAGCATTTATGGTGATGGACCCTATGGCGCGCATGGGGGCAGTGGCCTGTCATCCGTCGGCGGCACTATTCGCTATGGAGAATTCACGTCGGGCAAGATTCATCACGCCATGAAGATGGAACTCTGGTCGTCGCAATACTATTACTGCTGCACACCGCACTGGCCGGCCACTGTCGTCGACGACTACGCCCAGACCTACTACAAAGGAACCAACCCGAACCTCGGCCCTGGCTCTCTGCTGGCGTTGCCGTCAGGTTTTAACGTGAGCGCGCTCGCCACAACGCCGGGGAAAATTATTGCCCAGGCATTCAAGGACTACGGCGCATACGTTGTGGACGACACAGCCTGGAACGATTGGGCGCTGTGCACGGAGCAAGGCCCCAACGGGCGGGTCGCAGATGAATTCTCGAATCTGTATGGCTTTGGAATTAGTCCGGCGCAAGGTTCAAACACGCCGTTCATGCAAGACATAACCAGCATTTTTCAGTCGCTGCAGATTGTGACCAACAGCTCAGCTACAAGCATCGGCGGAGGCGGCACGCCGGGTGTGCCGGCTCCGCCGGCGATTGGAAATTAGGTGAGCGCGGGGGGCTTGATCAGTTTACAAAATCGTTCGCTGGCTGATGAGAAACAAAACCAACTGCCCGCCTATTGAGATTTGTGGTCTCCCACCCATCGAGCAAAAAACGCTCGATGGATGGGGCACCCAGCTTTCGTGCTTGATTGAGATGGGTTGGTCGAGGTTCGTGGTCTCCCATCTTTGCGACAAAAACAAATACGTCGCGAGGATGGGGCACCCTCGATCGTGGTTGAATCGACATCTCCAAGACCTGGGGCACCCAGAGTTTTATTCATCGCGGGTCGGAAAAATCGGTGGCTCACGGAAACCTGATTCGGCTTCGCCTGCGAGCTAGTGTGGCCGCGCTCACAAGCGGGAATTATTAAGCTCCTTGTACAATTGCGCCCATGGAAACCATCCAGTACACTCTGCCGCCAAACCGTATTCCACGCACGTGGTACAACATTTTGCCTGAACTGCCCGCGCCGCTCGCGCCGCCGCTGCATCCGGGGACGCTGAAGCCGCTGGGCCCTGACGATCTTGCTCCGCTGTTTCCGATGAGCCTGATTATGCAGGAAGTGAGCACGGAGCCGGAGATCGAGATTCCCGAAGAGGTAAGGCAGATTTATGCGCAGTGGCGCCCATCGCCATTGATGAGGGCGCGGCGCCTGGAGAAGGCGCTGGATACCCCGGCGCATATTTACTACAAATACGAAGGGCAGAGCCCGGCCGGCTCGCACAAGCTGAATACCGCCGTGGCGCAGGCCTACTACAACAAGCAGGACGGGACGAAGCGGCTCTCGACCGAGACGGGCGCGGGGCAATGGGGATCGGCGCTGTCGATGGCGTGCAGCTTTTTCGGGCTCGAATGCAAGGTGTACATGGTGCGCGTGAGCTACGACCAGAAGCCTTACCGGCGCGCGCTGATGGAAGTGTTTGGCGCCAGCGTGACGGCGAGCCCGAGCAACGAAACCGATTCCGGCCGCGCGATCCTGGCCGAGCATCCCGATTCGAGCGGTTCGCTGGGCATTGCCATTTCAGAGGCAGTGGAAGTGGCCGCGAAGGATGGGCAGACGAGGTACGCGCTGGGCAGCGTGCTGAATCATGTTTTGCTGCACCAGACGGTGATTGGGCAGGAAGCAATTGAGCAGATGGCGATGGCCGGCGAAGATCCCGATGTGATTATTGCCTGCGCGGGCGGAGGCTCGAACTTTGCAGGACTAGCCATGCCGTTCATCGGACTGAACCTGAAAGGGAAGAGTCATTCGCGTGTTATCGCTGTTGAGCCGGCGGCTTGCCCCAGCATGACCAAGGGAAGGTTCACCTATGACTTTGGCGATACCGTGCACCTGACGCCGCTGGTAAAGATGCACACGCTGGGTTCGACCTTTGTGCCGCCCGGGATTCACGCCGGTGGTTTGCGCTACCACGGGATGGCGCCGCTGGTTTCGCACGTGGTCGACCTGGGATTGGCTGAGGCGGCAAGCGTGCAGCAGCTGGATGCATTTGCCGCGGGCATACAATTTGCGCGTGCCGAGGGCATTGTGCCTGCGCCGGAGTCGAATCACGCGGTGGCGGAGGCCATTCGCCATGCGCTGATTGCGAAGCAGGAAGGCACCAGGCGGACGATCCTGTTCAACCTGAGCGGACACGGACACTTCGACATGCAGTCGTACATTGCATACCAGGCAGGGAAACTGGAGAACTATGAGTATCCGGCCGAGGAGATTGCGATGGCGCTGGCGGGGCTGCCGGCAGTGGGCTAGCGAGTCAGCAAGTCAGCGAGTCAGCGCCTAAGGTCCTTCAATATGGAAGAAGTGAAGGGGCAAGCAAAACGGCCATCCCGTTGGGGATGGCCGTTCTGATATATGAAGCCGATGCGTGTTTACTGCGGCGTTGTGGAGGCGGTGCCGGAGTTCGAGTTCATCCGCGCTTCGGCTTTTGCTGCTTCAACTTTGTGGGCCGTGGTTTCAAGCGCTTCAGCTTCGGGCAAAAAGGTGATGGACTTTTGGATCATCGGGTCCCAGTCGGCCAGCACGCGGAGCCCCTGCAGTTGCCCGAACTGAATGGTCACAATGTCCTGCTTGATGCGGGTCTTGAGCCAATCCTGCACGCCGTTCATGTCGTTGTCGTTCCAATCGACGCTCTGGCTGGTGAGGAATTTCTTGAAGTCGGCCAGCACCGCATCGTCGACCTGGAAGTTTTTGTCGACAGTGTGATCGGAGAGGTAGACCGGCGCGAAGCGGAAGAAAACGTTGTGATACATCAAATCTTTTTGGAAACTGTTGGCTTCAGGGCTCTCGATTTTTTCGTCGGGAGTGATGCCACCGCCGCCGTATACGGTACGACCTGAATCGGTGAGCTTGACTTCGCGGCTGCTGGTATCGGTAGGCGCTGCGCCGGCGTGGTTGTAATAGTCGTAGAGCGAAACGCCTGCGTAGTTGCGCTGGATGAGCCGGCCTGATGGCGTGTAGTAGTGATAGGTGGTGAGCGCCAGGCCGCTATTCTCGCTGAGGTTGTAAACGGTCTGCACCAGTCCCTTGCCGAAGGTGGTTTCGCCCACGATCAGGGCGCGGTCGTGATCCTGCAGCGCGCCAGAGACGATTTCGGCGGCCGAAGCGGTGTCGCGGTTGACGAGCACAACGATGGGGAAGGTCTTGCCGCCGTTGCCGTGGGTGGCCGTGTAGTTCTGGTCAGGATAGGCGCGGCCGCGCTGCGAAACAATGTTCTGGCCCTTGGCCAGCAGGTGGTCGCACACGTCCACAGCCTGGCTGAGCAGGCCGCCGGGGTTGCCGCGCAGGTCGAGCACCAGCCCCTTCAGATTGCCGAAGCTGCCGATGGCGTCTTCCATCTCCTGGCCGGTGGTTTCCTGGAACTGGGTGAGATGGATGTAGCC
>JBEKCW010000189.1:0-9413 GCA_050014675.1 Occallatibacter sp. | reverse complement strand
AGGAATCTCCGGAGACCAGGCGACAAACGAGTCGCCGTCGCGATCGATTACGGCAGAGAATTCGTTCCGCATCGATCGAGTATAGAGCGCAGCGAGGATGTTTCCCACCCTAGCCGCAAAAACGAAGACGCGGCGAGGATGGGGCACCCAAATGCGGAGCTACTTCGCCGCCAACTGCCTCAGCACATACAGCAGAATTCCGCCGTGCTCGTAATACTCGATCTCCTGCGGGGTGTCGATGCGAACGGTTGCCTCAATTTTTTTCTTTCCCTTGGATGAGGTCGCGGTTACGGTGAGGACGCGCCCGCCCGCAAACTTTTCCTTCAGCAGATCGGTAAGCCCGGCAAAGTTGTAGGTCTCTTCGCCGGTGAGGCCGAGCGATTCAACATTCTCGCCAGCAGCAAACTGCAGCGGCAGAATGCCCATGCCCACCAGGTTCGAACGATGAATGCGCTCGAAGCTCTCAGCGATGACGGCCTTCACGCCGAGCAGATTCGGCCCCTTCGCAGCCCAGTCGCGCGATGAGCCTGAGCCGTACTCCTTGCCCGCGAGAATGATCAACGGCGTGCCGCGCTTTGCGTACTCAACGCTGGCATCGAAGATCGACATCTGCTCGCCTTCAGGCAGCAACCGCGTTACGCCGCCCTCGGTGCCGGGCGCGAGCTTGTTGCGCAGCCGCACGTTGGCAAACGTGCCGCGGACCATCGCTTCGTGATTGCCGCGACGCGACCCGTAGCTGTTAAAGTCAGCGGTTTTCACGCCGTGCTCGGCAAGATATTTGCCCGCAGGTCCGCTCGCTTTAATATTCCCCGCCGGCGAAATGTGGTCGGTGGTCACCGAGTCGCCCAGCACCGCCAGCACGCGCGCGCCAAGAATGTCGCTGATGGGGGCGGGCGTCTTCGTCATGCCGTCAAAGTACGGAGCTTTGCGAATGTAAGTCGAATCGGGCTCCCATTGATACACGTCGCCGGTGGGGAAACTCAATCCCTGCCAGCTCGCGTCGCCATCGCTCACCACCGCGTACTCTTTGCGGTAGCTCTCGCTGGTCACGGCCTTCTCGATCGCCTCGGCAACCTCGGCCTGCGTAGGCCAAATATCTTTGAGGTAAACTGGCGCGCCGTTCCCATCCACCCCCAGCGGATCGGAATCGAAGTTGTGGCCGATCTTGCCCGCCAGCGCATACGCCACCACCAGCGGCGGGCTCATCAAGTAATTGGCGCGCACATCAACATTCACGCGGCCTTCAAAGTTGCGGTTTCCGCTCAGCACGCTTACGGCCACAAGCCCATGTTCGTCGATGGATTTTGAAACGTCGGCAGGCAGCGGACCTGAATTGCCAATGCATGTGGTGCAGCCGTAGCCCACTACGTTGAAGCGCAGCTTTTCGAGATAGGGCAGCAGGCCGGACTTCTGATAGTAGTCGGTCACCACGCGCGACCCTGGCGCAAGCGAGGTCTTCACCCACGGCGGAACGGTGAGTCCTTTTTCAACAGCCTTTTTCGCGAGGATTCCCGCAGCGATCATCACCGATGGATTCGAAGTGTTGGTGCAGCTGGTAATGGCGGCAATCACCACCGAGCCGTGATCGAGATACGGGTCGGGATCAATGTTGAAGCGTTCTTTGACAGTAGTGGTTACGTGCAGCGGAGTGCCGGTGAGCGCCGAAGAACCTGTAGGTCCTTCATTCTCCTCAGCCGCTATTGATGAGTCATTAATTGTCGCGCGCTCCCACGCAACAGCGGAGCGCGTGCCCAGCGGCTTGGCCGTGGGCGCAAGCAGTGAAGGCAACTGCTGCGCAAAACTCGTCGCGGCATCCTTCAGCAGCACGCGATCCTGCGGCCGCTTCGGGCCGGCCACGCTCGGCTCAACCGTGGCCAGGTCAAGCTCGAGCGTCTGCGTATACTCGGCCTCGGGCGAACCGGCTGCATGGAACAGCCCCTGCTCCTTGTAATAAGCCTCGACCAGCGCGATCTGTTCTTCGCTGCGGCCTGTCAACTTAAGGTAGCGCAGCGTCTCCGCGTCTACCGGGAAGATGCCGCAGGTCGCGCCATACTCGGGCGCCATGTTGCTGATGGTGGCGCGATCGGCCAGCGGCAGCTCGGCGATTCCCGGGCCGTAGAACTCAACAAACTTGCCCACCACGCCCAGCTTGCGCAGCGCCTGCGTCACGGTCAGCACCAGGTCGGTAGCCGTGGCGCCTTCGGGCAGCTTGCCGGTGAGCTTGTAACCCACCACCTGCGGAACCAACATCGACACAGCCTGGCCCAGCATCGCGGCCTCGGCCTCAATGCCGCCCACGCCCCAGCCCAGCACGCCCAGGCCGTTGATCATGGTGGTGTGCGAGTCGGTGCCGACCAGCGTGTCAGGGTACGCCTGCCACGCGCCGTCAGTCTCCGCGGTAAACACCACGCGAGCCAGGTACTCCAGGTTCACCTGGTGGCAGATGCCCATGCCGGGCGGCACCGCTGAGAAATTGCGGAACGCCGTTTGGCCCCATTTGAGGAACGCGTAGCGCTCGCGATTACGCTGGAACTCGAGCAGGGAATTGGCGCCATACGCGCCGCCGGTGCCGTACTCGTCAACCTGCACGGAGTGGTCGATGACGAGCTCGGCCGGGATGAGCGGGTTTACGCGCGCCGGGTCGCCGCCGAGGGTCTTGATGGCATCGCGCATCGCGGCCAGGTCCACAATCGCCGGTACGCCGGTAAAATCCTGCATCAGCACGCGTGCCGGCATGTAGGCAATCTCGCGGCTGGGCTCGGCTTTCGCGTCCCACGCGGCCAAAAACTCAATGTCGCTCGCTGTTACGTTCACGCCGTCTTCGCGGCGCAGCAGGTTTTCAAGCAGAATCTTCAGGCTGAAGGGCAGGCGGGCCAGGTTAAAGCCGTGCTGTTCGAGCGCAGGGAGGCGGAAGATGGTGTAGGAGCGGCCGCCGGAATTCAACACGGCCTGGCTTTCAAAACTGTTCATCGGGGAATCCCTTTCTATCCGCCCGTGAGGCGGATTGTTACTCGCCAAAACTTGCCGCGCGTCATCAGTCTGGCAAACCGGACCCGCGCAGTCTCGCGCAACGCGGCGGCCCAAAGCCGGCCCGCATTCGAAAAAATCAGGACTGGAATAGATTACTCAGCGCGCTCTGTCAACGTCCACGGTCGTGGCGGCCGCGGCGGAAGCGCCTGAGGTGGGGTGAGCTCGCGACGGTGAGATGGTGGCGGAGCTGCATATTAATGAAAATTGTATTCCAGCCTTGGGCAGCTTGGAAACACACGAGGAGCCGCGAGGTTTAGCTTCTATACTTAAAGAGCGAAATGCATCCTGGCGAGGTCTCCCCAAAAACGAAAACAGTGAGCGCCGTTGCGGAGCGGTTTTCCCGCATGGTGGCCTGGCTGGCCCGGCGCATGCCAAACGAGCGGCAGCGTCTGTTCGCGCTCACCATTCTCTCGGGCGGGCTGTGCGGCCTGGCCGCGGTTGCCTTTCATATCAGCGCGGGTTGGCTTGAGGCACTGTGGATCGAATCCGCCACCCATGCGCCGGGGCACGCATGGATCTGGTGGACAATTCTCACTCCGGCGCTCGGTGGTGGAGTGGCCGGTATTGGGCTGGTTTACCTCGTTCCCGCCGCAGCGGGCAGCGGCATTCCCCAGGTCAAGGTTGCATACTTCAGGCGCTTCGGCTTCATCTCGTTCAAAGAGACGGCCGGCAAGTTTTTCATCTGTGCGATGCAGCTCGGCTCAGGCGCATCGCTCGGAGTCGAGGGCCCCACGGTGCACATCTGCTCGGGTGTCAGCAGCATGCTGGCCCGGGCCTTCAGGCTGAGCCCTGAGAACCGCCGGCGGATGACTTCAGTGGGCATGGCAGCGGGCATTGCGGCGGCCTTCAACGCGCCCATCGCGGCCGTTACCTTTACGCTCGAGGAACTCATCGGAAATCTCGATCAAACCATGCTCGCCGGAGTCATAGTGGCGGCAGCTCTGGCCGCGGTCGTTGAGCATTCGACGCCCGGATTCGGCTCTGCGCCTCTGTTCCACCTCAAGCGGGAGTACACGCTGGGCAGTGCCTCGTCGCTGGTTTGGTATGCATTGCTGGGAGTGCTGGCAGCGCTCGTTTCGGTTGCGTTTACCGATTCGCTTCTGTGGTTGCGCCTCTGGTTTCGCAGGCTCGAGCATGTCCCAAAGTGGGTGCAGCCGGCAATTGGCGGCGCGGCGACCGGGAGTTTTGCGGTTGTAGCGCTCCTCTTCTTTCACGTGAACGGCATCGCCGGCGATCCCTACAAGACACTCACCATGGCCCTGACGGGCGGGCTGCCGCTAACGGCCATGCTGCTGCTCTGCGTGCTTAAGCTGGCGGCAACGGTCAGCTCGTACTCCAGCGGTGGCTCGGGCGGCATCTTTGCGCCGGCGCTGTTTATGGGGGGAATGCTGGGCGGCGCGGTAGGTTATCTCGACGTGAGCGTCTTTCATCACCCCGCCGACTCCATTGGCGCATTTGCCGTGGTGGGCATGGGGGCGGTGTTTGCCGGGGTGGTTCGCGCGCCCATGACCTCGGTGCTCATCATCTTTGAGATGACCGGCGGCTACGGGCTGGTGCTGCCGCTGATGATCGCCAACATGAGCGCTTTTGCCCTCGCCCGCACCTGGCGGCACACACCAATTTATGAAGCGCTGCTCGAGCAGGATGGCATCTTTCTGCCTGGTGGAGGGCATCCGCTCGAATCGAAGGCGGATGAGGATGAGCTGGCGCACTACCCCCAGGGCGAGTCGGCGGAAGAGTAATCGCTCGCCGAGCTACTGCCCCGCCGGCTGCATGTTGTAGAGGAAGTAGGCGCGCACCTCAAGATACGGGCCGTGGAACTCGCGCGGCAGCGGCGGATAATTCGAGCCCACCAGCGCTCCCCATGCAGCGCGGTCCAGAGCCGTATCGCCCGAACGGCCTTCCAGCATCACGCTGCCGTCCATCAGCCGGCCGTTGGGCAGCACTTTAAACCGGATCACCACCATGCCCGATTTGTTGATTGGTGCGTTTACCTCATCGGGAATCAGCGGGTCCCAGGTCTTCTGTGTTTCGTAGTGCCAGCGTGCCATCCAATTGCTGAAATCCACGCCCTGCGTGTCTGAGAGAATCTGCGGCGCGCCGGTTCCCGCGCCGGGATGCTGGGCGAGCCCACTCGAACCCTGCTCTGCAACCGCGCCGCCGCGATTGTGCATGGCGTTTTCCATGTCACGCTTCAACTGGTCGGCGGGATTCGAGTTGTTCATCGCAAAAGTTGGACGCGCCGGATTTGCCGAGGGCCGCGGTGCTTCAATCGGCGACGGCGACTGCGGCGTTGGCGGAATGACCGGCGCCGCCTGCTTGGGCTGCTCCTGCACCTGTTGTTGTGGCTGCGGCGGGGGCGGAGGCTCCTCTATCTTTGGCGCGGGCGGCGTCTCGCGCTTCATCTCGTCCAGGGTCTGCTTATCAATCACCGGCGGCTTGATCAGGGGCTTGACGGGAGCCTTGGGCTTCCACTGCGGCGAATCGAGATAGGTAAAGTTGCTCTTGTCGTGCACGTTGGCTTCAATCACCGGCGGCATTTTGAAAACGTATTTGGGCAGCAGAAACAGCGCCAGAATAATGGCGAGATGGAAGAGAATCGCCCACAACACCCCCTCGCGGAGCCGTGCCCAGCGCCGCTCGTCTTCGAGGTCGCTGATCATCTCCAGCAGTTCGTGGGTGTCGTAGTCGATCCAGCGCGAGGTCGCCCGGCCGCGTGAACCTGTCTCCGAATCTGAAGGCGACGCCTCCGGCTCGGCAGCAGATCCAGTTGCGGATCCGAACGGGCTCTCGGGCTCTTTCACTTCAGTTGGCGATTCGCGGGTGGGCATTCGGCACTCGGGAGCCTGGAACGCACTGCGCGCCGGCTCCAACTCAATTCCTTCCTGGCTCTCTTATTCTCTCATTCTCTTTGAACCGTTGCCATCAGGCACAGGTTCACTGTCCCGGTTCCCAGGGTCGAGCAGTTCCGGACCGTACAATTTGAATTGACGGCCAAGAACCTTGAAATGGAGCTTGTTTGAAGCATTTATTTCTGCGCCTTGCAGCATTTTGGAAGCTGGCGATGCTGCCCGCGCTCGCCAAGCTGGGAATTTGGGGCGCTGGCGCCATTGCGCTGCTCGATTCCTCGTCCATTCCGGTTCCCATGGACGCCTACCTGGCCATCGCAATGTGGAACGCCAAAGGGCTTTTCTGGGCGTATGTGCTCCTGGCATCGGCAGGCTCGGCGATCGGCGGCCTGGTGCCCTATGCGCTGGGCCGGGCGGGCGGCGAACTCTTTTTGATGAAGCGCATCAACCGCGACCGGTTTGAGGCCATCCGCGCCCGCTTTGAGCGGCAGGAGTTTCTCGCCGTCATGATTCCCTCCATGCTGCCCCCGCCCGCTCCGTGGAAGGTGTTTATCTTTGCCTCGGGCGTGTTTGAAATGCGCGTCTTGCCGTTCATGCTCGCGGTCTTCTGCGGACGCGTGGTGCGCTGGTTCATTCTCGCTTTTCTGGTGATCAAACTGGGCCCCGGCGCAGCCGACCTGGTAGCTCACCACGCCGTGGCAACGGTTGCCGTGGTTGGCGGGCTGGCTGTTGGCGGCTTTGCAATCTGGTGGATGAGAAGGAAGCGCACCGCCAAACCGGCATGAGGCAGACTTAAACCTGTCTATCGATGCTGGGGGAAAACTCGCCGAGACAAAGTCTGGTATCTGTCCGCCACCGGCTTCTCCGACCCGCGATGAATGAAGCTGCCTCGCTGATGCAATCGGCCCCATCGGGGCCGAACGATAATAGGCCACGGTGGAGGCACCAACACAACCCGCCGCCCCGGAGGGCCGGCACGAAAAATCTCTCTCCTGTTTCTTATTAGTAAGAACTCCCGCAGCCGGAGTAAACTAAGGCCGTTTCCAGTAAGAAACCGTAACCGTCCGGAACGAGGGGGGACGTGAAAGGTTTCCGATGCAATTACAGCTTCCCCTGCATCTGACTTTTCCCGCAGCTTTGTGCGTTGCCCTGCTGGGTAGCGCGACCCGAGCTGACGCCGCGCCTGTACCCACCACCACAACCCTTGCAGTTACATCGGGCGGCAGCGCAGTCACCACGGTCACGTCTGGCGGCACGGTCACGCTTACCGCAACTGTAGTTGCCGGCGCCACCCCGATTACCGTTGGCCAGGTCAACTTCTGTAACGCTGCTGCGACCAACTGCATCGGCCTCAATCTGCTGGCCACCGCGCAACTTACCAGCGCCGGTACAGCGACATTCAAGCTCCGCCCCGGCGTCGGCAGCCACAGCTACAATGCGGTGTTTGTGGGCACGCCCAATGGCGCCATAGCTTATGCGAGCAGCACTTCCAGTGCGGCAGCGCTATCGGTGACCGGGACCTGGCCGTCGATCACGACCATTGCGGCAAATCCCAACGGCAACTCTTATACGGTTACAGCAACTGCAGGCGGCAACGCCAGCGCGGCGCCCGCGGGGACAGTCTCATTCCTCAATTCCAACAACGGCAACTCGGTCCTGGGCACTGCGCCCCTGGGCGCGGGCGCAGCAGGGCCTAGTTTTTTGAACGTGACGAATGCCGAGCTTTACGAGGAGACGATCCTTACGCCCTATTCCATCGCAGTGGGGGACTTCAACGGAGATGGCATACCCGACCTGGCAGTGGTGAACCAAACCGCAGGCACGGTAACGGTAATGCTTGGCAACGGGGATGGGACATTCACAACAAAATCAATCCCACAGACGGGGATTAGCCCCGCTTATGTCGCGGTCGCCGATTTCAATGGAGACGGAATTCTGGATATGGCCGTGACGAATTATGGCAGCAACAACCTGACAGTCTTGTTGGGCAACGGCGATGGAACCTTCACGGCGACGGCAACGCGCCCCGAAACGGGAGGCGGACCCGATTCGATCACAGTAGGGGACTTCAATGGGGACGGCATCCCGGATTTGGCCGTCGCAAACTACGATGGCAATACGGTGACGATTCTGCTCGGCAACGGAGACGGGACGTTTACGACAGGAGCGAGTCTGCTGACTGGCGTCAACCCATCCTCCATCGCCGTCGCGGACTTTAATGGGGACGGCATCCCGGACCTGGCCGTCGTAAATTCCTTTGCGATCACCGACGTCTCGGAGACGGGGAATGGCACGGTGACCGTTCTGATGGGAAATGGGGACGGCACCTTTACGGCCACGGCGACAAGCCCGGAGACTGGATTCGGCCCCGACTTTGTCGCAGTGGGCGACTTTAACGGGGACGGCATCCCGGACCTGGCCGTGGCGAACTACTGTGTCGCTTACGGCGCCAGTTGCGTAAACGGCACGTTGACTGTGCTCCTGGGAACTGGGAACGGCGCTTTCACGTCGACAGGGAGCCTGACAACGGGCAGCAACCCTGTATCCATCGCAGTTGGCGACTTCAATGAAGATGGGATTGCGGACCTGGTTGTGGCGAACTTTACGGATGCCTCGCTGACGGTATTCCTTGGTTTCGGGGATGGAGGGTTTTGGACCGAAGCGACAATTCCAACAGGGGGCGAGGGCCCTTCGGGGGTCGCAGCTGCCGATTTCAACGGGGACGGAGTCTCTGACCTTGCCGCTGGGGTCTATACTGACCCACCAAACAACCCAAACGCTGGCGCGGTACTGGTGTTGCTGACGGCAAACTATACGGCAACTGCAACCGACACGGTTATGCTGCCGTCTGGCACAGAAATATATCAGGTGCTTGCGAGTTACGCTGGCGACAACAACTACTCCACCAGCATCTCAGACGCAGCCTGGGCGCCGGTCGCGCCAACGGTGACCGTGACGCCATCATTATCGAGCATCACGACCGCGGAGCTCTTGACGGTCGCGGTTGCGATCAGCGCCCCCCCGGGCTACCCGTACCCGACCGGAGTCATGGAGTTGGTAAGCCCCGGCTACAACGTCGACGGTGCCTTACTATCGGGCTACTCCGGCACTTTCTCATTCAATATCCCCGCCGGTTCGCTGGCAACCGGCAGCGATACGTTGACAGTCTACTACTCACCCGACGAATCCAGTTCCGTCTACTACACCAGTGCCAACGGCACAGGCACGGTATTCGTCGCCTCAGGCGAGTTAGTCACGCCGACAGTCACGGTTACGCCGTCTTCAACGAGCATCACGACAACCCAGGCCTTACAGGTCAACCTCTCCGTCAGCGGTCCCCCGGGCGAACCGTCGCCGACCGGGTCAGTAAGGCTGACCAGCGGCAGCTACAATTCCGGAAAGATCACTCTGAGCAGCAGTAGCGCCCAGATCAATATCCCCGCCTGGTCGCTGCCGGCGGGCACCGATACGCTAACCGTCAGCTACACACCCGATGCATCGGGCTCCGCCGTCTACTCCAGCGCCAGCGGCACA
>JBEKCW010000188.1:0-9450 GCA_050014675.1 Occallatibacter sp. | reverse complement strand
TAACCGCGAAATTGGCATCGTTGGCGACGCTGAACAGGTTCTTGTCAAAAGAGGTGAAGCCGGCCATGCTCGATGAAGAGTTTGTGAAGAGCCCGGGGAGCCATGAAGTGTCGAACGCGCTGATTTGCGAAGTCAGGTTGCTGAAGTTGTAGGCCCGCATCCAGCTCACGTTCAGTTCATTGCTCAGGCGAGCGTTGAAGGTATGCACATAGTGAACCTGGAAGGTATTCACGCGATGAAACGGGCCGTCACCTTCGTCGAGGCCTTTATCAAGAACAACACCGATGCCGGAGGTATTGTAGGCCAGAAGGTTACCGGGGTTGTTGACTTTGTAGCCAGTGTCATGCAGGTAGCGAAAGTAAACCACATCTTTGCTGCCAATGTTGTAGTCCGCGCGGGCGGTGTAATTGTTGTCGTTGATTCCAGAGATGTAGGAACCCGCGTAATTGTCGTAGTCGCCGGGCACCGATGAAGAGTAACCGTTGGGTGCAGGGAAATGGCTGAGGTAGGTCAGAGCTGTCTGGGAGGAGGGCGAGGCCAGCAGGGCAGAGGAAATCTTGTTGCCGGGAAAGGCAGTGCGCAAGCCGGTCGTGGGGTTGTAAGTGGTGGGATCGTAAATCACGAATACACAGGCACTCGGCTCCGTGGATGCATTGCCATTGCACTGCGACGGACTGAAACCCGGGGGCGCGCTCGCCAGCCAGGGACTGAAGTCTCCAGCCAGATCCGCCGTAGTGGGCACATAGGCTGAGAAGTTATTGAGGCCCGCGTTGCGCAGTTGCTCAAACGATGTAAAGAAAAACAGTTTGTTCTTGCCGTTAAAGACTTTAGGAATGTAAACCGGGCCACCCACAGTGAAACCGTACTGGTTCTGGTGGTATCCGCTGCGCGGGATCCCCTGAAGCTTGCTGTAGGGGTCATTGGCATTCAGGCCCGCGTTCTGAAGGGCATCGTATGCGGTTCCATGCAAGCCATTGGTTCCGGATTTTGTAGTCACGCTGATCTGGCCCACGTCGCGGCCATACTCCGCCGAGTAGTTTGAAACTTCGGCCTTAATCTCCTGAATCGTGTCCTCGTTGATGTTCATCAAGGGACCCTCAACCCAGTTGTCGTTATTGTCGAGCCCGTCGACGTAGTAACCGACACCGTAATCCGTGCCACCAACATTCAACTCCATGGCTCCGCCGGCCGCACTGGCTGAGGCAAGCCCCCACTGCATGCGGGTGCTGTCGCCAGTGCCGCTATTAAATCCTGGCAGAATCTGCGCGAAGTTCAGGTAATTGCGTCCCTCGGTCGGCAGGTTGTTGATTGTGTTGTTGTCAATGACTTCAGACACGTTGGCATCGTCAGTCTTCATAAGCGTGGCGGCTGCGGAAACTTCGACGGTTTCAGTCGTCTGGCCTACCTTGAGCGTGACGTTGATGCGCTGCGTGGTTCCATTCTCAAGCGCGATGACCGTGGAAATAGCGTTCGCGAAACCGGCCTTGGTTACATCGACCCTGTAGTGACCAGCGATCAGATTGGGAACCTTGTACTCACCGCTAGCATTCGTGGTCTGATTCCATTGAATGCCAGTGTCGACATTTGTGAGGGTTACTTTCGCCTCCGGAATGACGGCGCCCTGAGGGTCGGTTACCGAGCCGACGATCATGCTGGTGATGACGACTTGCGCGCGCAAGCTAGATCCGGCGAGTAAGCATACCCAAACGAACAATGTGAAGACCAAAAGGGACATGCCCTTTCTGTTAACCATAGAAGCCTCCCGAAGCGTCCAGCAGGATTTGAAAGCTTTCAAATTCAAGCGGAATTGTAACGTCGCCTCTTAAGATTTGTCAACGACGCTTTTCTGGCGACTGTAACTTTGTTACTGCGAGCAGGCAGGATTCACATTCTTCAGGCCGTTACAGTAGAGCGGGAGGTCGGTTGCTCGATTCGAATGCGCCGAATCGAAGCAGAACTGATCATGCTGCAAATAAACTGACGCGCGGTACGATTGACCTGCATTCTATCCGGTGATGGCCCGCTGCCGTTTTGTGTTTGAACCGTGCCTGCGGTTGGAAGCCTGGCCTGGATTAACTTCGGCGATCGGAGCTGTGACGGAATCGCGCAGTTTGAGCGAAGTCTCGAGAATTAGGTGCTTTGCGGGGCTCTTATCGCCCTCAAGACGATCCAGCAAAATCCGTGCCGCTGTCGTACCGAGTTGATAGCCGGATTGAGAGACCGAGGAAAGCGATGGATTCGCCGTCTCGACAACATCAAGGTCGTCGAATCCCATGACGGAAACGTCTTCAGGGCAGCGAAGCCCTGCCTCGCGAATGGCCAGAAGGGCCCCGAGCGCGATCAGGTCGTTGCCCGCGAAAACGGCCGTCGGACGCGGAATCAGTCTCAATAATATCTTTGTCTTTGAGTAGCCACCGTGTTTGTCGAACGTCGTTTCCTGGACGTATTCGGGAGCGATGTGTAATTTGGCTTCGCGAAGTGCGCGTTTAAAACCGCCGAGCCTATCCTTCGCATTGGTCAGATGCAAGGGGCCAGAAATTGCAGCGAGCTTCGTATGCCCCATCTGAATAAGATAACGGGTCGCCTGGTACGCTCCAGCCAGGTTATCGGCTGTAACACTATCACCGCTCCAATTCTTCGGAAGGCGATCTACACAAACCACGCCCGTACCCGCCCGTCGATATGACTCTGCTTGAGCGGTCAGATCACTAAAATTGGAAGGGATTACGATTAGACCCGCAGGAAGATAGGTACGGAGCTCATTCAGATGCACCAATTCCTTAGAGTGGTCATTGTCCGTATTGCAAAGAATCAAGCGATATCCGTTAGAGAATGCAACGTCCTCAGCACCACGGACGACGGCCGGAAAGAAAGGATTCGTAATATCCGGGATGATCATCCCGATCATATTGGTTTTGTCACGCCGAAGAGCGCGTGCAAGTTGACTGGGCTGGTAGCCCGCAGCCTGAACTGCCTGAAGCACGCGCTGCCGCAACGGCTCGCGCACTCCAGCAGAATCATTCAGCACGTGCGACACCGTGCCAAGCGAGACGCCTGCTATTCTGGCGATGTCTTTCATGTTGGGCATCTGGTTTCCCCTGCGTCGCTTAACTGAGGGAGCGCGCTCTGTTTATCGTTTCATAAAATATACCTCAGCTTGAAACATTTCAATCTTTTCTGTGCCAAATCGCAAAGACCTTACTCGCGAGCTGTTTTGCCGGCGCTTGCAGTGATCGATCTGAGATCCTTCGCGACGAACCGGCGCAGACCGTGCGTAGTCTGCGCGGCCTGCATCTGGAGGTATGGGTTTTGAAACGGCTCTTATCGTGCAAATTTACCTTTTACCTTCAGCGAGACAGAAGGCACTGATTGCGATGCCTTCTCGAACGTCAATGGTGGAGATTGAGGGTGGCGTTTCAAGAAGCTGCTGAGGTAGTTCGCTGATCAACACTCCTTTTGCAACACTACCTGTGAGGCTCCTGCCAGGTTTTGGATTCCGACAGTGTCACCGGAATACTCGGCAATTGCCACGCAGGCGACAACTTGCTACGGGCGGCGAAACTGTAGCCGCGCCGATGGGCTCGGTTACCCCGTGCACGCCACAGCGCAGAGGGTTGTCAACGATAAAGCACGCTATTACTTGCTTGGTTGGCAAACCGGGATCGACTCTGCGTCGGTCGGAATGTGAAACTGCACTTGGTAATTGAAGGATCGCGCACTCGCAGATCGTCATTAATCGAATGACTGGTTATCCGCTTGATGACTGACTTGCATGAGTGAAAGTCGTTCGCAAATGGCCGCCAAAAATAGCTTTAAATCAGCTGTGCCGTGGACTGTGCCATGCATTGCGTATCCAGATCCGTTAAATCAATATCTTGAGCGACCAGGCCAGAGTGATTCGGCGTGCGCTCAATCTGAACGCTGTCGCTCTTGAGGCAGAACCGCCCAAACTCAAGATCCGATAGCGCCGGGCTGACAATCAAACGAAGTGCCACAATTGTGGGTTCGAAAAGAGGGACTGCGCTCATGGTTGTCGCTTTCTTCAGCCAGATTGATGGGAACTGCTCCTTCGGTCTTAATGCAACAATTGCGCCATAAACGTCTCATCAAAGGATGCTGTCCGCATAGTGCCACCCCGCGATCAAGACGGCCGAAGCGTCAATCCCCAAGACCCCTTCAACTTTCCCGTGAGTCGCGGTGGCGGGATCGGGTTCCATGCCTTGTGCTCCCGTGCTCCCTCGCTCGCTGTCTACTACAATCGTCCCATGATCCTCGAGACCTTTGTCGTTGGTCCGCTGCAGTGCAATTGCACCATCCTCGGCGATGAAGAGACGCACGAGGCTATCGTGATTGACCCCGGCGACGAGATCACCCGCATTCACCGCCGTCTGACAGAGCTTGGGCTTACTCTCAAGCAGATCCTTATCACCCACGGACACATCGACCACGTGGGCGGGGCGCTCAAACTGAAGCGGCTGACCGGCGCCCCCATTCTGCTGAACGAGAACGATCTCGAATTGCTGGCCATGATGGATGAACAGGCATCCTGGCTCGGCGTCCCAACACCCGCCGTTGTACCGCCCGACCAGTCTCTCAACGACGGCCTGGTGGTTGGTTTGGAGCACTACCCGGCCCAGGTCATCCACACACCGGGCCACACCCAGGGCTCAATCTGCCTGCTCTTTGCGCCGCAGAGTCTGCTCTTTGCCGGCGACACGCTCTTTGCCGGCAGCATCGGCCGCACCGACCTCCCGGGCGGCGACTACCCGCAGATTCTCCGCTCCATCCACTCAAAGCTGCTGGTTCTTCCCGAACAGACGCGTGTGATTGCCGGCCACGGCCCCGCGACCACCATTGGCGTGGAACGCGAGTCGAATCCCTACCTGGCGGTACGGTGACCGAAGACGGAGAACAATTCAAGGTTCGATATTTCAGCTATTTGGCGCTGTAGGCTCAAGTGCCACTTAAGGTCGATCGTCGGAATTGTTACTCACTTGATGCGTTTGGAAGTAGTCAACCAGAGTGGTTACTCCCGAGCTGAATTCGGCTTCCGGAGCCAGCAGACTTACCACCACCCAGCCGGACGGCCCCATCCCGAAAAAGTGCCCGGGGTGCACCCAGACACCTCGCTCAAGCAGCTTCAGCACCGTGGCGTCGTCTGGCTCGAGCGCAGGAATCCGCAGCACCGCGTACCAGCCGCCTTCGACTCTCAGCCGATTCAGCGCTGGCAGGCGATCGAGCTCGCGGTCAAGCGTTATGAGATTTGTTTGCACACGGGTGCTTACCTGGGCCTGCATTTCACGGCTCGACTCAAGCCACTTCGGCAGCGCCCATTGCACCGGCGCGTTCATTGAGAGAAAAGTGTCGGCAATTACTTCGAGGCGGGCCATGGCGGCGGGCGTTTCAGGGCCGGTGGCTACGATCCACGCCGCCTTCATCTGGGGAAGACCGGCAATCTTGCTCAGCCCGCTGACCACAAAAACCGGCACGCCCTCAAGGCCGGCGGCAAAGCTTCCAGCCTTCTCGGTCCCTGTCTTCTCGCTCCCTTGCTCCCTTGCTCCCTCGCTCCCTGCTTCTCCGTAGTCAATAAACACTTCGTCCACAATCAGTGACAGGTTGCGCCGGCGGCAGAGTTCGGCCAGGCTTTCTTTTTCCCATTGCTTGGTGAAGTGGCCCGTGGGGTTGTTGGGATGCACGACGACAATCGCTCGTGTGCGATCGGTGACCGCGTGCTTGAGGCCCTCAAACTCGATCTGCCATCCCTCGTCGTAGACCAGCGGAGCCGCGCCCAGCTTTACGTCGTCGAGGCCAGCCAGGAAATCAAAAAGCGGATAACCCGGCTCAAGGGCAATGACTTCGTCGCCGGGGTCAGTGAGCAGCCGGAACAGATAGCTATATGCCTCGCTGGTGCTGGTGGTGAGCACGATTTGCGCGGGGTCGATTTCTACGCTGCGGGCAGCGTAGTAATTGCAGACTGCTCGGCGCGCCTCGAGCATTCCAAGAGGCTGCGGATCGTAGTCGAGGGCACGCGGATTGGCCAGCGCCGATAACAGGTCGGCTGGGTAAGCAAATCCGCAGCGCGTGGGGTTCGATGCCGTCAGGTCGGCCACCGGCAAACCTGCGGCAACGCGCTCGCGATGAGCTCGCGCCAGCTCGCTCTCTTCGACGTTCCAATTCGTGCGTTTTGAGAAGTGCATCGATTGTCCTGCTTGAGCCTGGTCACTCATCCAGAGAGTAAAAGCGCCCACGGCGCCGGCGGCGGTCGGGCACAATGGAGAGAGGCGTCCATTCCAAACATACACGGGCGCCCTGCTTCAGTTCGGTCTAAAAGGGGAGGGGAATTGGGACTGCGCGCGGTGGTTTTCGATTATGGAATGGTATTGTCAGGTCTTCCCAATCCGGCGGCGCATGCGGAGCTGGTGCGCATTACCGGGCTGAGCGAAGCCGAATTCGAAAGTTTTTACTGGCGCGATCGGCATCCCTACGACGAAGGCAAACTGACTGGGTTGGAATTCTGGCAGAAGCTTAACGATGATGCTGCGCTGGGGCTTTCGCCGGCTGCCGTCGACGAGCTGAATCGCTGGGACGGGCTGATGTGGACTACGCAGAACGAAACGATGCTGGCCTGGGCTCAGCAACTGAAGGCGCGACGTTTCTTGACGGCGATTTTGTCGAATATGGGCGACAACGTTCTGGCCAGCATTGAGCGCACGTTTACGTGGCCGCAGCGATTTGATGTTTGCGTGTGGAGCTTTCAGCACCTGATGGCAAAACCGGAGCCGGCGATTTACCGTTTGACCCTCGATCACCTTGGGACGCGTGCCGAGGAGACGCTGTTTCTGGATGATCGCCTGGTGAATGTGGATGCGGCCGTGGCGCTGGGTATGCGGGCGATTCAGTTTTCGACGGTTGAGAAGCTGCGCGAGCAGTTAATTGCGCTGGGGCTTGATGCTGAGCTGTCGTTGCCGTGAAACTGTGAAGGCAGTGCCGCCAGGCGGCTGATTCCATTGACCAGGCTTTCACCGTTTCACGCGAAAATAAACAAAAGGCGTTTTTTCCCGGGGCGTAACGACGTTTGCATTGCGTCTGGCGGGATTTTCATGTTCTTCACGGTCTTTGATCCTTCAATTACGATTGTGCGCCGGGAGGGCATAATTACCGGCAATGGAACGTTATCCCTAAATCATTTGAATTCAATGTGATCGAATTTGGCTCTCTTGTTCGGTAGCGGGCTGGTGTAGTGTCTCCGCGGTTCGTGGAAGAACAGTTGCAGATCCTTCGACTCACCACCCCCAAACTGAAAAGCGTTTGGGGCCCCTTTCGCTCAGGATGACGGCTCATTTTATGCTGCGGACTATTGAGAACGGACGCTAGCTGATGGCGGCGCTGCCTAGCCCTACAAGATTCGCTGCGGCAATGATGATGATGATGCCTACCCACAGCAGACGGACGGGGCGTTTGCCAACGCCTTTCCACTCGCCGAGGGCCAGGCCCACCAGGCCGCCGCAGAGTACGCAGATGCTCATGTGCAGCATCCAGTTGACATAGCTTACTTGTGCGGGGATGTTGGCTTCGCCCCACGCATAGAAGAAGAACTGGAGATACCACATGACGCCGCCGGCGATCGCAAGGGAGGCGTTTCGGGCGATCAATGGGCCGGGCTGGCTGAAGTCGGCACGAATGCTGAGCCGCTTGACTGCGGCCAGACGGATAAAGCAATAGCTCATGTTCACAATTGCGCCTCCGCCCATGATGAATACGTAGCTGGGCAGGCGCGCGTAGAGCGGATTGACACCGGCCGCAAGTGCGGCGTCGCGGATGGACGTGGCGGCATCGAGGCCGAAGGAGAACCCCGAAGAAAAGATGCCGCACATGACGGCCAGCGCCAGGCCGTGCATAAGGTTGAATTCCTCTGCGGACTTGCCGAGTTTCTGTTCCTTCTGGTGGCCGGCGTAGGAGACGACGGCGATGCCGGCCAAAGCAATGACGATGCCGGCCAGGGTCAGCCGTCCACCCTGGGTGGAGTAGAGCACCGCCTGCTGCCCATGCAAGAAGGGAGGAACAAGCGTGCCCACGACGAGGGTAACGCCAATCGCTACGCCGATGCCCAGCGACATGCCGAGATAGCGCATGGTAAGTCCGTAGCTCACATTGCCGACGCCCCACATGGCGCCAAAGAGCGCGACCTTGAGCATGAGATGCGGGTCGATGCCAGCGTAAAACGCCGAGAAGTGAGGCAGCACGACAAGGCTCATGCCGATGGGAAGCAGGATCCAGGAGAAGAGGCCGGCGATGGCCCAGGTGGTCTCCCACGACCATTTTTTAACTTTTTCAATGGGGGCGTAGAACGAGGCCGAGCTGGCCGCGCCCACAATGTGCCATCCGATTCCCGCCAGGATCATCACTTGCATTCCGTTGGATCTCCTTTAACGCATAGGGCATTTCATTTGGTGTCGAGCTATCCCACCCTGGCCGCAAAAACAAAGACGCGGCGAGGATGGGGCACCCGCACTGGGTTATCTTCGTGTCTTCCCGAAGGGGAAACTGCGCCGGTGTCTACTTCGTTTCGACCTCGAAAACGTAATTGCCTGATTCGAGCGTGAACCCGTTCGCGCCCTCGCGGCTCTCAGCTCTTGCCAGCGGGTTGCCGTTGAGAGGTTTGCCTTCGACCTTGTATTTGTCCACATTGGTGGCGTCGAGGGGCAGCCAACCGGTGGTGTTTGCAGGGATCATGACATGCCAGAGGGCGGTCGTGCCAGTCAGTTTCCAATCCGAGTGAATGCGCCCATACGTTGAGTCGTAATCGTATGAAACGTGCCCGAGGCGCGCGTCGAAGACTGGATGCAAGACTACCGTGTGGAAGCCTGCGTCGAGTGGGGACGCGTCAACGCCGGCGGCGTAACGGTAGATCCAGTCGGCGACCGCTCCGTACGCATAATGGTTGTAGGAGTTCATGCTGGGGTCGTGGCGCATCTGGTCGCCGTTCCAGCGCTCCCACATGGTTGTTGCGCCGTGGGTGACCAGGTATCCCCACGAGGGATATTGAGTGTTGAGGAGCAGCTTGTAGGCCAGATCGGAGTAGCCTGCCTTGGTCAGCTCCTCAAGCAGATACGGCGTGCCGAGGAAACCGGTGCCGAGCAGATCGTGGTTGGCATGGATTTTGTCGGCGAGGTGTTTTGCGGCGGCGCCGCCGAGGTTGTCGGCCACCAGGTGCATGTGCAGCGCCAGCACGTAGCCGGTTTGCGTGTCGCCGCCCACACTCTTTGCGCCGGGGTTGTTGATCAGCCCGAAGCTCGACCCGTTGTTATCTGCGCCGGCAACGAATCCGTCGCCGCGAACGAATTGCTTATCGAAGGCGGCGCGGATTTTTATAAAGAGTTCCCAATACTTCTCGGCGTCGTCTTTTCGCCCGGTGGCGCGCGCCATCTTTCCCATCAGTGTGACATCGTA
>JBEKCW010000187.1:0-9465 GCA_050014675.1 Occallatibacter sp. | reverse complement strand
AATGAGGCTCCTGAGCGCGAGTGGCCGTTACAGGTATAGATTACGGCAGTCGCGGGTGGCGTCGGTGGGGAGGGATAGCTGCGGACCCTGTAAGACAGTGACAATTAACCAAAATTGCTCTGCAAGTGACGTAGGACGGGGCATGCAGCTAACGTAAGACATCCGTAAGACACACCGGCGCGCAGCGTTGGACCTGTCTTACGCGGCAAGACATCGGCGGCTGATCGCAAGACGCTGTAAGACGAGTGGGGATCTGGGTAGGAGGATCGGGCGCGCTTGGCCCCAGCAGGTATTTGGCCGGGGATGCGGGCTTGAACGGCATATTTTAGAAGTTGTAACAATAGTTGTTGAAACAAATATTACCTCTGCTGCATCTTATCCGAACGTATAGGTCCGAAGATTCACGTCCGGAATCTAACCCAAGAGGAGCATACCCATGACAAATAGCGCAGTTGCCAACCCAACCACCACTGCCTGGAATATCGACGCCGCCCACTCCGGGGCCGAATTCAAGGTAAGACACATGATGATTTCGAACCTGAAGGGCAGTTTTTCAGGCCTTTCGGGTGTGCTGACCGAGCACTCCGTCGATTCCACGCTCTCGTTTGTAGAGGCCTCGATCCCTGTGGCCACCGTTTCAAGCGGAGACGCCAACCGCGACTCGCACCTGCAGGCTGCCGAGTTTTTCGACGCCGAGAAATATCCGACACTTGATTTCAAATCGACCAAAGTGGTCCGTAAGGGTGAGGCGGAGTACGCGGTGACCGGCGACCTGAGCATTCATGGCGTAACCAAGCCCGTGACCTTTGCCGTGGAGGGCCCCAGCACGCCCGGCAAAGATCCGTGGGGAAATACGCGCATCGGCCTCTCCGCGACCACAAAGATCAACCGCAAGGATTTTGGTCTGGCCTGGAACGCAGCCCTCGAAACCGGCGGCTTTCTGGTGGGCGAAGAGGTGCAAATCACATTGGACGTGCAGTTTATCAAGGCGTAATAACCGGTGGACGGTGAACGGTAGACAGTATGCCGCGCCCTGATTTAACAGGCGCGGCATGGCTAACTCTGGCGGCCCAGACGAACGAATTAAGACAATGATAGCTTACATGATGTTAATAATTATTGACATTATGTATGCTGTACGCTATATTCCTCCTGTGCTTGGAGGAGGTCTGTTTTGGCTTATCGAGAGAAAACAGGTTGGCTGTCGCTCATCGCGATGGCTCTGACTTTTGGTCCCTATTTCGCGATAGTCGCGACGCATACCATTCCTGCGTCTGGATTGCCGAACCTGCGTCTTCTGGTTGTATTTGCCGTCGCCGCACTGTGCCAGGCGCTGATTCTGATTGCCGGGCACCTGTATTTAGGCCTAAGGTCTCCAGGCGAGGCGCGCACGCCACCTGATGAGCGTGATCGCGCCATAATGCGACGCTCCATTAGCTCCGCTTACTATGTGCTCATCGCAGGCATGATCCTGGTCGGCGGCGTGATGCCCTTTAACTCGAGCGGATGGTCTATCGTCAACGCCGCAATCTTGATGATTGTCATAGCTGAAGTCGTCCACTACGGCGTCCTCGTGCTGTGTTATCGCAGGCACGCGTCATGACCGGGTCGGTCTCCAACCGAATGCGCGTCCTCCGGTTTCTTAACGGCGAAATGTCGCAGGCCGAACTAGGCCAGCGCATTGGCGTCACGCGTCAGACGATCGCTGCCATTGAGAGCGGCAAATACTCCCCTACTTTGGAGGCGGCGTTTCGCATCGCGGACGTCTTCGGAGTGCCCCTGCCTGAAGTTTTCACTTGGGATGCGAACAGCACTGGGAGTCAGGGCGCCTGAAGTCCATAGTGTCCCCAAGTTTCCGCCTGTCGTCCGCATTCCACCTTCACGCACAGCCTCCGCCACACTTGGGAAGAGTGCGGGCGTGAAATGGCAGAGCGCATTCGGGAAGACGAAAGCTATACTGGCGGGCAAGGGTGGCATTGAAATGGCTCGAGTTTCTGTGTTTCGGCTTATGCACGCCGCGCTACGCATCATTGAAAAACGTTGCAGGCATCTCAGCTGGCAACTGGTCTTACTGCTCGTCGTCTGCTCCGGCTCGGGACGGTCTCAATCGCTGGCGATCATGAATGTTACCGTCATCGACGCTACCGGCGGCGAGCCCAGGCCGGGCATGACCGTGATCGTGAAGGGCGATCGAATCGCTGAAGTGAGTCCCGCCAGGAAGGCGCACGTTCCCAAAAACGCCGTGGTGGTCGATGGCGCCCGCAAGTTCCTCATCCCAGGCTTGTGGGACATGCATGCGCATGGCACGGCGGACGACAGAGCCCCATGGACGCATCTTCTCTTTCTGGCCAACGGAGTCGTTGGGGTTCGGGACATGTTTGGGCCGCCCGACGCCAACGCGTGGCGCGCGACGCAGGTCTCGAACGTTGATCCGTCGCCAACCATTTATCTCGGCAGTCCCCTGGTGGACGGCGCGAATCCGCGCTGGCCCGGTTCCATTGTCGTCACCAATGACGCGGAGGGGCGGAAAGTTGTCGACCAGCAACAACAGCGCGGTGCAGATTTCATCAAGGTGTACGACAAACTGTCCCGCAGCGTTTACTACGCGATTGCAGACGAGGCGAAGAAGCGCGGCATCTCTTTCGAAGGACATGTGCCGGAATCGATAAGCGCCGAGGAGGCTTCAGACGCGGGACAGAAGAGCATCGAGCACCTGACCAGCGTGGCGCTGAGCTGCTCGAAAGATGAAAACACGATTGCTGAAGAATTGCGCCGGCAGGAGGCCATTTTTCGAGCCCCGGACGCGCCTATGACGCAGAAGATGGACAGCGGCAAACGCATCAACGACCTTCACCAGCGCGTGGTTGATACCTACGACGATGCCACTGCCCAGGCGCTGTTCGCGCGATTTCAAAAGAATGCAACCTGGCAGTGTCCGACTCTCACGTTGCTCAAGGCTCAGATTGATGATCCCCTGCCTGCAGATGACCCACGATTGAATTATTTGCCCGCGGCAGACCAAGCCCGATTCAAAGCGGGATATTTGAAGAATTTTCCTCCCGTGGCGCGGGCCTGGACGAGCAAAACGACGCGTTCGGAATTCGCAAACTCACTGAAAATTGTGGGATCGATGTACAAGGCTGGCGTGCCTATTCTCGCCGGAACTGACGACTTGAATCCCGGATGTTTTCCGGGCTTTAGCATCCATGACGAGCTGGCGCTGCTTGTGGAGGCAGGCCTGCCGCCTCTTGCCGCGCTGCAGGCCGCAACGCGCAATGCCGCGCAGTTCATGGGACAGCTTGACCATCGTGGAACCATCGAAACCGGCAAAATTGCCGATCTGGTTCTACTCCACAAAGACCCCCTCGCCGATATCCGCAATACCCGCACAATTCAAGCAGTTGTGCACAATGGCCGGCTCTTCAAACGCGCGGAGTTGGACGCGATGCTTCGCAAGGCGCAGACTCTGGCCACCCACGGCGATGGCGGCATGGCCGAAAAGTGAACGGGGAATTACCTGTCGCAACGAATATCTCGCTCGCGCATCTATTAAACATGCGATTCAACCGCTGACCTGGCCTTTCGGGAGCGTTCTATCCAGGACTGTTACGATCCGGGAATCGCTGGAGGTTTTTCCATGTCGCTTAGAGCTGTGAAAGAGATGTACCAGACCAAACCCACCATTGAGGGCGCCGGCGTAAAATTGCAGCGCGCCTTCGGGTTCGGCAAGACCCACGAGTTTGACCCGTTCCTGTTGCTTGACGACTTCAGGAACGAGAATCCGGCCGACTATCTGGCCGGCTTCCCCTGGCACCCGCACCGCGGTATTGAGACCATCACCTACGTACTGGCCGGCGAGGTTGCGCACGGCGACAGCCTGGGCAACAAGGGCCGCATGACCGCCGGCGATGTGCAGTGGATGACGGCAGGCAGCGGCATTCTGCATCAGGAGATGCCGAAGGGCGACGAGCGCGGCCGCATGCACGGCTTCCAGCTGTGGGCCAACCTGCCCGCGGCGCTGAAAATGACGGACCCACGCTATCAGGACATTCCGTCTGCCGCCATTCCCGAGGTGACCGAGGACGACGGTACGAAGGCGCGCATCATTTGCGGCGAGTTCTGGGGCAAGACCGGGCCGGTCGAAGGCGTGGCGACGGAATCAATGTCTGTCGACGCGCGCTATGTGGACATCAGCGTACCCCCGTTTAGGCGCAAACGGATCAAGGTTGAGACCACACGCAACGCATTCGCGTACGTCTTTGCGGGCGCGGGTACGTTTAGCGACGCCTCGGCTCCGCAGGCGGTGCTGACCGAGTCTGCCGTCGACGCCAATGCGCAGCCGGTCTACGACGCGAAGAATCATTCGCTTGTATTGTTCGACCGCGGCGATGAGATTGTGGTGCAAGCTGGCCCAGAAGGCATTCGCTTTTTGCTGGTCTCGGGCAAACCTCTCGAGGAGCCGGTGGCGTGGTATGGGCCGATTGTGATGAACACGCAGGCCGAATTGCAGACCGCCATGCGCGAGTTGCAGAACGGGAAGTTCATCAAGCACGCGTGACGGGAAAATGCCGCTAAGAATCGGCATTTTGCTATACTGGGCTTGATCCCGGCAGGGTGTGGTCCCCTACCGGGGTTTTGGCTACCTCAACAGTAGCGCCAGGACAAGGAAGACGACAGCCAGAACGAACCGCCAATCAATGGCGATAGTTACGGCAAACTGCATCCAGGATGATTTCTCATCCATGCCTTCACCTCCCTTGCGTTAGCACGGCCCGCAGGTCGCTCACGGCGGCTTGCGGACCGGCAACCCAATCTTCCGGGCTGATCTTCCGCCACCGCTCCCACACACGCAAACGAGGCACCGTAATTCTACGGAGCCAATCCCTGTAAGCAACGGTGATCACCGGCACGGATAGCCGATCTACCGTTTCGCTTTGCGGTTGATTTCACTTCTGAATGAATAGCTGCGTTCTGTCTGAAAGCACTTCTTCAGGCGTCAGGCCCTGTTCGCGCAACGCGCGAATGCTAAGTGCATCATGACGCTTTGCGAGACGCTTTCCGCCGGCGTCGGTCACCAGACTGCAATGGAACCACGCGGGATCGGCATACCCCAGCGCGCGATTGAGCAGGATTTGCCGCGCGGTTGATTTGAGCAGGTCTCGGCCGCGCACCACTTCTCTGATCTGCATGGCCGCATCATCAACGACACAGGCTAGCTGGTAGCTTGGCTCACCGTCTCGCCGCCACACCAGGAAATCGCCGAAGTCTACGCCGGCAACAAAACATTGCGGACCTAAATTGCCGTCGATAAATTCCATCGCTTCGCCGTCGGGCACGCGGAAACGCAAGTTCATCGGGCCGGACGAATCTTCGCGTGCCAACTTTTCTGAGGGACCTGCCGCATGCACTGCCGTACGGCAAGTTCCGGGATAGATGGGCTCGTCATCGGGATCGGCTCCTTCGTGCGGAGCGCTCAAAGCGGAGACCAGGTCTTTGCGCGAGCAGCGGCAGGGATAGATGAATCCGCCGGCAGCCAGCTTGCGCAACGCAGACCGATAGAAATCGCCGCGCTGGCTCTGCGCGTAGGGCGCGAACGGCCCGCCAATATCCGGACCTTCGTGCCAGTCGATGCCCAGCCAGCGCAGATCTTCATACGCAGCTTTGGCGTAAACGCCGCGGCTGCGCTCTGCGTCCAGATCTTCCATGCGCATTACAAGCGTGCCGTTCGCATCGCGGGCGCGCTGCCACGCGGCATGAAACGTGAGCGCGTGGCCGATGTGGAGATAGCCGGTTGGAGATGGCGCGAGCCGGCCACGATAGTGCGCGGCCCGCGCATGTGCGGCGGTGTTCATGCTGCTTCAAGTGTAGAAGGGCAGATGCGCGGCGGATAGGGAGGTGACACCGCAATCCAGCGCGATCGAATGAACATGAATAAGACTTCTGGATAAATGGGACTAATCGGACTCGTCGCCGGAGTTATCGTCGTGATCGGAGTTGTTGCCATCGTGGTGCTTGTATTTGTCGATGCTCTGGTTCAGGTGAGCTGGATCGACTGAGATCTCGACTACGTCCATCTCGTGGCCGTCAACGTCCAAAATAAACATGCCCATGCGGTTGCCGTCGGGGCGCGCAAAAATGAGCGTCTGCTCGGCGCCATGTTTGCTGGTATCGCGAATCATGCGCGACCAGCCGGAGCCCAGCTTTTCCGCAACGATGTTGTTCAATTCGTCGCCGTCAACTGACTCACTGAAGTTGTCGAACTCGGCCACGTGCAATCCGCTCACGCCGCCGGTGGTAGCCTTGTGCGCCACCAGGCTCACCAGCCCCATGAACGGAATGCGCGTGGCGTGCGCGTGGTAACGATTCTCAAGCGCTGTGACTACGGAGTCAAACCCGTTGCCGCTGCCGGCAAGCACGGCATTAGGCACCATGAGCACGATTGCGCAAATTGCTACCGCCGCCAGAAATTTCATTCGCCACCGCCTTTGGTTGCAGCCTTGGTTGCATTCGCGTCACCACTCTTGGTTGACGCCTTATCGCCTTTGCTTACGACATTGCCGATGTTGCCCAGCGCGCCCAGGCCTCCGATGCCGCCCAGTTCGCCGAGCTGATCCATCTTGATGGGCCCCAGGATAAGCACGATGGTGAGTTCTTTGGGCTCCGCCGAAAGGATGAACATGCCGCGCGATTCACCGTTGACCATCTTGGCCATTACGTCGGTTGACTCGCCGGACTTCTTTTCGAGCGTGTGCACCATGGAAACCCATTCGGTGCCTGCAAACTGCTTGCGCAGGTTGTCGAGATCGTCGGGCGAATATTGGCCCACTTTGTCGAATTCGTAATCGCGCACGTAAATAGCGTCGAGCCCATTGATGAGTTGCTTGGCATTGGACTGGTCGGAATCCTTTTTGTCGAGAAACTTTGAAGCAAAGCCAAGCATGCTCTTGTCGAGCGTGACCTCGGTTACGTTTGAGGCCTTGGCTTCAAGTTGCTTTTCAACGGCCGTTGGCAGCGCCAGGCCCGTAGTTTGCGCCAACGCCGGCACGGCAACTGCAATGCCAGCCAACAGAATTGCAAGAATTGAACTCTTCATCGATCTCCCTTTCCTACTTGTCAACGTTGTGTTCCGCCAGTTGCGCATTCATCTGGTCAAGCGCGCGGCCGGCGATGCGCAGCGCCACCATCACCTGCTGGCTCGCCGCCTCGCCTTTGCGCCGCTCCTGAATGTTGTGCCAGGTCACGCCTCCGCCAACGGCGCCGCACAGCACAATGCTCGCCGCCAGGCGCTGCCAGAAGACCACGCGCCGGTGCGTTCTTTCGGCGTCAAGGGCCCGCTTGCGCGCCATGATTTTGCGCTTCAGCCCGGGAGGCGCAGGCAGCCGCAACATTCCCTGCCGCAGTTCCCTTTCAACATCGTCGATTGGTTCAGGTCCCACGAATAAACTCCTTCAAATGGCTCTCGGCCTTGGCCCGCAGCAGCTTCAATCCCCGCTGCAGGTTGCTTTTCACCGTGGCCAGCGGCGAGTCGAGCGTAGCCGCAATCTCATCGGGCGTCAGCCCCTCCTGATAGCGCAGCACCAGCGCCGCGCGCTGCGGCGAGGGCAATGTTGCCATCAGGGCCTCAAGGCGCGAACGCAAGGGAGACGGCCGCTCTTCAAAAGTCGCGCCGTGATTCTCATCCATCTCCACCCAGAGATCCATGCCCCTGACTCGCTGGCGGCGTAAAGCGTCGGCCGAGCGGTTCATTACCACGCGTCGCAGCCAGTTGAGCGCGTGCTCCGGACTTTCGATCCTGCCCAGGTTGCGGTCAAGCTCAAGGAAAACATCCTGCGCAATCTCTTCGGCCAGGCCGCGGTCGCCGGTCATGCGAAAAGCCAGCGAGAAGATCATCGACTGGTGCTCGTCAACGAGTTTTTCGAAGTCCGGCTGCCAGTCATGGCTCATAAATCGCTGCTATCTCCTAATCCGCAAAGCGCGGACGTTTGGGATGCAGAAGTTTACGTTTTGAGGGATGGAAAAGTTCATGGTGTGCGTTAGAGATCAGAGAAAAGAGATCAGAGATCAGGAGCCTTCCTTATCGCCGACGGCTGATCTGGCCTAAACTGTTGCTATGAAGCGACATGGATTGTGGCTGGCGCTGATGCTGATTGCCTGCGGCGCAGCGCACGCGCAGTGGCAGATTTTGAACTCGAATACTACGGCTGATTTGCGCGGCATCGATAACGTGGGCGGCGGCGTGGCGTGGGCGAGCGGGGCGAATGGGACCGTGCTGCGGACTGAAGATGGAGGCTATCTTTGGCAGCCGTGTACCGTGCCGCCTGGCGCCGAGAAACTGGATTTTCGCGGGATTCAGGCGTTCGATGCGAATACGGCGATCGTGATGTCGAGCGGGACGGGGGATTTGTCGCGGCTGTATAAGACTACGGATGGATGCCAGACTTGGAAGCTGGTGTTTACTAATCCGGATAAGGATGGGTTTTGGGATTCCTTTTGGATAGATGGGGTCGATGGTGACGGTCTACTTTTAGGGGACCCGGTGCACAACGAGTTCACAGTGTTTCAAACTAGCCACGGTGGTACAGACTGGAGGAAGGACAAGAGCAAAGCGCTTCGGTTACATGGCTTACCAATCGCTGCATTTGCAGCCAGTAATGAATCGTTTGGCAGAGCGCCTAGGGGGAGCGGAGACATACGAGGCCCGGGCGAGCAGTTCTTTCCCGGCTTCGTAGCAGGTGGTAAGGGCGGAGCGTTTCTATTCGAAAAGTGGGAAGGTCCTCATCACCCAAAGCCTCGATACGGCCGTGGAATGCCCGGATTCCCACCCCCTGATTGGAATCGTCGGAGCATTCCGCTTGCGTCGGGAACGGAGAGCGCTGGGGCATTCGCGCTGGCTCTGCGATACACCGGGAGCCCATGCAGTGATTGCGGATTTGGCACGTATTGGAGCATGGTAGGCGTTGGTGGCGACTACGCAAAGCCCGAGGACAACGAAAAGACCGCAGCATTTTCGTCCGATGGCGGTTGGACCTGGACCCTTGCTCAAACCCCGCCGCATGGCTACCGCTCGGCGGTCGCTTACGACGAGGCGACTAAGACCTGGATTACGGTCGGTCCTAATGGGACGGATGTTTCTACGGACGATGGGAAGAACTGGAAAGCCGTTCATCCTGACGCTTCGCTGCATGAGGCCGCTGACGCTGACCGCAACTGGAACGCGCTCTCGCTGCCGTACGTTGTTGGGCCGAAGGGGCGGATTGGGAAGCTGGAAATGCCGAAAGACAGCGCAAGCAGAGCCCGCAACGCGGGCGAAATACGGTAGCCCCTGGCGTAAGCCTGGGGATCGAACACATAATTCCCTCGCCAGCCCGCTTCAGCGGGCGAAAGAACCCGCTGAAATACTCTATTTGTACCGCTGTTTGGAAACGGCACAGCGTTTCGCCAGCGACTTCACCCCACGCGATGAAT
>JBEKCW010000186.1:0-9510 GCA_050014675.1 Occallatibacter sp. | reverse complement strand
CCAGCGATGGAAAAGACTTTACGTTGTACGTGCCCTCAAAGAAAGAAGCTGTGAAAGGGCCGAATACAGTTACCAAGAAGTCGCCCAACGAATTTGAAAACATGCGGCCGGGCTTTTTCTACGACGCCATGGCGGTGCGCGGGCTTACGCAAGACGAGTTGTATTCTGTAACGGCCGATACCGAAACAATCGAAGATCCGCAGAAGAAGCATCTGCTCACCAAGTCGGAATACGTGCTCAGCATCATGCGCACGCTTGCCGACAGCCGGCAATTGAAGCCGGTGCGGGTAGTCACCTTCGATCGCTCTGACCTGAAGCCCTACCAGCAGGACATCTACGATGCGAACGGCAATCTTGAAACCCAGGTCTTTTACGGCGATTACAGCGACTTCAACGGGGTCACGTATCCCTCGACGATCACGATCAAAAGACCGCTCGAGTCATACCAGATCGTGATTACCGTGCTTACAGTGACTGAGAATCAGAAACTCGAGAACGACGAGTTTGTTGTCGATATCCCCGCGGGCACCGAGATCAAGAATCTGGATTAGGCCTACTGCGGCGAAGACTGAGCCGGCGCAGGCGGAGGTGGAACGCGGGGTACCGCGGGCATATCGGCCGGCGGCGCGCCCATGCTGTTTACCACCGTTGCGGTAAAGGCTCCATCCTTTACCGCGCCTTCAGCGCGCACCACGTCGCCCACCTTGATATCGGCAAGAGTAATGGGATCGCGGCGCTGGCGGAAGGTGGTATTTTCGTCGGCCACAAAGCTGTGCGGAGCATGATCGAGCGACCCCGTCAGCGTAACTTTCACTCCGTCGATCGCCGTAACTTTGCCCATCAGCCATGTCTTGCCAAAATTGGCTTCCATCTCCCGTATTTGAGCCACGCGATCGGGGTCAAGTTCCACAATGGCCGTGGCCGGCACGGTCTTGGCGGTCTCATCCGCCTCGCCGCGCACCTGGATGACATCGCCAACCTTGATGTCACTGGGCTTGAGCTGCTCCGGAGGATTGCCGCCCCTGCGGCCCTGCCACCCGCCCTGCCCGCCGCCGTTGCCTTGCCCTCCGCCGTTACCCTGTCCACCGCCATTGCCCTGGCCGCCCTGGCCGCGCACGTAGGCGGGCATCTTGAACATTCGCGTGTCGGCGGTGAAGTGCACGGTATACACATCGCCGGCATCGGTCTTGATGGTGTACTGGTCAGCAGAGACTGCGGTAACAGTGCCCCACACTCCCCCGCCCATCATGCCCCCAAATCCGCCTCCGCCGCCCCGGCGCTGCCCGTAACCGCCCCCGCCGTTTTGGCCGCCCCCGTTTTGACCGTTTTGAGGAGGAGGGGTTGAATCCTGAGCCGAAGCGGCCACGGCAGTTGCAGCCGCGAGCACCAACGCCGAAATGAGCCGGAAACAGGTGTGCATCTTCATGTTCAGATAGACGGGATTGCCGGGCAACAGGACGACCGGCCTATGGACGATCGGCGAATAGACCGCAGGGCGCGAGGAGATCTTCAGCGCGCCTGCTCGGGTTTGGCGTTCTGTTGAGACGCCAGCAACTGCTTGAAATCAGCGTTGTCGCGCAGGCTGGCAAAGGCCACGTCGGAGGCGACTTTCTTGGGGCTGGTGAACCCTTCATCAATGGCCATGCGGAGATACTGCAGAGCGCATTCGGTCTGCCCTATTCGAACGCACCCGAGAGCCATGTAATAGTTCATCGCGCCGCGTTCGGTTATCGATGCTGGATTCTGCACTTGCGGGGTGCCATGGTCTTCAAAGATTTCAGGATCGAGGGCCAGCGCGCGCTGGTAGGCATCCCACCCCCGGCTGTATTTGTGCTGGGCCAGCAGATTGGTGCCCAGGTTCTTGTAAACCATGGCCGAATCCGGATCGAGCTTTACCGACTTGCGATAGAGGCGTTCGGCTTGGGAATACTCCTTCTCGGAGTCATAGATTGTAGCCAGGTTGTTGACCACTTGGGCGTTATTGGAATCAAGCTTGAGCGACTCCTTATAACAATGCATCGCCTCGTTCACATTGAACATCATTTGATAGGCTATGCCCATCTTGTTCCAGATGGCCGCGCTGCTCGAGGCTTTTCGATAGGTAGCAATGGCCTCCTGGTACCTCTGGTGCATCACGAGTGAGTCGGCCAGATCCTCAGCGGATGGAGGCGGTACGGGCGGCCTGGCCACGGGGATTGCGGCTTGAGAGGGATGTTGAGTGGGAGACTGGGCCGGAGCGGGCTCTGGCGTCTGGACCTGCGTTTTGACCTGCGTCTCGACCTGCGTCTGGGCCAGTGATTGACCGGAAGTGGGTGTCTGAACCTGAATGGAATCAGCCGCTGAAACAGCTGCCGCAGTCTGCGCGGACAAGGATTGCTGGGTTGCCGGGAAGGCGGTGCTCAGCCACGTGACAAGGAGAGCCGAAAAAACCGAAGACCTGATCATAATCCCTCCTGGCTTCGCTAGCTTCCAAAGCAGGCGGAATGCATCGAAACTACGGATGTCCGTCAGTCGTGGCGCAACCTCTGCCGGACCAGCCTGGATGCCCGTCGCATGCAATTAAAGCACTATTCATATTCAATGAAAAGGCAAATTGAGAGTCAATAGCCAGTTATTGACTTTGGCGCATACCGGTTTGCAGTTTGAGGAATCAAAGATTCTGTTCGCAACAACTTGCAGAGATTACACTTTGTTGAGCACGGGAGGGAAAGAGAATTGATGGAGCACGAACCGAGCAAATCTGCTGTGGCCGTTCCGGAACTGGGTTTGGTGGAGAGATTTCGCGGGGTGCGCCGCCGCACCCTTGGGCTCTGCGCCCCGCTCACCCCCGAGGACATGATGGTGCAGTCGTGCCCCGAGGCATCTCCGGCGAAGTGGCACGTGGCCCACACTGCCTGGTTTTTTGAGTCGTTCGTCCTGAGCCAGTTCGCGCCGGGGTACCGGGTTTTCAACCCCGATTTCCCGTGGCTGTTCAACAGCTACTACGAGGGCTTTTCGTCGTTCCCTGAAAAGAAGCTGCGCTCGTCGTTCTCGCGGCCTGGCCTGGAAGAGATTCTTCGCTACCGCCGGCATGTAGACGATGCCCTTACTCGATTGATGGAGCGTGGCGCGCCGCCGGCCGCACTCGAACGCATCGAGTTGGGAGTGAATCACGAAGAGCAGCACCAGGAATTGCTGCTCACTGACATACTCCACGCCTTTTACACCAATCCGCTGAGGCCGACGTACAGGGAACAGGGATCAGGGTTCAGGGATCTGAAATGCGAGATGCCGGCTCCGATCCGCTTTGAAAGTTTTGAAGGCGGATTGTGTGAGATAGGCTTTGCCGGTGACGGATTCTGTTTTGACAATGAGCTGGAGCGCCACCAGGTCTGGCTGCGACCATATGGGCTTGCGGACCGGCTGGTAACTTGCGGCGAGTATCTCGATTTTGTGAATGACGGCGGCTACTCACGGCCGGAGTTGTGGCTCTCGGCGGGATGGGCAACGGTGAAGGCGCGGAGCTGGAAGGCCCCACTTTACTGGTCACAAGAAGGCGATGGAGAAGATGGCGCATGGAGCGTATTTACCCTGCGCGGAGCCGTGCCGTTGAGCCTGAGGTTGGACGCGCCCGTGAGCCACGTGAGCTTTTATGAGGCAGACGCCTACGCCCGCTGGGCCGGGCATCGGCTGCCCACCGAGGCCGAATGGGAGGTTGCCGCCGAGGGCCAGCCGGTTGACGGAAATCTGCTGGAATCCGGGAATCTGACGTCTGTCCCAGCATCTTCTCTCATCCAAAACGAGAACGGTGCGAAGCACCACTACGGGGACTGCTGGGTGTGGACTGAGAGCGCCTACCTTCCCTATCCGGGGTTCAGGCCGCTCGAGGGCGCGCTGGGTGAGTACAACGGAAAATTCATGAGCGGCCAGATGGTTTTGCGCGGCGGCAGCTGTGCAACGCCGAATCGGCACATCCGGGCCAGCTATCGCAATTTCTTTGCTCCCGAGACCCGGTGGCAATTCTCCGGAATAAGATTGGCGTCCTGAAACGGGTTCGTGCATCGAAGGAAAAGATATGTCTCTCGTAGCTTCCCCTGCATTTCTTCAAATCGACGAACAGTTGGCGCGTGCAGTGCGAGCCGGGTTGGACGCGCGCCCCAAATCGCTGCCGCCCTGGCTCTTTTACGACGGGGCAGGCTCAGAGCTCTTCGAGCGGATCACCGAGCTGCCCGAGTACTATCTGACGCGCACGGAGCGGGGCATCTTTGAGCGTCACGCCGGCGAGATGGTAGCGCTGGCCGCAGGCAGCAGCAGGTTGAGGTTTACCGAGCTGGGCGCGGGATCGGCGGAAAAAACGCGCGTGCTGATGAAGGCCGCCCTGGCTCGGCAACAGGGGCTGGTCTTTGAGGCCGTGGACGTCTCGGCCACAGCGCTGCTGGTAGCCCAGGCGCGGATCGAGCGCGAGGTTCCCGGCGTTCGAGCCGTGCTGCTTGAGATGGACTACACCAATGGATTCGAGCTCGATCTATGCGCGTCGGGCGAACGGCGGCTGGTGCTCTACATCGGTTCGAGCATCGGCAACTTTGAGCCGCAGGAGTCTGCTCGAATTCTGCGCAAGTTGCGCAGCCAGCTCGATGAGGGAGACGGACTGCTGCTGGGCGTGGATCTGGTGAAAGATGAGTCCACGCTGCTGGCAGCGTACGACGACGCGGCCGGCGTGACCGCTGCCTTCAACAAGAACATGCTGGTGCGATTGAATCGGGAGCTGGGCGCCAACTTCGATCTTGCCCGATTTCATCATCGAGCCGTGTGGAACGAGACGATGTCGCGGATGGAGATGCATCTGGAAAGCTCGGCCGACCAGCACGTCCGTTTCGCTGCGCTCGATTGGGAAGTTGAGTTCCGCGCAGGTGAAACCATCCATACCGAGAACAGCTACAAATATCGGCCCGGCGGTGCGGCGGCGATGATGGCTGCGGCAGGCTTTGCCTGCGCCGAAACCTGGACCGACGAGCGGGGATGGTTTGAGGTGTGCCTGGTGCGGGCGGAAGAATAGGGAACCAGGGAATAGAAAAAAGCTCTCAGCCTTGCGGCGAGTGGCATAAAGCTTCAGGCTACGGCCCATTGTTGAAACAGAACTCCCTGTCAGATGCAATTTGGCTGCGTCTGACAGGGGGTTCGTGTTTTGGGGGTGAGAAAAGCGGAGTTGCCGTTAGTGAGCGCGCCGGACAGCGAAGATCTTGCCGTTTGCGTCGCATAGTACGTATTGGCCGTCGATCAGGCGCCACTCGTGGCCATCGGCGGGTTTAGCGAGATGGTACTGCGTGTAATCGATCTTCTCGCCACGATTCCAGTCTTCCTGGCGTATGGTCCCGCCTTTCTTCCAATCGTTGTGCGCAACGTACGTGTGGTTATCGTGCTGGTCCTGCGCGATTGCGGGGATGCCGCTGAGGGACACAGCTAAAACGGAGAGCATGAGGATCCGGGTAGCTTTGTGCATAATTTCTCCTCTGTCCTCGGATTCGAATCGGGCCGGACGAGTTGTTTGCGAGCAATAGTTGAAGTGTGAAAAAACGGCAAACTGTTTTCGCCATAAGAAAGGCCGCCTTTGCATGACACAAACCGCGATTCCATTTCGCAGTTTGTGCCATGAAAAGACGGCCTCAGTTTGGCGAGCGGCATACATCAACAAGCCACTCGTGCCTACTCCCTTGCTCGCTTGTTCCCTTGCTCCCTTGTTCCCTGCTCTATTTCGGCTGCGCGATCCGCACCAGCAAAATATCGTGGCCGGGAATTTCAAGCGGCATATTCTGCGTGAGCACGACATCCTTGCCGGTCCACAGGTCTTTACCCCGCTGCGTGCCATGCAAGCCCAGCTTGGCCAGATCCAGATGGAAAGGGTGAGTGGAATAGCGATCGCTGCCCGCGTTCAGCACGGCAACGGCCATGGCGCCTCCGGAAAGAGGACGCGTCCACACGTCGACCTCGCCGTCGGAGTAGATATGCCTCGCTTCATGGCCCAGCTTGTCCTGGTCAATGGCGATCACGTCGCGGTTGGTGAGGATGGCCGAGATCTCCGGCTTCATGCTGTGCAGATCGTTGCCGGCAAGCAGCGGCGCGGCCAGCATGGCCCACATGGAGAAATGCGCGCGGTTCTCGCCCAGCGAGAGCCTTCCGTTGCCCACCTCAAGCATGTCGGGATCGTTCCAATGGCCGGGGGCGGCGTATTTCGCCAGGCCCTGCTGCTCGTTGAGCAGCGTGTAGATGCTGTTCCAGTTGTGCTGAATATCGTCAGTGGCGCGCCACAGATTTGCGCCCACGCTCGGACCCCACTCCCACACCGAGTCCCAGCCATACTGGCAGAGCGAATATACGATCGGCCGGCCCGTAGAAGCCAGCGCCTTGTGCATTTTTTCGTAAGCGCCGATCATCAGCTTCATCTGCGCAGCGTGGTCGTTCGGTGCCTGCTTCTCCATTACCTCGGGTATAAAGCTGCAAAGGTCGTACTTCAGGTAATCGATGCCCCACGAAGCATAAAGCTGCGCATCCTGCAGTTCGTGATTCAGCGAGCCTGCATACCCCCCGCAGGTCTTGGGGCCAGGCGAAGAATAGATGCCCAGCTTGAGGCCCTTGAAATGCACATAGTCGGCGAGAGCCTTCATGTCAGGAAACTTTGAATTGGTGTGCAGCACGCCGTCGGAGTCGCGCTCGCCCTCCCAGGTATCGTCGATGTTGATGTACACGTAGCCGGCATCTTTCATGCCGCTTGCCACCATGGCGTCGGCGGCATTGCGGATGTCCTGGTCGGTGACTTTTTCGGCAAAATAATTCCAGCTGTTCCAGCCCATGGGCGGGGTCAAAGCTACCTGCGCTGAGGCGTTGGCTGTAGCGCTCTTGTGCGCGGTTGCTGGCTTGGTGGTCTGGGCCAGACAAGTAAACGTTGTCAATCCGGTCAGGGCAACTGCAAGTGCTGTAAATCGCATGACGATAATTCTCCTGGAAATCTTGGCACGGGAATGCTATCGCGTGAGCTCTCCCCTCCGCAATGCCTTAGCTCGCAATTTGATATAGCGCAAGGGGATTGAGCCAGTCACCCGGCCAACCGATCGAGCTTTTCATTGAGATCGGCAACCTGCTGGCGCAATTCGGCCACGGTCGTCTCGAGTTGCGCGATCCGTTCCTCATGCGCGTGATTGACGGACGGGAGTTCTGCCGCGTCCGCCGCGGTCGGAACCGCAATCGACTCTACCGGCCCGCATAACAGGTGCGCATAACGGGACTCCTTGGTGCCGGGCTGGCGTGGCAACAGGGCCGCAAGCGGCGGCTCGCGCTCCATCATTTTTTGAAGACCGCCCAGCACATCGGAAATCTCGTCGAAGCGATGCAGCCGTTCCGAACGGCCGCGCAGTTCGCCGGGAGTTTGCGAGCCGCGCAGCAGCAGGACGCAAAGCAATGCCGTTTCGGCGCGACTGAGATTGAAGGCCTCGCCCAGCCAGTGCTCGTACTTGGTCACGCGCCCGTCGCTGGAACGTGCGCGTCCGGCAAGCTGCTTGCGCTCAAGGCCGTTAAGCGCCTGCCGCACATCGTCTTCATCGAGATTCATCACCGGCTCGCGATTCGAGCGCTGATTGCATGCATTCCCAAGAGCATTCAGCGAAAGAGGATAGTACTCGGGCGTAGTGATTTCTTTTTCAACCAGCGCTCCCAGCGCGCGGGCTTCAGCCGCAGTGAGCACAACGGGCTGTTCGATTGGCGTGTCGGCGGGCATAGACCTATTGTGACATTCGTGGTCGAGGCGCTGCCAATGGCAGCATCAGGCGTTCTTCACGTGCGCTCACGGCTTCTCGCCCGGCACTTCCTTCTCTTTCGGCCCAAGAAGAAACTGTACGCCCAGATACGCAATCCAGCTCGGTTCTCCGTTCTGTGCCGTTACCTTCTGGATTGCCCGCCCGCCCATGAAGAGCAGCCGGATGTGATTCTGCTTGTCGAGCGACTGCCTGCCGCCGAAGTCGAGCGTGAGCGAACGCTGCTTGGGCTGCGTGCGCACCTTGTCGATTGCCTGCAGATCGTAGAGCTCGCCGTAGAGCTCGAGCCTGTCGTTGAACTCGTGGCCGGCGATCAACCCGCGGCCCCACTGTTCCGGCTGGTTGGCGTTGCCGATCCAGCGGCCGATTTCGCCGTCGAATTCCACCGGACCCCACTTGGCGGTCATTTCCATGGGCAGGTAGTATTGCGGACCCGGCTCCACAATGCCGCGCCGCACTGAACTGGTGGGGTTGTTGATGGAAACTTGCGGATAGAAGCCCAGCGAGAACAGCATGTTGTCGTCGCTGGGCGCCTCACCGCGCGTGTGGTATTCGTACGGCCGCATTTTGATGCCGATCAGCGATTCGCCCAGCCCGAAACCCGTGCCTCCGCTAGTGTCGGTGCCGCCCGCAACGGGCAACTCATACTTGAGCTGAACCTTATCGCCCCAGCCGTAATTCATATCCACATCGGGAATCTCATAGTACGACTGGCCCGGGTTGTGATTCGCAATCCAGCCGAAATTGATCTCCCAATGGTGATTGCCCGGTGTGCCCGGATCGTCCGTGATGAACGGGGGCCCACCCTGCGCGTGAGCCGCGGCTGCGACAGCGACCGGCAAGAGCAAAACAAGAATTCGAACCCAATAACGCATGGATTGCCAGTTGCCCTCAGCAACAAGTTAGACGCGGACCAAGGCCGCAATCTACTCAAACCTAGCAGCGTGAGGCTGAAGTGAATCTTAACCCGCAATGAGCCCGGGGTCAGGCCCTGGCTGTGCCTCGACGGCGGCCAGGGAACGCTTCAGGGATAATCACCAGCAGGGCGCCGGCAATCCACATAAAATGCCCCGTCAATGGCGAGATTTGCTGTTGGGCAAACAACACCCAGGTGCCGGCCATGCAAAGCATAATGGCGACGGCAAAAATGCGGCGCACAACCAGCAACGCGCGAACCGGGCTGGCCAGAATTACAAGCACGATGAGCAGATTGATCCAGCCGCTGAAGGCCACCAGGTACTCGATGAACTGGTGTTTCCCGGGACCCGGCTTGCCGAAGAGGGTCATCGACTCGGTGCTGGCAATCGTCGCGCATTTCCAGCCCGGTAGCACCGTTGTTTGGCCTGCGCGAACGGCCGGTTGCCAAAAAGCCAGAACGAAGATTGCCAGGCCCAGAATCCTGAGGACGGGAACGATCCATCGTTGAGTATCGAGAGTATTGCGTAAAGTCATGCACATCTCCGGCTGCACCCGTGATTCGTGCAGCCATTTGAATCAAGGCTGAAAAGAAAATGATAGACGATGCGGGGTTCCGCAATCCCGCGCCCTATTTCTCCACTTTCCGCCACCCCAAATCGGCCCCGCTCTGCGATACTTGTTTGTTATGCCAATTGACGACCTGCAGCAAGCCGCACAAAAGATTGCCGGATTCGTGAACACCCTCAACAAGCTCGGCGGGATGCGCCTGAAGTACCGCATCACGGCCGGCGACGGCGCGCGCGATCCC
>JBEKCW010000185.1:0-9580 GCA_050014675.1 Occallatibacter sp. | reverse complement strand
CGAGTACGAAGGCCCCCGGACTAACCGCCGCGCCGGGATCTAATTGATCTTGTGGTTTAAGAACTTTTACCCCACCCACCCCCGCGAAGTAGCGCCATATCTGACCGGTTTTTGTGTCAAGCAAGAACACCACATGCGCCAGATTGTCAGGATCGCTGGACGCACCGGCTGTCACAGTGACAGAGACGATTTGGTATCGTCCCGAAGGCTCCGAAGGATTTGAAGCAGGTTGTTGCGCCATACTTGGAATAGCGCAGAGAAGAATCGCAATCGCAAGTCGTTTCATTGATCCCCCAAATGAGAATCAGGTTACAATAGGGAAGCAAAAATAGAAAGGCCACGCTGCCCGGCGTGGCCCTTGGGTGTGGCGAACTCTACAGCGACATCATCGCACGGAGTTTGCCCAAATGTCTATCCGTTTCTCATGTGAATTGACAGACCCAGATACGCAAGAGCTATTGTACTTTCTTGAGAAGCTCACCGGCAACGATGGGGACCGCATGTTAGAGGTTCTCGATTGCGCGAAGCACTGGCTTAAATTAGAGGCTCCTCTTCCGTCTCATCGCCACGACGCGCGTGTGAAATCTTCGCTTGTCTTGGTGGATGATTCGGACGATAGAACTGGTTCCTTGCTTTCTCAAACGCCTTCTCTACAGCTTGAGGCGTGACAGACTCTCCTAGAAGTTCGCATATCGCCATAGCTAGGATCATGTCTTTCTCGTCCATACCAGCCGTCTCCTCACGATAGCGCCATTATATGGCGCTACGCTTCCGCTTCCCGCGTCCTTGCCTCTTTGCCCACAAGGGCGATTTAGATGCTACTGGCAGGCGAAGCCTTACCGGTAAGTTCGGCGAGAGTTAACCGCTTGCCGACCATACCCCGCGTTGCAATATCGAACCGCTGTGCATCAGTCAGTTTCCGGTTGTTGTACCGGAACGCTTGCTCATCGATATACCGGAACAGGTGAAAGGGTTCGACGGCAATGTATGTGCCGGTTAGACCCCGTTTTAAGAGGGACCAGAAATTTTCGATGCCTTGAGTGTGAATCTGTCCGTTCACGTACTCGACAGCGTGATTTACGATCACATGCAGGAAATCTTCGGACAGACCTTTGTATCCGCCCCACTCATCGGTGACTACAGCATTGCCAGACTGCACGTTATCTTTGGCGAGTTGTTGAAGCACCTCTTGAGTGCGTTCCTTTACGACTTCGGCCCGGACTCGTCCATTGCGCTCCAGCATCCCAACAACGATGGTCTTCGCCATAGCGCCGACAGCCCTACCACTGAATCCTGTTCCCTTGGGTTTCTTCGACTTGTGCATATTCTTAAGTTTGCCGCCGACGAAAGTCTCGTCCATTTCAATCGTGCCGGATAGCTTGCCTCTGTATTCGTCTTCCAGCATGAGCCGGATGCGATGGTCTAGGAACCATGCCGATTTTTGCGTAACGCCTAGTGTGCGGTGAATTTCATAGCTGCTCACGCCGTTTTTGCAGTTCACTACCATCCATAGAGCGGTGAGCCATTTGTCAAGGCCGATGGGTGAGTCTTCCATCACCGTGCCAGTCTTGAGCGTAAACTGTGAAGACGTGTGCTTCTCCCGGCAATGCCAGCGGTTGTACTTCTCAAGAAAAAGCACATTCTTGCTCTCGCAGCGCGGGCAGGTAACACCTTTAGGCCAACGTCTTGCAACAAGGTATTCGCGGCAATTGATGGGATCGGCAAAGTAGAGGATTGCGTCTTGTAGCGTCTTCGGTTCCATGTGTTCAGAGTACCCAATAGGGGTTATTTTGTCAAGTATATTATTACCCTTAAAACTAAATACCCCCCCTCCCCCTTCCCCCAGTCCCAGTGAAACTGTGAAGCCAGAGACTGAAAATAAACAACTCCCTAAATTTGGCGCTCAGGAAACGCGCGCATATACCGGCGCATAGTCCGCTTTTGGGGCTCTGTTCGCCCGTTTAAGCCCACTTAAGCCCGTTTAACGGCCCCTTTCTACACGCCACTCTCGAACCAGATGTTACTTATCGATTACCGGGGCGCTGGCCGGCGGCCTCGTGCGCCCAATCACATCTAGCCAATGTTCTCCGATGCTACCCTGCGCTGTTCTGACATTTCTATCCAGAGGAGTGCGGGAATCGCGTATGAAGCAAAATAAGGGAACTCTCGCGCGCCGCGATTTCATGATCGCGACTGCCGCGGCAGGCTCGGCACTTCTCTCCGGATGTTTTTCGGCGCACAACAGCGGCTGGGAGTTTCTCACCGACAGCAACGCCGCCACGCTGAAAGCAATCTGCGACCAGATCATTCCGGCAGACGGTTTTCCATCCGCCTCCGGAGCCGGCGTGCTCACTTATATCGACCGGCAGCTGACGCGCCACTACCGCCGTCACCAGAAGGTCTATCTTGCCGGCCTCGAACAAGCCAGCCGCATCAGCCATGAGCGCTTCGGGACCGCGCTTGAAAGCGCTTCGCCGCAGCAGGAATTGGCGGTGGTGACCGCGCTTGAATCCGAAAACCATCAATTCTTTGAGCTGGTCCGCGAGCACACTCTCGAAGGCTATTACGGCTCGCCCCGGCATGGCGGCAACCGCGACGCCGTCAGCTGGCGCATGCTCGGCCTGGATGAGCCGCCTCTGCGCGGTCGCGCGCAATACGACCTGCGGAAAGGCTCGCCCTCATGAAGCATGTAAACGCAGTAGTCATCGGCGCGGGCGCGGGCGGCGGGATCGCGGCCAAAGAGCTCGCAGTCGCGGGCTTGAGCGTGGTGCTGCTCGAACGCGGCCCCTGGTATACGACCGCCGATTGCCGCAAAGACGATCTGCGCAACCAGCGCACTACCATGCTCGGCAATGCCTTTGGGCCCCGGGATGAAGGCACTCCGCGCGTCACGGTCGATGCCTCAGGCGCAGCGCGCATCGTGCTGGCCAGCGAGGGCGGCTACCAGAACAACGCTGCCTGCGTGGGCGGAGGAACGCTCAGCTACGGAGGCCAGGCCTGGCGCTATCTGCCGCAGGATTTCCGTATGCGCTCCACCTACGGCGCACCCGCAGGCAGTTCGCTCGAAGACTGGCCCATCACTTACGACGATCTCGAGCCATTTTACGAAAAAGCCGAATACGAGATCGGTGTCTCGGGCGATTATTCCGGCACTCCCTTCAAGGGCCCACGCCGCCGCCCGCTGCCCATGCCGCCGCTCGCGCCCAATCGCGAGTTCTACATCCTTGAGCCCGCTGCCAAACGCCTCGGCCTGCATCCATTCCACTTGCCCATGACCCGCAACAGCGTTCCCTACAACGGTCGAGGACCCTGCATGCGCTGTCGCTGGTGTGTGGGCTTTGCCTGTGAAGTTGACGCCAAGAACGGCTCGCAAAACACGGTCATTCCCACGGCGCTGGCCAGCGGCAACTGCGAACTGCGCACCGAGTGCATGGCCAAAGAGATCCTTACCGACGATCGCGGCCGGGCCCGCGGCGTGGCCTACTTTGACGCCGACGGTCACTTGCAGCAGCAACCCTGCGACCTGGTCATCGTGTCAGCCTGCGCCATTGAGTCGGCGCGGCTGTTGCTGAACTCGAAGAGCCGGCTCTACCCGAACGGCATCGGCAACCGGTACGACCTGGTCGGCCGCAACCTGCAGGGGCACCACTACACCGGCGCGGTGGGGTTCTTCGATTACGACATTTACGACGACGTCGGCCCCGGCGCCAGCATCGCCATTACTGACTACAACCACGGCACTCCCGGCCTGTGCGGGGGCGGCATGCTGGCCAACGAATTTACCCGGCTGCCGATTCATATGATCGATCGGCTGCCCGCCGGCTCGCCTCGCTGGGGACTTGGCCATAAACAGGCCATGCGCGCTGCCTACAAGCGCAATATTCAGGTCTTCGGGCCTACGCAGCAGATTCCCACTGCAGATGCCCGCGTCACGCTCGATCCAACAGTTCGCGACAAATGGGGATTGCCCGTCGCCCGCATCTCGGGCAATGTTCATCCGCACACCTTTGACATAGGCGAGGTGCAGGCCCAGCGCGCCGTGGCCTGGCTCAAAGAGGCCGGCGCTATCAGCGTAACCAAACTCGCAAACAAAGCTACGGGCGTTTCGGCTGGCCAGCACCAGGCCGGCACCTGCCGCATGGGCAACGATCCGCAAAGCTCGGTGGTCGACCGCGACTGCCGCATCCACGACGTCGACAATGTCTTCGTCATCGACGGAAGCGTGCACGTGAACAACGGTGGATTCAACCCGGTGCTCACCATCATGGCCATTGCGTACATGGCCTCAGCGTCGCTGGTTCGCAACTGGAAAGGTACGGGACTCAAATCATGAAGCGCGTGCTCAAGCTGGCTGCAATTGCCGCGGGCCTGCTCGTGGTGCTCGGATTCGCCGGCGTTTTTGGCGCTTCAGCGTATTACTCCTCAGAGCGCGGCCAGGGCTGCGCAAGCTGCCACGAGATGAGCTCCTATGTCGGCTACGTTCACGGTTCGCCGCACCGCGCGATGAACTGCATGGAGTGTCACGAGGCCGGCCTCAGCACCAAACTGCGCCACACCTGGGTACATCTCACCCATCGCTGGCCTGAGCAAATCCGGTTGCGCCAGGTCGACGTGCTGGCCATGGATACAAGCTGCCAGCGCTGTCACCGGCAGGAGTACGCCTCCTGGAGTTCCGGTCCGCACAGCGTGACCTACGCGCAGATTTTTACCAACGCAACACATAACTCCCAGCGCCGCTTGATGGAAGACTGTCTCCGCTGCCACGGCATGTACTTCCCCGGCTCGATTCGCGATCTCGTTCAGCCGCAGAACACAGCCGGACCATGGCATATTGTGGACGCGCGTCTTGCCAATCAGCCTGCCATCCCTTGCGGAACCTGCCATTCGATTCACCGCGAAGGTGAACCGGAGTCGAAACCGCCTGAACGCGTCTCCGTCGCCGGCCAGGCCGTTCCCGTTTCGCTCGCTTTTTACGACCGCCGTGAGAGCATGCACTTCGCTGCGGCCAACCTCGCCATTCCTCAGCTTTACGACGGCGCGCATCCGCTCCACGTCAGCCAGGATCAGCGCCAGACTGTCTGCTACCAGTGCCATGCGCCGCGCATGCCCGAAGCTGGATCGGCAGCCGCAGTCAACGCATGGGGAATGCAGGCCGGCTCAGGCGACGATCGCACCCCGATGGGCGTGCACGAGGGCTTGAGTTGCTTCAGTTGCCACAACGGGCACAACCAAAACGCGCGCGCCTCATGCAAAACCTGCCACCCCCAGATGTCGCACTGCGGCATCGACGTGGAAAAAATGGACACCACCTTCGCCAACGCTAAAAGCACGCACAACATCCACTCGGTGAAGTGCACCGACTGTCACCAGCACGGCATTCCCAAGGTATAGGGTTCGGCGCAAGCGGGCGAACTCCAGAGCGCGACGTAGGAGCCTTGTCTTGCAGCAGGGCGCGACTGACAGGTAACGGCTGCGGTCCAGACTGCCGCCAGGACCCCATAAAATGAAACCAGTGGTTGGCTTCATTCATATGGGAGCTTCCAATGTCGATTCGGCCTCGCCTTCATACTTCGCGCCGCAACTTTCTCAAGCTGAGCAGCATGGCGGGACTGGCGACCGTTGCCGGGCGAGAGATTCTGCATGCGGCCGATGCGGGCCACATGAATGAACAAGCGCCATGCACAAAGCAGCCGCCGCAACGAGATCGAGCGCCGATGATGGCCGGCGCTTTTGTTTCGCTCCCTCTTGGATCGATTCGTCCAACCGGCTGGCTGCGCGGTCAACTCGAAATCCAGGCAAACGGGCTCAGCGGGCATTTGGACGAGACCTGGCCAGACGTTGGGCCCAATAGCGGCTGGCTGGGAGGCACGGGAGAGTCATGGGAGCGCGGCCCCTATTTTCTAGATGGGCTGGTGCCGCTCGCATACCTGCTCGACGATGCAAAGTTGAAGGCCAAGGCTCAACGCAATATTGAATGGACCCTCACGCACCAGTCAGAGAACGGAATGATCGGGCCTGCTTCAAACAACGATTGGTGGCCGCGCATTGTGATGCTGAAGGCGCTTACGCAGTATCAAGAGGCCACTGGCGACCCGAGGGTAATCCCGCTGATGGATAAATATTTCCACTATCAACTCGCCCAACTTCCGCAGCGGCCTTTGCGCGACTGGGCAAAGTTCCGCTGGCAAGACAATCTGCTCAGCGTAGTGTGGCTCTACAATCGCACCGGCTCCGGCCATTTGCTTGAACTGGCTCGCCTGCTTCACGAACAGGGGCACGATTGGGAGGCGCAGTATGCGCACTTTGAATTCACACAGCCGGTCACGCAGGCAGTGTTGAATCAGCACAAGGGTGCAGGGCTCGATGATTATTCTCTATCGGCGCACGGCGTGAATAACGGGCAGGCCATTAAAACGGGGCCGGTGTGGTCGCTGGTGTCGGGTTCGCAACAGGACCGCGCAGCAGTTCTTGAAATGCTTGCGGAACTGGACAAATATCACGGCCTGCCGAACGGGATGTTTTCGTGCGATGAGCATTTGGCCGGCAGAAATCCGTCGCAGGGCTCGGAGTGCTGCACTGTGGTTGAGACCATGTTCTCGCTGGAGCGGTCGCTCGCCATCCTGGGCGATCCCGCGCTGGGAGACAGGCTTGAGAAGCTGGCCTTCAATGCATTGCCAGGCACATTGACTGACGACATGTGGGCTCACCAATACAATCAGGAGCCCAATCAGGTTGAATGCAGCCTGCATCAAAAGCCGTGGACAACCGACGGGCCAGAGTCGAACCTGTTTGGCCTTGAACCCAACTTTGGCTGCTGCACAGCAAATTTCAACCAGGGCTGGCCTAAATTTGCCGCCAGCGTTTTCATGTTGACCGGCAACGAGTCGTCCGCGGGAATTGCGGCCGCTGTGTACGCGCCGTGCGAGATGCACACCATTGTGGGTGGTACGCGAGTGCATATCGCGGAAGAAACAGAGTATCCATTCCGCGGAACCGTGCGGCTCACCATCAATCCCGCTGCGCCGATCCGCTTTCCCCTGCTTCTGCGAATTCCCGCCTGGGCCGCGGGAACCACGATCCACGTAAATGGCAATCAGGAGCCGGCGCCCGAGGGCGGCACGTTTGCGCACATCGAGCGCGAGTGGCGCGCAGGCGACCGCGTGGTGATTGAATTCCCCATGCAACCGCGCGTTACGAGAGGTTTTCAAGACTCTGTAGCCATCGAGCGAGGCCCGCTCGTCTTCTCCTATGGCATTGGTGAAAATTGGGTCAAGCTGCGCGATCGCGGCATGACTGCCGACTGGCAAGTCTTTCCGGCGACCGGCTGGAACTACGCATTGCGCATCGACGACGCCGATCCGGCTAAGGGTTTTGAAACCATTGAGTCGCCGGTTGGCGACCGTCCCTTCGGCAGGCACAACGCGCCCGTCCGGCTCCGCACAAAAGCGCGCAAGCTCGATTCGTGGCGCGCTCCCGATGGAGCAGCCGACCCTGTGCCGCAAAGCCCTGTCCAAAGCTCCAATCGAGAGGAGACGATTGAGCTCATTCCCTATGCAGCGGCCAAACTGCGCATCACGGCGTTCCCGCAATACAATTCCCCGTGAGATGGAACGGCGCGTAAAACCGAGAACCGTTAAAAGGAATCAAATTGTATTGACGCCAGTTTTTTGACGCGTCTTTTTGTAACAGCAGACGGTGCCCTGCTCCGAGCTTGCTCGACAACGTCGAGGGTAACGATAGATACACCGAGCAATATGGACTGACCCAGGTTGGCATCCGCGGTCAGAAGCGCGCAGTAAAGAACTTCGGCTTATGGTACGGTCAGTTTGCAGCATCGAATATGCTTCCCATGTGAACAGCAATTAAGGATGGTTCCCGATGCCCACTTCCCAATCTGATGCGCTGGTGGTCTATGGCGTGACCGGCGATCTCGCCCACAAAATGATCTTCCCCGCCCTCTATGCGATGGTGAAACGCGGAACACTCAGCGTTCCCGTCATCGGTGTCGCATTTCCAAAATGGTCGCTCGAGCGATTGCAGAAGCGAGTGGCGCAAAGCATAAGGCAATCGGGCGGCATTGATAATAAGCGGGCTTTTCAGCACCTGCTCTCGCTGCTCAAATATGTAAGCGGCGACTATAACGACAGCAAAACATTTGCGGCCATCAAGGCGGCGCTGGGCAAAGCGCGCCGTCCCGCTCACTACCTCGCCATCCCGCCTTCGCTCTTTGGCACCGTGATCAAGGGGCTGGGCGCAGCCGGGTTAGCTCAGAATGCGCGCGTCATCGTTGAGAAGCCGTTTGGCCGCGACCTGGCTTCGGCTTGCGAGCTGAACCGCGTGGCGCGGTCCGTATTTCCTGAAGACTCCATCTTCCGCATCGATCACTTCCTGGGAAAAGAAGCGATCATGAATATTCTGTACTTCCGCTTCGCCAATTCATTTCTTGAACCAATCTGGAATCGCAATTACATCTCCAGCGTGCAGATCACCTTGTCTGAAAGCTTCGGCGTGGGAACGCGTGGCGCTTTTTACGAGTCTGCCGGCTGCCTGCGAGACGTGATCCAGAATCATCTCTTTCAAATCGTCGCGCTGCTTGCCATGGAGCCGCCGGCGGGCCGGCATTTCGGCGAAGTGCAAACTGAAAAGGCGACCGTGTTCAAAGCGATGCGTGCCTTGAAGCCCGACGACATGGTGCGCGGTCAATACGCGGGTTACCGGCAGGAGAAGGACGTAGCCAAAAACTCCGATGTCGAGACCTATTGCGCCCTTCGCCTATTCATCGACTCGTGGCGTTGGGACGGAGTGCCGTGGTATCTGCGCTCTGGCAAGTGTCTGCCCGATACTGCGACCGAAGTTCTTGTGGAGCTGAAAGCGCCGCCGCAAAAGCTCTTCGCCGACGCAGTGGCTTCCAAGTGCGAGGGAAACTATCTTCGCTTCCGGCTCTCTCCCAACGCGGAGATCGGACTTGCCGCTCGCGTGAAGCTTCCCGGAGAGGAGTTTGTTGGTCAGCAGCGGGAGCTGTATCTGCTTGAACAGCAGGCGGGAGAAGAAACGCCCTACGAACGGCTGCTGGGCGATGCTATGAAGGGCGACGGCGCTCTGTTCACGCGCGAAGATGCGGTTGAAGCCGCCTGGGAAGTGGTTAATCAGGTACTCAAGCATCATCACAAAGTGCGGCCTTACAAGCCCGGAACATGGGGGCCGAAACAGGCAGACGCCCTGATCGCAGAGAGCGGCTGTTGGCATAATCCCAGCAGCAAGGGCTCATCAGGGGCATAGTCGGGGGCCACAAATAATAAAACGGACCTCGCGGTCCGCTCTAAGTTGCTGATTCTAAAATTTTGGTGCCGAAGAAGGGACTCGAACCCCCACACCCTTGCGAGTACGTGGACCTGAACCACGCGCGTCTGCCAATTCCGCCACTTCGGCACATGAGAATCGCTCAGCGCGGTTGCGCTGAACAGGCAGCAACTTTGAGTCTCGCAAATGAGGCTTGCGGTGTCAAATTCGACTCTCTTCCAATACAAGATGAGCCTGAAGGCAGAAGTTGATTCCAACACAAGATGAGCCTGAAGGGTTA
>JBEKCW010000184.1:0-9583 GCA_050014675.1 Occallatibacter sp. | reverse complement strand
TACTGCCGCCCATTGAAAATGCCATGGCTTAAACTCCTCGAATCGTTGCTCAAATAACTTCAAAAAACACGGGAAGCGGGAATCAGCTATTCGCCTCCGGCGAGATTGCCTTCCTTCTTCTGCGTCAGCAAACCAACTTCTTCCACGCCAGCCGTGCGTACATCGTCAATGGCGTCTTCAACCGCTTTGTACTGCGCGCGCGCATCCGCCCGGACGTAGATCGTCTTGTCGGTTTTGTCGGCCAGCTTGTCGCGAATCAGGCTTCCGAGCTGGCTGGGGTCGACCAGGTTCTGTCCCAGAAATATCCGCCCGTCGCGCGTAACCGCAACCACGATCGCATCGTCCTTGTCGGCATCCGGCATACTCTGCGGATTCACGACCTGGGCCATATCGATCTGTACCTTGTTCTGCAACATGGGAGTGATCACCATGAAGATGATGAGCAGCACCAGCATCACGTCCACCATGGGGGTGACGTTGATGTTGGAATTAACCTTACCGCCTTCGTTGCGAACTGCTATTCCCATTGTGGGACTCCGTACGTCAAGAATTTTTCTCCGGATCCCTCCGGCCCTGATGATCGATCAAGCGGCCCGCGCAAGATTTAAATCGCCGGTTGGGAGAGCTTTCGCCCTCCCAACCGCGTCAAATTCTCGCTCGAGTGCCTGAGCCCTGAAGCGCTTAGCGCTTGTGGCTCTGCTTGATGAAGTAGTCGATGAGCTCGCTCGAGGAGTTGTCCATCTCCACGTCGAATGCCTCGACACGTCCGGTGAAATAGTTGAACGCCATAACGGCAGGGATAGCCACGAGCAAACCAAAAGCCGTGGTTACGAGAGCCTCAGAGATACCGCCGGCGACTGCGCCGATACCCGAGGTCTTCTGCGTGGCGATCTGATTAAACGCGTTCAGAATGCCGACGACGGTGCCGAACAGGCCGACGAAAGGAGCGGTTGAGCCGATGGTGGCCAGAACCGCGAGGCCTCTCTTCAACTTGGCGTGCACGATTGCTTCAGCGCGCTCCAGAGCGCGGCCGGAGCTGGCGATGGTCTCTTCAGTGGCCTGGCCGGACGATGCGCGGAACTCCTGCAGACCGGCGGTGACTACCTCGGCAAGATGCGACTTCTTGTTGCGGTCGGCAATCTTGATCGCCTCTTCCAGCTTGCTGTCCTTCAGCGCGCCAGCCACCTTGGGCGCAAACTCGCGCGACTGTTTACGGGCGGCATTGAAGTACAGGTAACGGTCGATCATAACGGCCAGGGACCAGATCGACTCGATGAAAAGAAGAATGGCGACCGAGCGGGCCAGCCATCCCATGTGGCCCCAAAGGCCCATGGGGCTGAAGCTGACCGTCTGTCCCTCATCCTGGAACATGGCCAGGCTGCTGGCCGAATGCGAAGCAAAGTGTGCGAGCTGAGCGAGAATCACTGAATCGTTCCTCCTAGGAGTTTCTTTTACCTAAGTCGAGCCCGCTCGAGCGGGCGGTTACAAGGAATGCGAGACTTGCCGAATCGCATCCGCGCCAAAAGTAAAGCTCCCTGAGAAACCCAGGGAGCCAGGAACATCTTCATCCACCCAAAGTGAAAATCACATTGATGGTGGTATCTACTTCCACCGGCTCGTTGTTGAGCAGGTAGGGCCTGTAGCGCCAGGTGCGAACCGCGTCGAGAGCAGACCCGGTCAGCATCGCCGGTCCGCTGATAACCTTCAGGTTCTCAATCGTACCGGACTTGGAGATGGTTGCCTGCAGGACGACTGTGCCCTGCACGCGCGCGGCCTTGGCAATGGGCGGATACATAGGCTGCGTCTTCTGCAGCAACATGCCGACGGCGACGCCGGCGGAGATGTTGACCTTCTTCGGCGGGGCTTCCTTGACCTTGGGAGCAGGGCCGCTGCCGAAGATGCTGCCGATGACGCCACCCTCAGAGCCCGCGTCGCCCATACCGCCGACAACGCCGAAGGTGCTTGGCGGGGCTTCTTTCTCGGTCACCATCTGGATGTTTTTCGGAATGTGCGTCGGCGCGGTGAGCTGGTTATTCATCATCTCAGACTGCACATGAACGACGTGAACCTCAGGCGGGGGCGGCGGAGGCGGCGGGGGCGGCGGTGGCGGAGGAGCGACCAGCAGGGTTGCCATGGCTTCCTTGGGAAGCGCCTCAGGGTAGATCAGCGGAATCAGGATCAGCAGTACCAAAATAGAGCCGTTGGTGATGAGCGTTACCATCATCCAATACTTGCTCTTGGTCTTGATTCTGCCGCCGGATTCAAATGTGGAATCTTCAAACATGGCCAGCCTCGAATTCGGGTGTTGTTTACCTTTACTTTAGACACCGTGAGAACAGCAATTGTTCCCAGCGTTAAAACCTTTCCGGGAAGCGTGTCAACCTTAACAGAACCACGCATTCCGGCGCAAAAAATGCTGCAATTCCGGTGCAGAATCTGCACACAGGGCCAATCTGCTTCGATGCTGAGTTGCACCATCTGGGATACCCCGGAAAGTGAGAACTCGCCAGAGAACGTTCCGATGGGCTGGCGTGGGCGACGGCTCCGGTACGCCCGCGCAGGCTGCTGTCTATGCTCTCGACCTTTTTGCGGCTGGAAGTGAAACTGCGTTGCCTTTTTCTGCGCGCCATTGCTGCCAGGCAACCAGCATTGGCGCGGCGATTGCGATCGACGAGTATGTACCGATAAGAATACCTACCACGAGTGCAAATGAAAAGCCCTTCAGCACGGCTCCGCCAAAAATATAGAGCGAAAGCACGGTGAGGAAGGTAAGTCCTGAGGTCAGCACCGTCCGGCTCAGCGTCTGGTTGATGCTGCGATTCACCAGAATTGTCAGCGGCTCGCGGCGGGTGAGGCGCAGATTCTCGCGGATGCGATCGAAGACCACGATGGTGTCGTTCATGGAATAGCCTACCAGCGTGAGAATGGCGGCGATCACGGTGAGCGATATCTCCTGGCCGGTGAGCGCGAAAGCGCCGACGGTGATGAGCGTGTCGTGAAAGCAGGCAACAACCGCGGCGATGCCGTAGATCAGCTGAAAACGGAACCAGAGATAGACCAGCATGCCGAGCAGGGAATAGAGCACCGCCCGTCCGGCCTGACCCTCAAGCTGGCGGCCCACGGTGGGACCAACCACCTGCTCGTCGCGGATGGTGAAATCCCCGGCGTATGGACCGTTCAGCGCTTGTTCAATCTTTTGCCGGCCGACGTCGAGACCGGCCTCGTTGGTCTGTTCGGGAAGGGAGATGAGCACTTCGTTGTTTGAGGCGCCGCCGAAGTTCGAGGCATCGCCGAAAGTTGTGATGCTGGAGTCGGGAATGCCTTCTGCCATCACCGCCGCGCGGATTTTGTCGATGTTGGGCACCTGGTTCTTGAACTGCACGCGCATTTCGGTGCCGCCGCGGAAGTCAATGCCAAGCGGCACAATGTCGCCGGTCTTCTTCAGGTGAATGCCCATCGAGATAATGCCGGCCACGCTGAAGATCATTGAAAAGGCGAGGAAGTACCATTTCTTCCCCAGCCAGTCCACATTTACGCCATGAAACAGTTCCACGTGATTTCTCCACTTGTCTAAGCTGTCAGCTATCAGCTTCTTCTTGCTGGAACCTAAGTTCCCGGCTCGCTGTTCTATCCCGGGAAGCACTTTCTAGTTCCCTGTTCCCTGTTCCCTGTCTTCTAAATCGATACCATCTCGCCCGGCTTGAGCTTGTTCAGGTGCGCCTCAAAGATGACGCGTGAAACGTAGACCGCGGTAAACAGGTTAGCCAGCAGACCAAAGGTGAGCGTGACGGCAAATCCCTTAACCGGCCCCGAGCCGAACAGGAACAGGATGGCTGCCGAGACGATGGTTGTGACGTGCGTATCGACGATGGTCACCCAGGCGTGTGCGAATCCCTGGTCGACCGCCGCCGAGGCAGCCTTGCCGGCGCGAATCTCTTCACGAATGCGCTCAAAGATCAGCACGTTCGAGTCGACACCCATACCAATGGTCAGAATCACTCCGGCAATTCCCGGCAGTGTGAGGGTGGCATGGGAATAGCCCATAAATCCGAGCAGGATGACGAGGTTGAGAAAGAGCGCGAGATCGGCATTGATGCCCGAGGAGCGATAGTAAATCAGCATGAAGGCCATCACCACCAGCACGCCGACGATGGCGGCCGTAACGCCTTCGCGCACGGAATCGGCGCCCAGCGATGCGCCCACCTGGCGGGTTTCAAGAAAGTCGAGCGATGCAGGCAGCGCGCCGGTGCGGAGGAGCTTGGATAGCTCCTCGACCTCGGTCAGGCTGAATGAACCTTCAATCTCGCCCTGGTCGTGAATGGGCTCCTTGATATTGGCCACCGAGCGGATGCGGCCGCCCATGACAATGGCCATCGGTTTGCCCACGTTGTCTTTGGTGAAGTCGTAGAAGCGGTTGCCGGCCTCGTCGGTGAGCGTGAAATGTACCTGCTGCTGGCCGGTGTTCTGGTTGGTGCCGGGCGTGGCGGAGCGGAAGTCGGTGCCTGAGACCACGGGCGCACGTTCGAGAACGTAAACCTGGTCCGGATCGGTGCCGCTGATGCCGGAGTAGTGCACCAGTTCCTCATCGGGAGGCAATGCGCCACTGTTGGCGGCGAGAGCAGACTGCTCATCTGGAAAGGGAGTGCCGATAACCGCGTGAATCTCAAGACGCGCGGTGGATTGAATGGCCCTCCGTACCTCGTCGGTGTCGCTGTAGCCGGGCAGCTCAACCAGGATCTGGTTGGCGCCAAGGCTATAGGGAGCTACCTTGGGCTCGCTCACTCCAAGCGTGTTCACGCGGTCGTTGATGGTCTCAATGGCCTGCTGAACGGTTTTGTCCTCGAGCGCCTTCTCAACCAGCGGCTTCATGGTAAGCGTGAAGGCGGTCTCGTTATCTGAACTGCTCACGTCGTACTCGTTGGAGTACTTCTGATCGAGGAGCGATTGCACCGCGGACGCGCTGGCCGGTGGAACGCCTTCAACCTTGATCACCTCTGGCTTGCCTGTCTTGATGTGGGTGACCGGGTCGTCGGTGAGCGGCTGTGGTTTGTAGATCTGGGAATAGGTAAGCTTGGCATCCTTCAGATCCTGTTGCAGGCGGGCGAGTGCGCTGTCGGTTTCGTCGCTGACAGCCTCAAGCACCTCGACCTGCACAACCATGTGCACGCCACCCTGCAGGTCAAGACCTAGGTGAATGCGCTTGGTCATCGACTCAAGCAGCGCCTTGCCGGTAAATCCCGAAGGAATGCCGATGATGCCGTAGAGACAAACCAGCAGAAAGGCAAAGATAAGAGCAATTCTGTTTTTGAGATTCTTCTTCATGTGTTCACTTCTTCAATTCGAATAAATTCCCGTGCATGGGCCGGGCTCAGGAGGCGGATTTCTCTTCAGTGGTCACCGATGCAATGGCACTTTTCGACACTTCGATCTTCAAGTTGTCGGGCGCCACGCGCAGGATGTATGAGTCGTCTTTTATAGCCAGAATGGTGCCGCGAATGCCGCCGGCCGTGGTCACGCGATCGCCTGCCTTGATGCTTGAAAGCATGGTCTGCCACTGCCGCTGCTTTTTCTGCTGGGGCCGGATCATCACGAAATAAAGCAGGGGAATCAAAAGCAAGGGCAAAAGCAGCGATATGCCGCCACCCGCCGGTGTGGGCGCTGCCCAAAGTAGTGCCAAACTTGTTGCCACGTTCATCCTTTACTCGCCCGGGCAGCGCAACATCCGCCAGCTTCGGGGCACAGGCACACCCGCCTCGGCGCGTGCCTGGGAAGTAGATTTGTCTCCGGGAACGGTCCTGGGCGTTTGCAACACCGGCCCAGGCTCTGGAAGGAGGGCCGGATCGCCGGGAGAGCAAGAATCGCACCCATGCGCATCCAAAACGAAAGACCCTGCTGCCGTCTGCTTCCTGTTCGACACAGCATCCCTTTCGGTCCCCGCCAGGAAGAGCAGTCCGGGGTGAACCGCCGCCTTTCCCGTCTCAGAACCCAAAAAGAATGCCTAGAAAGATAAGATACGCGTGGCCGGTTGCGTGTCAAGGTTTACGGGCACCCGAAAAGGCCTGCGGGACCTCTGTTCCAAGCCGGATTTTGCCCCCGATGCCGATCGATACTGCCCCCAACGCCGATTCTGGAATCCAAATCCTTACGAATCTCTGCGGTCATGTTTAGGCTTTCTTCATCTTAAAAGGAGTTTGATTGAGATGTACCGCGCTGGGTTCCGCGCGGGCCGTGCACGCTCGATCGCTCATGGCAAACGGGTTTCGATTCCCGCTGCCGATCACACGACTCACCGCCCAGTGCACTCTTTTCCTCCGCACCCAGTGCATTCTCTTGAGGAGTCGGCTCAATGATCACAATTCACCTCGAAACTCTCCTGCTTGTCCCCGCAGCAGTTGCCGTGTGCTTCATGCTCTGGTTTCTTGTGATGCTGTGGAAGGAAGAGCATCGCGGGCATGCGGCGAGCCGTAAACCGGAAAGGCTGATCCATTTGCAGCATTCGACCGGGGCCACCGGGACGATGAGCCCGATGCACTATTCCGGTTTGAAGTAGCTCAGCTCGGGATGGGCGCAGCTGAGGCACAATCGCCGGCCGCCAACCTCCGCATACCGCCCAAAGTTCACGCCTTCGCCGCACTCCTCGCACATCACCCGCTCCGATTTTGTTCCTGGCATATCGGCCCCGTCGATAGCCACGCGCACCCACTGCTCGACGAACAGCTCTTCGGCCGGCCGCTCGCGGTAGGCCTGCATCTGCTGCAGCTTTTTGGTTTCAAGATGCGGATAGAGCCGCGCCGCGAGCTCTCGCGCATCTTCGCGGGCCACAATGCGAATAGCCTTTCCGCTTGAGAGATCCACGAAGGTAGCCGCCATCTTGCCCCAGTCGCGAAACTTGAGCGCGCGCTTGCCCAAACGGCAGCCGGTCACCAGCCCGATCGCATCGGTTGCGCAGCGATCGATTTCGACGTAGGTGACCACTCGCTTGCGGTCTGCGCCGCGCGGGTCGGCGATGCCGAGACGTTCAAGGCCGAGCAGGGCCATGCGCACGCCCAGTATCTGCCCGGCGCACATGTGGCCGTGGGTAGCTTCGGCCTGCCGTAAAAGCTCGTCAAAAGATTCCATGCATAAACAGATTACGCGCGTTAAGCGTGGATGCAGTCCGCGTGGGTCAGGAGACCGGAGGTACAAGGAACTGACTTGCCGACTCGCTAACTCGCTGCCTTGCTATTTCTTTTGCGCCGCCGGGGTGTCGGTGGTTTCGGCGGCGTCGCCCGAGTCTTCAATCAGCACCGCGGAGCCGGGAACAATGTCATAGCTCACCGCGTCTTTGCCTGCCGGGTGAAACGTCACGCGGAGAGGCTCGCGCTGCCACTCGGTTGGCGCACAGGCGGGGGCGGCCTGATCCTTCGCATCGACATTCTGTGCGCCAATGCTCTGCGATTCGACGGCCGCAATTTTTTTGGCCAGCACAGGCTTGCGCGCAGAGATTTGGGCGACCACGGCGAACAGGCTTTTGCCGCTCGCCGTCACGCCGCAGTACGCACCGTAATCGCGGAACCATGCCACCTGGCTGACCTCAGGATTGTAATCGGGCAACTTGAGCGCAGTGATATGGCCCGTAGCGCGATCGACCATCAGCCAAGGCCCGCGCTGCCAGACCCAGTGCTTATCCGGCGCGGGTTGATCGCCGGGGAGCGTGTCGTTGAGCCGGATGGCGCGCCGCACCACAAAACTGCGATCGGTCACGTCATGCGGATCGCCGGTCGTCCACTCCTTGAGCACGCCGCCAACGAGCAGCGCGCGGATGTTCAGCTCGGTTTCGCCTGGCGCTGCTCCAGCCGGGTCGCCCGCCTTGGAGTAGTTGACTTTGTGAGCCGCGCCAAGAACCACAGTCTTGGGCTTGGGCGCGGCGAGGATTGAGCGGCAACTCGTGACCAAAAGCAGAAAGAGAAACACCCCACCGACCAAGCGTCGCATTGCGCAAGCCCCCGAACAGCCATTGAAAAACCGCGGAGCCGTGACGCGCTGTGAGGGTAATCACTGGGATGTGGTCCCCGTAGAGACATGCCGCCAGTCCTATGTACCGCCGGTCATGGCTCGGTGTGCAGAATTAGCAGTCGACGCTTAAATCCCCGCCGCCTCAACCGCCCGCGCTACGCGGAACGCCTTGCCTTCGCCAAAGTGCGAAGCCAGCACCTGCATGCCGACGGGGAGTCCGGCGCTGGTCGTGCCGCAAGGCACCGTAACCCCGCAGATGCCGGCCAGCGAGGCCGTCACCGTGTAGATATCGGCCAGATACATGGCCAGCGGATCGTCAGCCTTCTCGCCAATCTTGAATGCGGGGATGGGCGACGTCGGCGTAACGATGGCGTCGACCTGGGAGAACGCGCGCAAAAACTCCTCGGCCAGTATGCGCCGCACCTGCTGCGCCTTGCGGTAGTAGGCGTCGTAGTAGCCGGCTGAGAGCGCGTAGGTGCCGAGCAAAATGCGCCGCTTGACCTCGGCGCCAAAGCCCTCATCGCGAGAGTGCGAATACATGTCAGAGAGCGTGGCCGACGCAGGCGACCGGTAACCGTAGCGCGCGCCGTCAAAGCGCGCCAGGTTGGCGCTGGCCTCGGCGGTGGCAATGAGATAGTAGACCGGCACCGCATACTTTGTGTGCGGCAAGCTGACGAGCTTGATCGTGCATCCAGCGGCCTTGAGCGCGTCAATTCCCTTTTCGATTTCAGCGCGGACCTCGGGGTCGAGCCCCTCGGCAAAATACTCCTCCGGCACGCCGATGCTCATCCCTGCTGCCGGCTTGCCGCTCTCCGCAGCGTAGTCTACAACCGGAGCGGGCGAACTTGTGGCGTCGTGCGGATCGTGGCCTGCAATCACGCCGAGCATGGCAGCCGCATCGTGCACGTTGGCGGCAAAGGGTCCCACGCGGTCGAGAGACGAAGCAAACGCAATAAGCCCGTAGCGCGAGACGCGCCCGTAGGTGGGCAAAACGCCAACCACCCCGCAAAAGCTGGCCGGCTGGCGAATGGAGCCTCCGGTGTCGCTGCCCAGCGTGGCCACCGCCATGTTGGCTGCAACGGCGGCGGCCGATCCACCGCTCGATCCGCCCGGAACCCGTTCGGTATCAACAGGATTGCGGACCGGCCCGTACGCGGAATTCTCATTCGACGAGCCCATGGCAAACTCGTCGCAGTTCGTCTTGCCCAGCAGCACCGCGCCCGCCGCTTCGAGCTTCGAGACCACGGTTGCATCGTAGGGCGGATGGTAACCCTTGAGAATTTTGGAGCCTGCGGTCGCGGGCGCGCCCTTGGCCACCAGCACGTCTTTGATGCCAACGGGAATGCCGGCCAGCACGGGCAGCGGGTCGCCCTTCGAAGCAAGATCGTCGATGTGCGCGGCCTGGGCCATCGCGCGGTCCCTGGTCAGGCTAAGGTAGACATTGAGGTGCGGATTTTTCTCGTCGATGCGAGCGTAGTATTCCACAACCAGATCGGCAGCCTTCACGGTACCGGCAACAATCTGCTCGCGCAGAGACGCAATCGTCTTCGGCACCTCAACAAAACTCCCGGCCATCTTCTCCACGCTC
>JBEKCW010000183.1:0-9587 GCA_050014675.1 Occallatibacter sp. | reverse complement strand
ATGCGCACCCGGTTTCCATCATTGAGCCCCGCCAGCAGCCGCAGCAGCGTGCTCTTGCCCGCGCCCGACGGCCCGAAAATCACCGTCCACGCCGCCGCAAACTTGCCCTCGACCTGAAGGTGAAACCCGCCGCGATGCGCGTCGACTGCAAACTCAAGACCAGTCTCAACCACGGTTGCGCTCTCCTTGGGGCCTCACACTCGCGCCCGCCCGCAACCCCGGCCGTGACCGGGAATAAATCAGTACCAGCGCGGCCAGGCTGAACACAATCAGCAATCCCGCAGTCCGCATTGCCGCCGCGTAATCAAAGTTCTCCACTTGGTTGTAGAGCAGGATCGAGAGTGTCCGCGTTGCTCCCGGAATGTCGCCGCCCAGCATCAGCACCACGCCAAACTCGCCCACGGTGTGCAGAAAGCTCAACACCACGGCAACAATCAGCGACTGCTTTGCCAGTGGCACCAGGACGGTTTTCACAATGCGCGCCGGAGACGCGCCCAAAAGCCGTGCCGCGTCAAGCAGGTTGGCAGGCACTGCCGAGAAACCCGCGACGAGCGGCTGTAGCGCAAAAGGCAGGCTGTAAATTACCGAGCCAACCACAAGCCCATCGAACGAGAACGCCAGAGGGTGCCCGATCAGCGCGGCGATTCCGCGGCCCACGGCGGTGCGTGGCCCCAGCAGAACCAGCAGAAAAAATCCCAGCACGGTGGGCGGCAAAACCAGCGGCAGCGTTGCCGCAGCCTCAATTACAGCCAGCCATCGCGCCCGCCCCAGCACCAGCCACGCCGCCAGCGGAATGCATACTGCCAGCAGAATTGCTGTTGTCGCCGTCGCCAGTTTCAGTGTGAGGAGAAACGCCTGCCAGTCCATAAGCGCCAATCAACAGAGTAGCTCCCAGACTTGGCGGTTTGGTACTGATTTCTCCAAAAGAATACGGAATACTGGCCAAACGGGCGACGATTCAGCGCGGATCGGTGTTCCTTAATTCGCCGGCGTCAGCCCGCTCTTCTCAAGCTCAGCCTGTACCGGTGCCGACAGCAGAAAATCCAGAAACCGGTGCGCCGCATCCCGGTTCTTCGTCGCCGTCACAATCACCGCACCCTGCTCGATCGGCGGATAAAGATCGCGCGCGATCACAAAATACGATCCACTCGAAAAGAGCTGCGGCGTCATCGCAGAGGTCAACGAAATCAGCCCCGCATCCGCATTCCCCGACTCCACAAACTGCGCGGTCTGCGCAATGTTCTCGGCGGTCACGATGCGCGGCTTCAGGACGTCGTAAAGTTTCAGGCTCGTCAGCGCAGCCACTGCTGCCTTGCCATACGGCGCGCGGTCGGGATTCGCGATTGCCAGCCGCTTCAAATCAGGCGAACGCAACAAATCGAGCGAGGGCGCAGGCTGCTTTGAGTCCTTGCGCGTCCACAGCACCAGCGTGCCCTTGGCGTAAGTGATCGGTGTTGACGAGCCCTTCAATCCTGCCGCATCCGCGAGGCCGGCATCGATCAGCTTCTTGGGGTAGCCCAGGTCCGCCGATAGAAACACGTCGAAGGGCGCGCCATTTTGAATCTGTGTCGTCAGCATGGCCGAAGCCTGGAATGTCGCCTCCACATGTATGCCCGTCGTGTGCTCAAATTCCGTCAGAATCGGCGGCAGAACCGGGGTAAGATCGGCTGCTGCGGCAATGCGCAGCGTGGTTTGCGCGTGCGCCGCAAATGCCGCAATCAACAATAAAAGAGCAGGGAAGAGTCGCTTCATTATCGCTTGACCTCACCGTGGCTGCACCCAGGAACCGCCGTACACTGGTAGGCTAAATCTTAAGGTTATGAACGACAACCTACACCAATTACGCTGCTTCGGTTGCGGGACTCGCATTGCGGGTGCCGAGGCTCAACCAGATTTTCGCTGCGCTCTCTGCGGAGACCTGTTTGAAGTCGATTATCCGGGCTGGATTCAGAAGAAAGGCCCCGACCGCCCCAATCCCGGTGCCCTCAAGTGGCTGTGGCGCGAGCGACGCTGCTCCTCTGAGGCGCTCGATCAGTCTGGCGTCTGGCGCTTCCGCGAACTGCTGCCCATCCTCGACAGCTTTGGCGACGCAGTAACCCTGCGCGAAGGCAACACCCCGCTTTACCGGCTGCCTAAAGTCGGCAAGGTTCTCGGCATCGACCAGCTCTACGCCAAGCACCAGGGCATGAATCCCACCGGCTCGTTCAAAGATACCGGGATGACCGCTGCAATGAGCGTGGCACGCGAACGCCGCTTTGAGTGGGTCGCCTGTGCTTCAACCGGCAACACTTCGGCCGCCATGGCCGCCTATGCGGCGCGTGCCGGGCTCAAAAGTCTGGTGCTCATTCCCGACGGCAAAATCGCCTGGGGAAAGCTGTCGCAGGCCATGGACTACGGCGCTCTAACCTGCCAGCTCAAAACCGACTTCGACGGCTGCGTCCGCGTCTTAACCGAAATCGTCAGGCGCGCGCCCATCTACCTGCTCAACTCGGTCAACCCGTACCGGCTCGAAGGCCAGAAGACGCCTGCCTTCGAAATCGCCGAGTCCTTCGACTGGAACGTTCCCGACCACCTGATCGTTCCCGGCGGCAACCTTGGCAACAGCTCGGCCCTGGGCAAGGGATTCCGCGAAATGAAAGAACTCGGGCTCGTCGCGCGGGTGCCGCGAATCTCCGTGATTCAGGCTGCCGGCGCCAATCCGCTGGTACGCAGCCTGGCGCTTACCAGGGGCGCGTCCATCGAGCCGGTCGAAGCGCACACCCGCGCCACGGCCATCCGCATCGGCAATCCCGCTTCATGGCGAAAGGCGGCGCGCGTCATTCAAGAGTCCGGCGGCTGGTGCATCGATGTAACTGAAGCCGAGATCGCCATCGCCAAGGCCGAACTGGGTGCTGAAGGCCTGGGCTGCGAGCCCGCCTCGGCTGTCACCCTTGCAGGCCTCAAGAAACTACGCGCCAAGGCGCTCATCCACGCAAGTGAAATGGTGGTGCTGGTGCTCACCGGCCACACACTCAAAGATGCTGATTACACCATCGACTTCCATCGCGGAACCTTACTCAACGACGAAGAGATGTTGGGCGTTGAATCCGAGATTGAAGCTCTGCGCCGCAATGCCATCGTCACTGACGCTACGCCTGAAGCAGTGCTCTCGGCCATGAAGGGCGTCAGGGTATGAGCACCTCTGCAAGCCCTGGGCCAGGCAAAATCCACTTGCGCCTTCCAGCCACCTCGGCGAATCTCGGCCCCGGCTTCGATGCGGTCGCAATCGCTCTCGACTTTTATCTCGATATCGAGGCCGAGCCTGCCGTGGAATTCTCAATCGAGCCGACTGGCAGGAACGCCGAGCGCTGCGCCCGGCTCGAAGACAACTTGATTATCGAGGCCTACAAGCGCCTGCTTCGCGCCAATCAGCGCGAAATCGTTCCGCTCGCCATCAAAATGCAGAACCAGATTCCGCTGGGGATGGGCTGCGGCTCTTCAGCTGCCGGACGGCTTGCTGCAATCGCTCTGGCCAACCACTTCGGACAGCTTGGTCTCAGCCCTGAAGCCGTGCTCGACGAAGCCTATATGCTTGAGGGCCATCCAGATAATGTCGCTGCCTGCTGGTTGGGCGGGTTCGTAGCCTCGGTCTGCGAAGGCCGCCGGGTTTTTCCCGTGCACGTAGCGCCCCCCGGGGACTGGCGGGCCATCGTCGCGCTCCCGGCAGAGCCGTTGCCCACCAGCGTAGCCCGTTCGGTGCTTCCGGCCAGCTACTGGCTCCACGACGTTGTGCAGAACCTGCAATCGGTCTCGCTGCTCGGCCTGGCTTTTGCCCGTGGCCGCGGCGACCTGCTGCGCCTGGCCATGCAGGACAAGGTTCACCAGCCCTATCGCGCCGCCATCTGCCCTCTTTTGCCCCTCCTGCTGCCTCTTGCCGGCGACCACGGAATCCTCGGCGCCTCCTTGAGCGGAGCCGGACCCTCGGTGCTCGTGATCGTCGATAACGAATCGAGCCTCCCAGGTGCGGAGACAGCAATCCGGCATGCGCTCGGAGCGCAGGAAAATCTCGAATTATTCTCCACAAAATTCATCGCGCAGGGCGCAAAAGACATGTCTCAAATGGCCGGTTTTTGAGCGGAAATTGATCGCTGTATCACTGAATTAGCGTTATATTTTAGTAATCTGATCGAATACGCCAGTTATCTTTCTTGTCAATCACCAAATAACTGATTACCGGATTGTTACCTAAGTTTACTTGCCTTTCATTGGATGAACACATAAATTCGCTGCGTGGGCAGTTCTGGGGGAGGGCTGCTCTAGCGCCCGTGATCCTTTTGGATCCGGGCGCTTCTAATTTCAGGGAGCATCGATGTCGCTTCCAAGAGGCATCGATGTTGCCACTTCCTTTTCGCGCTTTTTGCGAACAGGGTGGGAAGCACGATCCCAAAACGATCCATTTCCATGCCCCACCTTCCGCCTTCAAGCCTTCCCCGCGAGCCCCACCACAACCCCATGTACCGTTGCGGTTCCTCACCCCCGCTTATGCGACTTTTTGGGATGATGTACATCTTATAAACAGCTTGTTCCTGTAAACTGGCTAAGAATTCGTACAGGGAGTTGAGGGAGAAAAATGGCTGGGTTGGGTGTGATTGAAGTTAACGATTCGAATTTTGAACAAGAAGTGCTAAAGAGCGAAGTGCCGGTGCTGGTGGACTTTTGGGCTGTCTGGTGCGGCCCCTGCAAGGCGATCGCGCCCATCATCGACACACTGGCCGCGGCTTATGCCGGCAAGGTGAAGATTGCCAAGATGAATGTGGACACGAGCACCTCCACGCCGATGCGGTATCGCGTCCAGGCGATCCCCACGCTCATCTTCTTCAAGGACGGCAAGCCGGTCGATCAACTGCTGGGCTACAGCCCGCAGTCAGTCATCGAAGAAAAGGTACAGAAGCTGATCGGCTCCAACGTCACCGCCTAAGCGCAATGATCGAGGCCCGGCTTAACGGCCGGGCCTTCGTACGTCTGGACTAATAAAGCCGGATCTACATGATCAGCGGGTACCCCGTTCAAGCTTCGCTTGGGCGGTAAGACGATTTCAACAACCCAGGAATCTCCATGCCCCATCCATTCGCGCGTCTTTTTGCGCGAATGGGTGGGACACCACGAATCGCAACCCGCCTCACTCACCCTCTCCCGCGAAACTGAATGATCCGTCTCCGGTCGCGCTTAGTCGGCCGTCTCTCCGGCAGGGGACTGATAAGGTCAAGCGCCTTTTTCTGCACGGCCAATCGCTGCCGCGCCTCATGGCTCTCAGCAGTTTCCTCATAGAGCGCCTGTGCGGACGCCGCCGGACCGCGCATCGCACTCAACCCCTTCACATCCACCTCGAACGCTCCGCCCTCGTTCACAATGTGCAGCCGGTCGCCCACGCGCACCTCGCGAGAAGGCTTGGCCGCAATTCCATTCGACTGGATCCGCCCCAGGTCGCACGACCGCGACGCCAGCGCCCGAGTCTTGAAAAACCGCGCCGCCCACAGCCATTTATCGATCCGTATCCCGTCCATCGCTGATCCCTGATCCCTGATCTCTATTTCTCTGCTTTTGCCCCATGCATCAACGCCAGGCACCGTCGCGCGTACTCGGCCTTGTAAGCCGCAACAGCATTCTCATCGTGGCAGGAACCCGCAGCTTGCGCCTATTCAAGGCACAATCATAGATCAATCGAAAGCCCGCTTCAGCAGGCGTAAGAGGGCCGCGCAAGTCGTCTACAGATCGCCGCGTTAACTGCTGACGCGTGTCGTCGCAGCCGCCTCGTGAAAGTGCTTCCAGATCGTCTCTGCCGTCTTCCTCTGCACAACAGCAGCCAGCGATTCCACGGTCGCCTGCTGCACATCGCGCAGCGAGCCGAAGTGTTCAATGAGCCGCTGCCGCATCCGCGGTCCCACTCCCGGAATATCCAGCAGCTCCGACTTGCGGTCGCGCATGGCCCTGCGCTGCCGGTGATAGCCAATCGCAAACCGATGGCTCTCGTCGCGGATCATCTGCATGAGATGTAAAACAGGAGACCGCCGGTCGAGCACGATCGGCTCGTCTTCCGCGCCGTAGAGGTAGATCACCTCTTCCCGCTTGGCAATCGATGCCAGCGGCTGCGAGGTGAAGCCCAGCGACTCAAGCGCGTCGGCCGCGGCGTGCAGCTGCCCCAGTCCGCCGTCGATCAGAATCAACGACGGCATCGGCTTGCCCTCATCTTTCACGCGCCTGTAACGGCGCTCCACAACCTCGCGCATTGAGGCAAAATCGTCCACACCAAGGACCGTCATTACCTTGAACTTGCGATATTCCTGTTTGTTCATCTTGCCGTCTTCCCACACCACCATCGAGGCAACCGTCTCCGCGCCCTGGATGTGAGAAATGTCGAAGCACTCAATGCGCTTCGGCAGCTCAGGCAGCATCAGCGCGTCGGCCAGCGCCTCCTGAATGGCCTTGCGCGAGGGCTCAAGCACCCTGAATCGCTGCGTGTACGACTGGTGCGCGTTCTGTCCGGCAAGGTCAACAAGCGACTTTTTGTCGCCACGCTGCGGCACCGCGATCTCGATCCTGTGCCCCGTCCGCTCGCTGAGCAGCGCCGCCAGCAACTCGCGATCCGCAAACTCCGCAGGCACAAGAATGGTGCGCGGCACATACTGCTGGTCGATATAGAGCTGCTTGAGCAGGGCCGAGAAAACTTCGCCTGCGTTGAACGTTGTTGCGACGGTTTGCGTTTCGCTTTCCTCTGAGGAGTCGACTGACCACTGACCACTGATCACTGACCACTGTTCCTGCAATTCTTCCCAGAAAAACTCCCTGCGATCCACGATCTTGCCGTTGCGCATGTGGAACAGATTGACAGCCAGCGATCCATCTTCAAAGTGGTAACCGAAGACGTCGGCCTCGTCTTCCTGCTCAACCGTGGCGATCCGCTGCTTCTCCTGCAACTGATGGACTGTCGAGAGCTGATCGCGCAGCCGCGCCGCAGTCTCAAACTGCTCCGCCTCGGCCGCGGCATTCATGCGCGCGGTAAGCGCCTTTTGCAATTCGGTATGGCGCCCTTCAAGAAAAAGCTGCGCGTCCTTGACTGCCTGTGCATACACCTCAGGCGTCGTGAGCCCTTCAACACATGGCCCCAGGCAGCGATGGATGTAGTACTGCAGGCAGGCGCGCGGATGGTAACGCGACAGGTCGACCTTGCAGCTGGGGATGAGGAAGCTGCGATGAATCAGCTCGGCCACCCGGTACGCCAGGTTGCCGGGAAAATACGGACCGTAGTAAGCCGAGCCGTCTTTTCGCAGCCGCCGTGTGACAAACACCTTTGGAAACCGGTCGGCCAGCGTCAGCTTCACGTAGGGGTAGGTCTTGTCGTCTCTCAGCAGGATGTTGAACCGCGGTTTGCGCTGCTTGATCAGGTTGTTCTCAAGCGCCAGGGCCTCATGCTCGTTGGCCACCAGGATGTATTCGAGGTCGACTGCCTCGCGCATCAGCGAACCGGTTTTGGCGTTGGCCTGCGACGCCTCAAGCAGGTACGATCGCACCCGCGAGCGCAGGTTCTTGGCCTTGCCCACATAAATAACCTCGCCTTCAGCGTTTTTGTAGAGGTACACGCCGGGGTTGGTGGGCAGTGTGCGGATTTTCTCGTAGAGGTCCATTCGCGTAAAAACCCAGAAAGAGGGCCAGTTAACAGGATAGCGTCAACGTCGGGGCAAGGGCTTTGTCATCGGGAGCGCCATCGCGGTAGAGGGAATCCTTACCTGTTCAAGTAAAAATTACATGATTAACTCATCCCGCCGCCTCGGTCCATCGCCCACTAAACCGTTCACCAGAAGCCACTTAAGCAGAGTTAGCCGATTGGAAGCCGGGTTGCATCCAACTTAAGCGGATAGGACGGCAACTCCAATAGAAGGCGGCCCGGTGCATGTAAGGCAGCCGGCCCAAAAAAGGGGACAACCACCATGACCAGACAATCGTTGATGTGCATTATGGCTACCGCCAGTTTCGCAGTGCTTGGAGCGACCGGCTGCGCAACCAAGAACTATGTAAAGACCCAGACAGCCCCGATCATTCAGAAGACGGGCGAAGTTGAGAATCAGACGGCCGAAAACAACCGCCAGATTCATAATGTGGACGAGAGCGCCCAGGCCGGCATCAAGCAGGCCCAGTCCAGCGCCGACACCGCGAACCAGAACGCCCAGCAGGCATCGACTGCGGCCGGCCAGGCCAACACCGCGGCCAACGACGTGGCCCAGCGCGCCGATTCGCTCGACGCCGTGGTCAAGGGGCTCGACAACTACAAGCAGATTGGAGATGTGTCGGTAAACTTTGGCTTCGACAAGAGCGTGCTGACCGCCGACGACAAGCAGCAACTCGATAGTTTTGGCACACAGCTGGCATCGTCAAAGAGCTACATTCTCGAGGTCACCGGCGGCACCGATTCTGTTGGCCCGGCAGATTACAACTACGACCTCAGCAACCGCCGCGCGGATGCGGTGGTGCAGTACCTGGCCACCAAGTACAACGTTCCGGCGCATCGCTTCTACCTGATCGGCATTGGCAAGGATCAGGCGGTTGCCGACAATAAAACGCGAGAAGGCCGCGCCAAGAACCGCCGCGTTGAGATTCAGATGCTGACCAACATGCAGGCTGACAACACAGCACCTACGGAAGGGTCGAACCAGCCGCTCTCAACTCAGCCTGGCTCAGCCCAGCCAGCCCCTGCGGCCAGCCCCGCTTCCACAACCGGAACGTCGAGCCCGGCTGACACCGTGAATGAGTAACAACGCAGCCGGCAGGCAAGTGTAAATGTTTATATAGAAAGCCTATACATAGAACGAGAGGGCGGGCCTGTTCGGTCCGCCCTTTACACATCTGAATCGCGCAGCTTAGACCGAACTCTCTCAACCATGCACGACCCTCAACCAACCCCACTCAATCCAGCACCCGAAATGGGTGCCCCATCCTCGCGATGTCTTTGTTTTTGTCGCTAGGGTGGGATAGCACGACCCTCAACCAACCCGTCTCAATCGCAGCCTGTTTAGCCTCTGCCCTGGTACAACTACCCTCAAAACACTCAGAGCTGCTTCACATGCTCCGCGCGAACGTCGTTAGCCGTAAACAAACGCAGAAATGGCGATCCCTGTGCCGCGGCCTCAACTGCCGGCCTGCCGTTGGCCTCTTCGCGCTCGACAATGCACACAACCGCAACAACCTTCATGCCGGCCTCTTGCGCCGCTTCAATGGCGTTGATGGTCGATGCGCCGGTGGTGCACACGTCGTCGACGATCACCACGTTCGCCCCTTCCTGGCAGAAACCCTCGATGCGCCGCTTGGCGCCGTGCGCCTTCTCGGCCTTCCTCACCAGAAATCCGTGAATCAGCGGCGCTGAGTGATTTGTCTGCGCCCGCCATGCGCTGGCCGTTGCCACGTTCGAAACAATAGGATCGGCGCCCATAGTGAGCCCGCCAACTGCCGCTGCTTCAATGCCGTTTGCCTCAAGTAATTCGAGAATGGCGTGTCCCGTGAGACGGCCTCCTTCGGCATGCAGCGTAGTGGTGCGGCAGTCGATGTAATAGTCGCTG
>JBEKCW010000182.1:0-9624 GCA_050014675.1 Occallatibacter sp. | reverse complement strand
GGGCGAGATGCGATGACATTCCCCAGTCGGCGATATCGGTGTGATAAAACGCCGGCTCGAAAGGCTTGTACTCAATCAGCAGCCGCTGGTTGGGCGCCATTCGATCGTGAGCCGCGCGCAACGCATCCTCAAGCCATGCAATGCGTTTGCGAATGCTCTGCGTGCCGGGATAATTCGATCCATCGGCCATCCACAGCGAAACATCGCGCGAAGCCAGCGCCTTGCCGATCTCGATGCTGTCGAACAGGTGTTCGAGAGCGCGCTCGCGGATGGCCGCGTCGGGATTGCACAGCGAACCAAACTTGTATTCCTGATCCTGAAAGAGGTTGGGATTGATGGAGCCGGAGCGGATGCCGTAGCGCCGTTCGAGTTCGCGCACTGCGGCCGCGTCGACCAAGCCATTGGGCAGGTCCCACAAAACATGCAGCGCAAGCGTAGGCGTAACGCCGGTAAGCCGGTTCACTTCGGCTGCGTCGGCAAACTTCTCTTCGATGGTAGAGGCTGCGGCAGCCTGCACAAACTTTCCGAAACGTGTGCCGGTATTGGCAAAGCCCCACGAAGGAATCTCGACCAGAAAAGAATCAAGCGCCTTGAATGCCTTATCGCGAATTGCAGAATCGATAGTTGTCATCACTGTCACCTTTCCTAGTCCCTAGCCCCTAGTCCCTGGTCCCTGGTCCCTGTTCTTTCACCACAATCACATTCAAAAACCTCGGTCCATGCACACCCTTGATGCGGGTCATTTCAATATCGGCCGTTGCGCTCGGCCCCGAGATCCAGGTCACCAGCGCCGGAATCTGAATGCAGCGGTCGAAATACTCGGGCAGCGTTTCAACAATCTGGCTGGCGCGCAAAACGCACAAATGCCAGTCGGGCAGCAGCGAAATCAAACGCCGCCCCTGTGCTGCAGAATGATGCAGAACAATCGTTCCCGAGTCGGCGACACCGCAAAAGCACCCAGTCAAAACGCCATCGCAGCTTTCCACCTCTTCGGTAGCGAGGTCGCCATCGATCTTCCAGTTGTATCCGGCCGCAAGCCACTCCGGTGGCAGGCGGGACGGCACCACAAACGTCTTGCGTCCGCTGCGGGCAAGCTGGGCTGCAATCTCCGCGGCGAGGCCATCGGGAGTGCATTCGGTAACTTCGGCATCGTACTCGCGCAGCCGCTCAATCATCTTTGCCACGCGCGCATCGGGGTCAAGCGAGCCGCGCCGAATGTAATCGCGCGGAATCAGCTCGGAAGGCGCAGCGCCTCCGCTCACTCCAGTTCCTGCGCCAAGTTTCTTCAGAATCGCAGCGCGCGCTGCCACCATTGCACTCATCGCGAAGCCTGCTTTCTCTGCTTCCACCACGAGTGGAACGGTTGCTTCGGCAAGCCGCGCAAGTCGCGGGTCTGCGTCCACTTGGCGCCAATGCCCGGCAGCGAATGAATCCAGCCATCCTTGCGCGTGAATATTCTTAGCACGATCCGTGCTTTCCATTGCGCCGCATGAAACAGCCACGCCCGCGAAAACAGCAGATTCGCCACCCGCATCCCCAAATACATCGGATCGAAGAACCGTGCCGCCTTCCCGCGCTCCTGGTCCGTTACCTGCGCGCGCAGATCGATCAGAATCTCGGGAATGTTGATCTTGACCGGGCAAACTTCGTAGCACACGCCGCACAGCGACGAAGCAAAAGGCAGCGATTGCGCGTGCTTCAATCCCGTAAGCTGCGGAGTAAGAATCGCGCCGATAGGCCCCGGATAAATCGAACCGTACGCGTGCCCGCCGGTCTGGCGATAAACCGGGCACGCATTCATGCACGCGCCGCAGCGAATGCAGCGCAGCGTTTGCCGCTCCCTCTCACTCAAGCGAATCGCCGACCGCCCATTATCGAGCAGTACAACATGGAAACGCGTCGGTCCGTCGCCCGGCGTTACGCCGGTCCACAGCGACGTGTACGGATTCATGCGTTCGCCCGTGGCCGAGCGCGCCAGCACCTGCAGCATCACTTCAAGATCGCTGTATCGCGGCACTACCTTCTCTATGCCGGCAAGCGTGATGAGTGTACGCGGCAGCGTAAGGCACATACGCCCGTTGCCCTCGCTCTCCACAATGGCCACGGCGCCGGTCTCGGCAATCAGAAAATTCGCGCCGCTGATCGCCGTCGGAACTTCAAGAAACTTGCGCCGCAAATAATGCCGCGCCGCGGCAGTCAGCGCATGCGGATCGTCAGTCAGATCGCTCAGACCCATGGTGCGCGCGAATATTTCCCTCACCTGGCTGCGATTCACGTGCAACGCCGGCGCCACAATGTGCGAGGGCTCAAGCTCTCCAAGCTGAAGAATGATCTCCGCCAGGTCGGTTTCGAAAACCTTCACCCCAGCCGCGTCAAGATGCGGGTTCAGCTGAATCTCGGCCGAGGTCATGGTCTTGATCTTGATGACCTCTGAAGCATTCTCCTCGCGCAAAATGCCGAGAATAATCGCGCGCGCTTCAGCCGCATCGGCAGCCCAGTGAACCACTCCTCCGCGCGCCGTGCACTGCTCTTCAAACTGCTCCAGATACGCGCCCAGATTCTCGAGCGCCTCATCTTTTATTCGAGCCGCTGCCGAACGCAGCGCCTGCCAATCCGGCTTTTCGGCCACCAGCCGCGCGCGTTTGGCCTGGATCACATCGGTAGCGTGCGCAACATTCTTCCTCAGCTGCGAATCGCGCAACATGGGCAGCGCCGCCTGCGGAAACGGAGGCGCGAGAACCGGATCGAGAATTGGCTGTTGCCCGTGGCTCATCCCAGCACCTCGACCGGCGTTTGCTCGGTGCTGGCCAGTATCTCTGCCATGTGCATGGTCTTCATGCCCGCAAACTGCCGGTGCATCGCCCCGCCCAGGTGCATCAGGCAACTGTTATCGAGCGCCGTGCAGAACTCCGCGCCCGTCTCCATCACATCTTCAAGCTTCACCGCCAGCATGGCCGACGAAACATCGCCGTTTTTCACGCTGAATGTTCCGCCGAAACCGCAGCAGCGCTCAAGGTTCGCCAGCGGAACCAGTTCCATGCCGCGCACTTTTCCAAGCAGGCGAAACGGCCGGTCGCCGAGATGCAGCCCCCTCAGCCCGTGGCAGCTGGCGTGGTAAGTCACGCGGTGCGGAAAATATGCGCCCACGTCCTCCACTCCCAGCTTGTCGATCAGAAATTCGCTCAACTCGTAAACACGCGGCGCCAGCGATCGAAACTCGCTCCGCAATTGCTCGTTGCCCAATTCCTCAAACAGGCCGGCGTACTGATCGCGAATCATGGCCACGCACGAAGACGAGGGAATCACCACGTTCTCAGCGTCCTGATACAGCCTTACAAATCGCTTGGCCTGCGAATAGGCTTCCGCCCTGAAGCCGGTATTGGCGTGCATCTGGCCGCAGCAGGTCTGCCGGGGTTTAAAATCCAGCTCAACGCCCAATCGTTCCAATAGGGCAACTACCGCTCGTCCGGTCTCGGGGAACAGCGTATCGTTATAACAGGTAATGAATAAGGAAACGCGCACGCAAAATCACCTGTCCGATGAAAGTCGAATAATATACGATTCGAAATGAATTGTCTATTGCAATCAGCCAGCCTCGAACAGCCTCTCGTTTGCCCGTTTTTTCGACCCATTTCGATCTTGTCCCGGCCCAGACCCAACGGCGCATCGTCCCCAGCATCTTTCCGCGTGACGCTGCGCCATCCCTCGGCCCTTGCCGACGAAACTTTCTGAAAAAGGTCAACCTTTGTGTGCCGCCGCGAGTCAAAACAACAGTCAAATAGATCGAGATTCGATGAACACCCACGAAATCCGAGCAGTTGTTGCCCTCACGTTGTCGCCGCCCCAGTCATCGCAACCCGATTCCTTCCGTCTAAGTAATTCGAAGTATTCTTCTATATCAGGTACGTTTTTCCTTGAAAAAATCGCCGTTGGCCGCGCCACTTTTTCTCGCGCCGCCCGTTTGCATTAATGTTGTCCTGTCTCGCCGCACCACGCAGATCAACCCCGCCGATTGAACTGGCTTCACGGCGCAATCATTTGAAACTCGAATCGCTCGAATCGGCAGTTCTCACCGAAGAAAGGTCCCAGGATCTAACACCATGGCAACTCTGCGTACACTCCCCCTCTTCGCACTCGCGAGTGCACTCCTGTTTTCAGCCGTTTCGCCGGCGCAGCAACCCTCGTCTTCCGTCCGCATCGTCGGCCCCATCGACGAAAGTCAGCTTGTACCGCTGAAAGGCAACGTCAATCCCCGCGCTATCTCAAAAAACGACCGCGGGCAGGTGAGCGATTCCCTCCCCATGGCCGGACTCACCCTGGTGCTGAGCCGCACCCATGAACAGCAGGCCGACTTTGACGCCTTCGTTCAGAGCGAGTACGAAACCGGTTCGCCCAATTATCACCATTGGCTCACGCCCGACCAGGTGGGCCAGCTCTACGGCCCGGCACAGCAGGACATCACCGCCCTTACCGGCTGGCTGACGAGCAAGGGATTCGCGGTCACTGGCGTGTCAAGAGACCGCATGACCATCAGCTTCAGCGGCACCGCCGGCCAGGTGACCAATGCCTTCCATACTCAGATTCATCACCTCTCGGTCAACGGCAAGCCGCACATCGCCAACATGAGCGACCCGCAGATCCCCGAGGCCATTGCGCCCGTCGTCCTCGGCGTCAAGGGCCTGCATAACTTCCTGCCGCATCCCCTGCACCACATCGGCAACGTGGTTCAATTCAACCAGCAGGCAGGCAAGTGGCAGCGCGTCGCAGCCCCAAACGGTTCGGTCGCAAAAGCGGTCACCCCCAGTTCCCTTACGCGGGTCAAGCCCCAATTCGGTATCGGCGTGCCCGGCAACAGCAGCGAAGGCACTCTGGCCTATCTTGAAGAGGATGTCTCGCCCTACGACTTCGCGACCATCTACAACGTGCTCCCGCTGTGGAACGCCAGCAAGCCCATCACCGGCACAGGGCAAACCATTGCGATTGCCGGAACCAGCGACATCGACTTGACCGATGTGGTCACCTACCGCAGCGCCTTTGGATTGCCTGCCGGCCTGCCCGTCGAAGAGGTGAAGGGCGCCAACGGAATCGACCCCGGAACCTGCACCGACACCACCGGCGCAGCCGCCTGCGGACTCGGCGACCTTGAAGAAAACTCGCTTGACTCCGAGGTTTCAGGCGCAGTTGCCCCGGGCGCGCAGATTGTGCTCGTCACCTCCGGTTACAACAGCCAGACCGACCCAACCAACGATCCCGTCTTCCAGGACTCCCAATTCGTCGTCGACAACCATAACGTCCAGTGCTGCACCGCGGGCGTGCAGCAAGTCGCGCCAGCCAGCATCCTGACCCTTAGCTACGGCGAGTGCGAACTCGGCATGGGCGAGGCCAGCAACGTGGCCTATTACGACCTGTGGCAGTCGGCCGCCGCTGAAGGCATCTCGGTCTTCGTTGCCACCGGCGACTCAGGCTCGCCCTCCTGCGACGATGGCGAAGATTCCTACTATGGAAACCCTTATGAATCGCAGTATGGCCTCTCGGTCAACGGCATCGCTTCCACCCCGTTCAACACCGCGGTCGGCGGCACCGATTTCAGCTGGTGCAAGCCCGTCTACAGCTCCGATGGAACCGCCATCAACGGCTGCCCCAATTCCACGTCCAGCCCTGGCCCCTACTGGAACACTTCGAACACGACGCAGGGCGCAAGCGCCAAAGGATACGTGCCTGAAACTCCGTGGAACGACTCGTGCCTAAACCCCATATGGGCCGCCTACCTTCAGAGCCTGGAACCGCTGGTAGGCGCGTCCACCACTTCGAACCCTGAAGCCAGTTGCAACTTTGTGTACAACGACTGGTACACCATCGACCAGCAATACCAAACGAACCTCTCAACCTTCGTCGACACGGTAGGTGGCAGCGGTGGCGCCAGCAACTGCGTGGCCAACGACACCACTTCCGCTGCGGTTGGCACCTGCAACAGCACGGCGAACTCGGTTGACAACGGCAGCAGCGGCTCCATCCCCCTCTCCAACGACGGCTGGCAGAAACCCTATTGGCAGTCAGGAGTCACCGGCATACCTTCAGACGGCGTGCGCGACCTTCCCGACGTAAGCTTCTTCGCCGGCGACGGCTCGCTCGACAGCGCCACCCTCTTTTGTGTCTCCGCAGTCGCTACCTGCACCTACGGCACCAGCGCCACTTCCAACGCCTTCTCACTTGAAGTGGGCGGAACCTCGGTAGCAAGCCCAGAAATGGCCGGCGTAATGGCCCTCGTCAACCAGAACGAAGGCGCCGCGCAGGGCCTGGCCAATCCCCAGCTCTACGCGATCGCCAAACTGCAAACCTACTCCAGCTGCAGCGCTGAAGGGCCGCCCTCAAGCTCGTGCAACTTCAACAGCATCGATCAAGGCACCAACACCATGCCCTGCGACTACCAGGGCCTGGCCCTCGAGGGCGGCCAGTATCCCGGCGCAGCTTCTCCCAATTGCGCCGCATTGAACTCCGGCGATGTAGTGGGAACTCTGGTAAGCTCGGGAACCACCCCCGCCTATAACGCAACCGCCGGCTACAACCTCGCCACCGGACTCGGCTCGCTGAATATAGCCAACGTAGTCAATGCGTGGACCTCAGACGCGGGCACAGCGGCTGCCACGCTGAACGTCACCACCACGCCCGCCGCGACATCAGGCACCATCTCTCTGGCCTCCGGCCTCAGCCTGGTGATTGCCGTAACTGTCAGCGGCGGCAGCGGCGTTCCTACTGGAACCATCACCGTGGATGGAGGCGGCTCCGACAACAGCGGAACATTGTCAGCCGGAGCGATCTCCATCACCATCCCGGCCGGCACTCTGGCGCCGGGAACCGATACTCTGACACTCAGCTATAGCGGTGATGCAGTCTACGAATCCGCCAGCCAGACCTTAACCGTAAATGTCGCGGCGGCAATAGCCGCGGTCACCGTCTCGGCGCCGCCCGAGGGAAATGTCGCCAACTCGGTGACCGTCACCGTCGGTGTGGCCGGACCTGGCGTCGTAGCCCCAACAGGAACCGTGACCTTGAGCGGCGGCACATACAGCTCGACCGCCTCCACGCTTGTGAACGGCGCCGCCAACTTCACCATCCCTGCCGGCGACCTGCCCGGAAGCGCGACAGGCACAACCGACACGCTAACCGCGACGTATAGCGGCGACAGCAACTATAGTTCGGCCATGGGAACCACGACCATCCTGATGGTCAGTACGGCCCTTGTGGTGCCCTCCATCAACGTGACCGCGACCCCCTCTACCGGCATTGACACCACCGGAACCCTGACCCTGAACGTAACGCTAACCGGAACGGCCGCCACGGCTCCGAGCGGAACTGTGACCGCAACTTCAAGTGCCGCTACCGGCGGCAGCACGCTCGCCAGCGGAATCACCGCCCAACTCAGCGGGGGCGCCGCTACCATCAATATTCCCGCCAACAGCCTGAACGCCGGAACTGACACCGTATCGGTGGCCTACTCCGGCGACAGCCTCTACTCAATCGGCACTCCAGGCACGGTGTCGGTAACGGTCACCCAGGCAAGCTACGCCCTGTCGGCCGCGACGGCTTCGCCTGCGTCAGTCTCGCCGGGCACCTCGTCAAGCTCAACCATTACCGGCCAGGCAAGCACCACCGGATACGTGGGCGTGGTAACCCTGAACGCCTGCTCTATAACCAGTCAACCGTCCACTGCCGTCAACCTTCCCACATGCTTCGCATCGGGAACCATCACCTACACCGGAGGCTCGACTGACACGCCTACCGGAAGCGGCACCGCAACCGTGACCACCACCTCGAATGCGGCCATGAATCATGGCAATCCAGCCAATCCGTTCAAGACGCTCTACGGAGCGGGCGGAACGGCGCTCGCATTCCTGGTCTTCCTCGGCATCCCGGCCAGGCGCAAGAGCTGGCGCGCGCTCATCGGCCTCGTCGTTCTCATCGCTGGCCTCGGAACGCTCTCAGCCTGCGGAGGCGGCGTTGCGCAAAACACCAGCACCGCAACCAGCCCCGGCGCCTACACCTTCACCGTGCAAGGCACTGGCAACGATAAGGCCACCACTACAGAAACCGCAACCTTCACCGTGACAGTCAACTAACCCTGACCTGCTTTGCATTAAAAAGGGGCTCTTTCGCCAGGAAGAGCCCCTTTTCAATGCGCGAAAAACCGGTCGAAAACCGTTATCAAGAAGTGTGACCCACCACAAAAACGGTTGCCCCATCCTGGCGACGTCTCTGTTTTTGTCGCTTGGGTGTGATAGCACGAACCCAACCCAACCCATCTCAACCAAGCACAAACCCTGGGTGCCCCATCCAAGCTTCGCTTGGGTGGGACAGCACGAACCTCAACCGCTGACTCGCTGACTCGCTGACTCGCTGGCTAGCCAACCCCAATCAACCCCGCGCCCAGAAATGCTCCTCCGAACACGCCCGCAGCCGCTCCGCAGCCGACTCCGGCGTAATGTCCCGCTGCGGCATGCCGAGCATCTCAAAACCCACCATGAACTTCCTCACCGTGGCCGAGCGCAGCAGCGGAGGGTAAAAATGCCCGTGGAAATGCCACTCTGGATGCGCCTCCCCATCGGTCGGCGACTGGTGGAATCCCATCGTGTAAGGAAAGCTGGTCTCGAAGAGATTATCGAAGCGGGTCGTGATTCGCTTGAGCGCGTCGGCCAGCGAATCGCGCTCATCCGCTGAAAACCCGGGCAGCGCGCCGGCGTGGCGGCGGCTCAAAAGCAGCACCTCAAATGGCCACACCGCCCACCAAGGAACCAGCGCGACAAAATGCTCGTTCGCAAACACCACCCGCTCGCCGGCAGCAAGCTCGGTAGCAGCATAATCGCAGAGCAGGCATTGGCCGCTGCGGGCCAGGTGTTCGTGCTGGGCCGCGGTCTCCGCCGCCGGCTCGTCTGGAACAAAACTGGTAGACCATATCTGGCAGTGAGGGTGCGGGTTGCTGGCGCCCATCATGGCCCCGCGGTTCTCGAAGATCTGCACGTACTCGATCCAGTCGATGCCGCCAATCTCTCCGTACTCGTGGGTCCAGGCGTCAACCACCAAGCGAATCTCTTCGCGCGTCATCCGCGCCAGCGTCAGGCTGTGATCGGGATGGAAACAGAGCACTTTGCATAAGCCGCGCGCGGCCTCGGCAGCCAGCAGCGGAGACGATGAAGTGTCTTCGACGGCAGGCAAATCAGGCAGCAGGGCCGAGTAATCGTTTACAAACGCGAACACATTTTCATAAGCAGGATTTTCGGCGCCGCCGGCCCGCTTGTTCCCGGGGCACAGGTAGCATTCAGGGTCGTAGGACACGCCTGAAGGCGCAGTCTTCTGCCCCACTTCGCCTTGCCAGGGCCGCTGCGTGCGGTGCGGCGAAACCAGCACCCAGCTTTGCCGCAGCGGATTCCACCGCCTGTGCGGATACTGCCAGCCATTGCTCATAAAAAGATTGTAAGGCTCGAATGGACGAGCTCTCAGCTTTCAGCTCTTAACTCTTAGCTCTCAGCTCTTAACTCTTATCTCTTTTCTCTTATCTCTTTTCTCTTATCTCTTTTCTCTTATCTCTTTTCTCTTATCTCTTTTCTCTTATCTCTTTTCTCTTATCTC